>NZ_JBEYIL010000027.1:0-126442 GCF_040635845.1 Streptomyces sp. NPDC006872
CGCCTCACCGGCGAAGCCACCATCTCCTGGCGCGACCCGGCATAACAGGATCAAGTACACATCCAGGGGTAAAACAATGGGAGAAAACGACCTCTGAGCAACGCTTCGACGGTCATGGCTTCCGCCGCCGACGGCAGGGCTGGTCCAGGCGTGCGGGCCGCCTTCTCTCGGGCGGTGACGCGGACGTGCCGTCACCGCAGTTGTTCCTCCTGGAAGTGCTGCTCGTGGTGCCGGATCGCGCGCTGAGGGAAGGCCCGGGCCATCCAGGCTTCTGGTGCTCCGACCTGGCGCAGGGTCTCAATCTGCCGGTCGTAGTCGCGTCCCTCAGGGCTTGCGTGGACCCGCAGATAGACAGGGTCGTCCTCGCGGGTGTCGCGATCACCAAAGTAGAAAGAGCAGGTGTGCCCCCACTGATAGGGGGAGTCCGGTTCAGCGCAGTGGCAGAACCGGTGAGACACCTGCACAGGCAGGCCCCATCGCGGGTGGCACAGCCTCTGCAGGAGCTGGTCGTGCCAGATGGCGAGGGGATGGGCGGTGCGGGCGTCGATCTTCCAGCTGTCGCCGTCGTCCCAGCACTGGACACGGTAGAAGGCGGTGACGGTGTGGAAGAGAGCGATACGCCGTAGCAAGGCGCTTCCCACCGCGGCCCTCCTGGACCGTGACCGTTCAAGACTGGAAAAGGCATTGATGTAGGCGGATTCCACGGGATCGAGTCCCGGGGATTTCCACAGCGGTCGAAGGCCGTTGCCTTCGCACCAGTGCCGGTGCCGGCGTTCGACTTCCTCCCAACCCTCTGGCAGCCCACGAGGAAAAGCGAGCACGAGAGTCGCTGCTTGTCCGCGGTCTTCCACCATGTGCAGCCGCATCTCTCGGCCGCGGGCATCGATGCTGCTGACGCGCAGGCCGGGGATACCGTGCGGTTCGTCTCCGCTGCCAGGTGCGGGGGCTGCGGGCAGCAGCCGGCTCAGGCAGTGCTCGGGGAAGGAGTACTTCTCCTGGCCCACGTAGGCATCAAGACTCATGGTGAGAGACGTGCGGGAACTGGTCACCGAGGCGATGCCGAACGGGTGCGCGCACAAGCTTGGGGGAGTGCCGAGTTGCTCGAGGACGTAGCTCTCCAGCAGCGCCTGCGCCGGTGATGCCGATGGAGCAGGGTGGCTGGTCCGCAGACCGGTGCGACGCGACTGCCCGCTGCACTCGGCCCAGTAGCGGAGCCGGCGGGACTCCCATGAAGAGCGACGGCTCACGGCAGTGCCTTCCTGACGCGCCTCGGCCCGATCCCGGCACGTCAACGAACACTGACGAGACGCTGTGGGTGATCTCTGTGGTGCAGGCCGGTGCAATGCCACGCTCCTTGCGTTCCGGTACGCCGGATCGGGCGGCGGTCGGAACGTGGCCCGCCTAGGGCCATGCCCGACCATCATCCAGCAGATGAGCGGGCCAGGACGGATGACACCGTCACGGTTCACTCGGACGGATGCTGTACCTCAAGCCCGGAGGGGACAGGTGAGCGCAAGGACGCGTTCGTCAATCGAGGCCCTGCGGCGCCGCCCGTTTCGGTGATCTCCGGCTCGATGGCCGCCACAGCGACCAAAGCTGACACCAGACTCGCGACCGTGCCCGCCCCGAACACTTCCGATGCCCCTTCCGAGGAAGCCCCCAATAGAGCAGGCCGAACGACGGCTGGCACCGGAAGGGTCCGGTTCCCGCTCGTACGGTGGGTGCTCGCCCCGCGCGCGACGCGGCAGGCACGGCGCCTGGCCGCCGACTTCGGTGAGGGGATGGACGCCCGGACCGTGTGGGTGATGGCACGCCTGGCCCGTCATCCCGACGAACACGGCTACGCCATGGCCCATCTGGACGACGAACCGCGCGCTGCTGACTGAGGGCAGCACCCGTTCAGTCGCCAGCCTCTGGCTCGCGCGGCTCCAGCCGCTCGGCTTGCTCGCTGACCGTGCCCTTGCTGCAGGGCGGGCTCCAGTGATCGTCGCAACACATGACCACGGGAATCTACTGCGGCGGCGTCGGTGCACTGAAGGGGCCTGCGGCCGTCAGGCCGCAGACCCCTTCAGGCTGCGTATGCGCGTCCTGGCTGGTGGTTACGCGTCCTTGAGCTTGGTCACGATCCACTCGCCGAGTTCTCGGGTCATGACGGTGTGGCCTTCGTTGGCGGTGGCGCAGCGGAAGTCGTGGAGGTCGCTGTGCTCGGCGTCGATCTTGCGGTAGAGGGCGTCGTGGTTGTCGATGTCGGCGACCGCGACGGAGCTGATGGTGGGGACGAAGCAGGAGGCGTTGTACGCGAGTTCCGCCTCGTTGGGGATGTTGATGAGGTTGGCCAGCATCGCGGCCACGCCGAAGTTGGAGGCGCCGCCCAGGAGCTCGGGGAAGAGACCGCCGGGAGCGCCGTCGAGTTCGGGGAAGCCGGTGGTGTTGATCGAGACCTCGTCCTGGCCCGGCTTCTGCATCTCAGCGACGGTCTTGCGTCCCTCGCCCTGGGTAAGCAGCTGCGCGCCCACCTTCGGTCCGGGGGCGTCCATCGCGGGGCTGCCGGCGGGGATGTTGTTTCCGGCGCCGGTGCCCGTTCCGTTGGCGACGCCGAGCAGGCGGGGGATCTGGGGCCAGTCGCCCATCCGCTCCAGTGCGTCGAGGAACTCGGTCCGTGCCTTGTCCTGGCCGGCGGCGACGTCGAGAGTGGTGTCGGTTCCGGTTGCGAGGTGCCAGCGCAGCATCTGGCGTGCGGCGGGGCTGTTGATCAGGTCGGAGTAGAGGTTGTAGAGCGGCTTGCCCTCGCCTCCCCAGTGGGCCTTCACGTAGTGGGCGAACGCCTGGACTCCCAGGGGCAGCCACGCGCCGCGGTGCGGGGTGTCGTAGGAGAGGTAGGTGGAGACCTCGTGCTGCATCCGCTGGCGTTCCATCTTGGCCAGGGCGTAGCGGGTGACCAGCCCTCCCATGCTGAAGCCGCCCACCGTCAGCGGGGCATCGCCCTCGCGTTCGACGATCGTCTGCATGATGCACTGGATCGCGACCTCGGCATTGTCGAGGACGGACGCGGTGCGGTCGGCGAAGCCCAGCAGAATGAGGTCGAAGCCGGCCTCGCGCAGCTTGGAGGCGAACGGGTAGTCCCCCCTCTCCAAGCCGTCGTACAGGTTGTCGACGTCGGTTCCTTCCGGAGCGAAGCCGTCGGCAAGGATCACCGGCCGCTTGACGGCCGTCTGGCCGGGTGAGCTGTAGAAGACCCAGGCGGTTCCGCTGGTGGTCACGGTGCGGAGATCCCACTTGGTGTCCCAGGGGGCGGGCTGCACGGCGGCGCGCTCAGACCCCGGAGGGGTACCCCAGATATTGACGACAGGCTTGGACATACTTCGACGGCTCCTTCGTGTCGCGGCGATCATGCCGAACACAGCCATCGTCCCGAGGCGTACACCCCCGCCCCACTCGAATCCGGTGAGATCACTCTCCCGGGCACGAAACAGCCCTATTCGCGCCCTCCCGCGCGCCTCTCGTACGCGCGCGCCAGCCAGTACGCCGACCTGACGAGGCAGAGGCTTCAACGCGGCGGGGGCGCGCCGCGGACGACGTGGTGGAAGGCGAGGGCGAGGTCCAGGGTGAGCTCGCCGTACGTCAGACCCGTCGTGAGGATGTCGGCGCGCAAAACATGGGCACGGTCGTCGATGTCCGCGTCGTCACGGTCGGCGTCGCAGATGAGGGAAACGACCTTGGCTGCCGCTGGTCAGCCGCCCGTACGGATCCCTTTGAACCCGGGCCCCAGCCCGCGCCGCCGGGACCGCTGTGCGGAACGCCCTCGGCCCGACGCCTCCACCGTGGCCGCCGTCTCTTCGTCGTCGGCCAGTCCGAGCTGCCGACGTGCGTCGGCGGTGGCGGCCATCACCGGTGCGAGGGCCGCCGCGACGTCCGGCCCGAGCGCGGACAGCGCCCCGGCGAGGGTGTCGATCGCGTCCAGAGCGTCGTCCGCGGCCGCCGAGCTCCAGCTCTCCGGCGCTGTGGCGTCGGCGAGATGGCAGGCGTTCTCGGCAGCCGTCTCGGCGTACTGCTCTATTCCGGGCATGGCTTTCGGCGACAGCTTCACGCACGTCCAACGCTTCCCGGGTGGAAAAGATCACCGGCTGCGCTCGGGCCGTCTGCTGGAGAGTGTCACCGTGCCCGGATGACCTCGATGACCGTGTCCGGGCAGCCATCGAGGACTTGGGTGAGCGCGGCCTGTTCGGCGAGGTCGACAGCGAGGTCCCATCGGGTTTTGACGGCGATCCAGTCGGTGGCGTACGTGCAGCGGTAGCCCTCCGCGGGCGGCTGCCAGGTGGCCGGGTCCTGGTCCGACTTGGAGCGGTTGCTGGCGGCGGAGACCGCGATCAGGGCGCGGGGGTCGTCGAGGTCGTTGGCGTAGGCCTGACGTTCTGCGGGGGTCCAGGCGGAGGCGCCGGAGTCCCAGGACTCGGCGAGGGGGACCAGGTGGTCGATGTCGAGGGCGCGGGCCTGGGTGAAGGCGGTGTCGTCGTACGGCGAGTACCAGGCGCCGCCGCTCAGCGCGCAGTTGGGGCCTTGTTCCGGGGCGGTGACGGCTTCCTCGAGGAGGACCTCGGCCCTGGTGCTGCAGCCGTCGCGGTCGGCGTCGATCCAGTGGCGGAACAGGGTGCGGCTGTAGCCGGTGCGGTCTTCGTCCTGGACGGTGAGCGCGGCCAGGGCGTCGCGGGCCGGCAGGGTGATCGTGTCACCGGGGGCGTTCCGCTGCGGTGCCGGGCCGGAGGAGACGGCGTGGGCGGCGGTGGGGGCGAGCAGAGTGGTGAGCGCGGCCAGCGAGGCGGCCGTCGCGCTGGCGGTGCGGGGAAGGCGCACGAAAAGGGGTCCTCTCGAAGATCACGAACGGGTTGTGATCTTCGTAGCGGTCACGTCGGCGGCGTCGCAGCCGTTCGTGCCTGGGTTCACCCGCACGGCGGGCAAATCACACGATCGCATGAGAGCGGCGGCGAACAGCCGGTGTTCTTCCGGTGATACGGCAGCCTCTTGTCGGACGTACGGCCGGGCGGCCGGGCGATTTCGGGCATGGGGTGGCGGGGTGCAGGCAGACGGGGCATTCGAGGCCCTCAAAGCGGTGTGGGCGTTTGAGGTGAAAGCCGAGCACGGCTGGGTGCTGGACGCTGCCGCGCCGTCGACGCAGCGCAGTGTGCGGGTTCTGGCAAGGAAGGGGCTGGTGGAGACGGCCGGCCGGGAGACGCGTGCGGAGCTGTCGGCGTGGGAGGGCCGGCCGGTGCGGTGGGCGGTGCGCCTGACGGCCGCCGGGCACGACCTGCTCGCCTACGCAGGCGTCCGGCCGGCCCCGACCCCGTGCGCGCCGGAGCCGGGACAGCAGTTGGTGGAGCTTGCGCCGTCGCAGATGGCGGCGCTGCGGCTGTTCGTGGGCCTGGCCGGCCAGTTGAAGTCGCCTCCGGAGGCAGGGCTTTCCGGGCAGGTCCGCGCTGCCGTGCACGACCGTGGTGCGAGGCGGTGGCGGCTGCATCTGACGCCCGCGCAGATGGAGTCGGTGGCTTACGGGTTCTGGCTGCACCGGCTGACCGGGTCCGTGGCGGAGGCCAACCGCTTCGGCCGTGACTACGGCGTTCTGTACGTCCCGGACTCGGAGGGGACCAGGGCGGCTGTCATCTCGTGAAAGCACTGGGCAGAGTACGTTGCTCAGATCCTGGAGCTCGGTCCAAGTTGGTGGGTCATGTACTGACGAGTTCGTCCCAGTGGTCGGCGAGGGCGGGGATGGGCTGGGGGACAGGTCCCAGGAGTCCGCTGTGGGGGGCTTCGAGTTCGTCGATCGCGTCCTTGACCGCGTGTTCGCAGACGACGGGGCCCGAGACGGGGAGGGTGTAGTGGACGCTGGGGCCGGGGGAGGGGTCGGCGCTGGTGTCGGCGTGGTGGGGCACCGGTGTGTAGGGGTTCCAGTCCAGGCGGTTGAGGCGGTGGATCTGGCCGGCCCAGTGCTGGGCGTCGCGCATGTCGCCCTGACGCAGGTGGAGCAGGTACAGGCCCAGGGCCGCGGTGGCGCTGCCGGCGCCTGCGGCGTAGTGCCACCAGAACTGGGCTCCTTCTTCCTGGTCGGCGAGGTAGAGCAGGCAGGCGAAGGTGAGGGCGCCGTCGGGGTCGCGGGCGGTGTCGAAGGCGGCGATGTGGCGGGCGGCGCCGTGGTGGTGGACGGCGCCGCGGCACAGGGTGCGCAGGTCGTGCGCGGCCTGTTCGTGCAGGGTCCCCGGGAGCTGGTGAGCTCGGGTGCCGGACGGTGTGATGCTGAGGAACTGCACCCAGCGCAGCTCGTGCAGGTGGCGGGCGAGGCGGTGCCGCGCGCTGGCCAGGTCGGCGGCGGTGTATTCGCCTTGGAAGACGCGGGCACGGCGTAGGGCCTCGTCGATGCTGCGCGGGGCGCGGGTCATGGGTGGGTCACTCCTTGTCGGTGTCGTCCGTGACGTCGGTGTCGGGGATGTCGGCGGTTTCATCGAACTGGAAACCCATGGCGGCGGCCAGGCGGTGCTTGGCGGTGCGGCGAGTGGAGCGGACGGTCGCTTCCTGGATGCCCATGATCAGGGCGGTCTCCTTGGTGTCGAAGCCGAGGGCGTCGCGCAGGATGAGGACGTCGAACTGCCGCTCGCTCAGCTTCGTCATCTGCCGGTACAGGCCCATGCCTTCCTCGAGTTCGGCTATCTCCGGGCCGTATTCGGCGTGGAAGGAAGCGCGGAAGGAATTGAGGAGGGGCTCGGAGGCGGCGCGCAGGGCGCGCGCGAAGGCCAGGGTCTCCGTGGTGGCCGGGCTGCGCCCCTGTGCCTCGAGCTCGCCGTGGACACGCTGTTTGAACAGTGCCCAGGCATGGGCGCCGGGGTTGGGCATCGCCTCCAGGCGGAACCAGATCGTGGCCAGGTAGAGAAAGGTGCCGTCGACCAGCCGGCGGGCCGCGGCCGCGCTGCCGAGGTGGATGCGGCTGTACTCCAGCCAGGCGCGGTCGTAGCGGGCCTGGAATTCCCAGAACTCGGCGGGCATGAAGGCGGCGAGGTTGTGGGTCGTGTGTCCGGCCGGGTCGGGTGGCTGGCTGGTCATCGGCGGCCTCCGTCGTCCAGGGACGCCGTGTTGGGCGGGGAGGCAGGGGAGTGGGGCTGTTGTTCGATCAGGGTGGAAGCCCCGATGCGGACTCCGGCGCCGAGCAGGCGCCGCACTAAGAACCACACGTCGGGCGCGAACGAACGCGCCGCAGCGGCGAAGGCCAGCACCAGGCTGACTACGTCGTAGTTCACAGTGGCTGTTTTCCTTCGTTTCAGACGGCGGCATGACCGCTCCGTCCCCCGTCGGGCGGGCAGGCGCCTAGAGCACCGTTGCTCCGGGGAACAGATAAGCCCACCGGTACGGGTAAACGTGCAGGCCTCCGAACACATCTTTCTAACGGAAGGTAACTTTCCGCTTACCATGAGGGCGCTACTGCATTTGCTGACGTGCAGCGCCATGCCTCGCCACCCCGCGCCCACGCCTCGCCATCCCCGCCCAGCAGGCCGTCCGCGCGAAACGAAGGAATCTGAACGCCGTTTGCGCGAACCTGCAATTGCACGGTCAATTTCGCGATGTGCTCCAGATCACGTTTGACCGCCTACGGCGTGCACTCCAATGCGCCCCCGACCTCCCGAAAGCGCTTCCGCGAGCCGACTTGACCAGGTCTGCAAGCGAAGTCACCACGGACGGACTGGCGCTTCCAGCCAGCCGTGCACCGCTCACGACTGCGATACGGCAGACAGGCTGGCCCGTTCCATAGCGGGTACGGGTACGTACCCGTACCCTTGTTGGATGGGAAGGAGCACAACCATGTCCGATGCCAATGTCCGCATCCCTGAAGAAGCCAAGGACCGCCTGGCCGCCATAGCTGCCGCTGAAGGGCTGTCGCTGCGCGCATATCTGGCCCGTCTCGCAGAGACGCTGCTGACTCCGGCCGAGCGGGCCGAGCGGGCCGAGAAGGCCCTGGCTGCGCTCAAAGACTGGAACGGCTACGCGCCGACCGCTGCTGAACAGCGAGACCTGGACAGCGAACTGGACCGGCGCCTGGCCCAGGCGGCCGGCCAGTGAGCGACGCAATGCACATCGTCCTGGACGACACCGCGATGGCCGCAGCCGGCGGGGGCAACGTCCTCGCGTCCCGTCTGATCCACCGCGCGCACGCCGAAGCGGGCTGGTTCTTGTACGCCCCGGCGTGCGCGCTGGTCGAAGCCGACCGCGCACGCCCCGGTACGGCCGAGCACCTGGCCTCGCTTCCCGGCATCACGGTCCTCGATCTGGACCTGGCCGCCGCCCTGGCGGTCGCACGGCAGGAGACATGGGCCGCCGCGCACAGCCAGTACGCGGCGCAGCCCACCCCTGACCGTCCCGACGGCGCCATCATCGCCACCACTGCCCCCCAGCGGTGGGCCGGGGAACCGGTCCGGGTACTGGACCTCACGCCGTGACCCGCCGCACAGGAACGAGCCCTGCCGTGCGGCAGGGCCACGGGTGCGTGACGAAGCGCCCCCGCGCAGGTGATCGCGGCAGGTGACCAGGGCGTGCCGCACTGGCTGATTGTTCGGCGACGATCCACGGGAGGAGCGGCGCCCGGGGCGCCTGCACAGTTCTCGTGGTTCGCGCCCCATGACCTCCCGACCCATCGGCGCTATGGCGCTGTGGGGAGGGTGCGGGAGCGGCGGTCGGTGATCAGGCTGCTCCAGCGGCTGCGTACGGCGGCCTGACCGTCGATCCACTGCGCAGAAGACGGGTGGGGGAGCGGTCGGTCGGCCATGAAGTGGGCGATGTCGGTGTAGTAGGTGTAGTCGCCGTCGCGGGTGAGGTGCTCAAGGCGGCTGATGCACTGCGTGAGCCCGTCAGGGCTGTCGCGGACGGCGTGGTGGAAGGCGAGGGCGAGTTCGAGGATGGGCTCGGCGACCGTGACGCCGGCCAGGCGGATCTCGGTGCGCAGGACTTCGGCGCGGTCTTCGACCCGCTGGTCGGTGCCGGCGTCGCGGATGAGTTCGGCAAGCTGGACGGTGGCGGTGGTGACGCGCCGGGTGAGGCCGGTCAGCAGCTGGTGGGCGAGGTCGATTTCGTAGGCTGCTGCGGAGGGGTCGGCGAAGGCGAGGGCGAAGGCGCGCTGGGCCTGGGATGTGGCGCGTTCGCCTGCGATGCCGTGCTGTTCGGCGTCGGTTCGGGCGGCTGCGTACGCGGCGGCGGCGCGTGGCATGTCGCCGTGGGGCCACCAGATGTCGCCTTCGACGCGGTGGTGGCGGCCGTCCCAGCCCAGGGTGCTGGCGGTGGCCAGGGCGGTGGGGAAGTCGCCGGCGAGGCGGGCGAGATGGGCCAGGCCGCGTCCGGCGGCGGGGGCGAGACGGCCTCCGCGGTCGGCGACGTATTGCATGCCGTGCCGGGAGGCGGCGGAGCGGCCGACATCACGGTCGGCCTTGGCCCGGTAGTAGACGGCCATGTCGTGCAGTTCGCCGGGCAGCAGCTGGGTGTCGATGACGGTGGTGAGGCGGTCGACGGTGCGGGCGCGGTGTTCGTGCTGGCGGCGAGCGAGGGTGTTGAGGAGTTCGGTCAGAGCGTCGGCGGGGGTCTGGAGAATGGCGGCCTGCTCCTGGCGGGCGGGTGGGGCCAGGGGTTCCCATACGGAGTCGCTGACGTAGCTCCAGGCGGCGGCTGTGAGCCAGTCCAGCTCGAGTTGGAAGTCTCGGGCGAGGGGCAGGGCCTGGCGCAGGCAGCCCACGAGGAGCCGCCGGTCGGGGGCAGGGGCGGCGGCGAGCTGGGCGCCGAGGGCGGTGAAGGCGCGCTGCGCGGCGGTGTGCCAGTCGCGGGGTGACCAGCGGTCGTCGGCCTGGTCGGCGGCGTTGCGGAGGGTGGAACGGATCAGTGCGTGCAGGTGGAAGGGCCACAGTCCGAAGGGGTTGTCGTGGACGAAGGGCCGCTCCAGCAAACGTTGGGCCGGTGCTTCGTGGGTGAGGCCGGCGGCCTGGGTGGCGAGGGTGAGGTCGAAGGCGTCCAGGAGGCTGACCGAGCGCAGGACATGCCGTTCGGATGGCGTGAGGTCGGAGAGGGTGCGTGCGATCAGGGCGGGGAAGTCGTGGTCGAAGTCGCCGGGCTGTGGGGTGCGTCCGGAGCGCTGGATCTCCAGGAACCGCATCACCGACAGGTCCAGGTAGAGGGGCAGGCCGTGGCTTCGGGCGGTGATTACGGCGCGCACGGGCTCGCTGATCAGGGGCCGGCCGTCGCGGGCGAGGCGGCGGGCGAGGTAGTCGTCGCAGTCCTCGGGGGAGAAGTCGCCGACCAGGACCTGCCGCCCGGCTGATGAGAGGGCAGCCGGCGGGGTGAGGCTGCCCGGGAGGAGAGGCGGGGCTGGAGCGGCGAGGCCGGGCCAGGCGGTGGGGCCGATGTAGTCGAGCTGACCGTGCAGGGCCGGTTCGGCCCACTGGAGACGGGATCGGCCGGTGATCACCCAGAAGGCATTCGGCATCAGCCACACGACGCGCTGCACGAGGCGTTCCAGTTCGCGATGGGTGCGGTCGCCTGCGTCCTCGAAGGTGTCGAGCAGGATGACCGGTGTGACCCGCTTGTCCGCGGGGAGGCGGGCAATCTCGAAGGCCAGCAGGTGAGGGTAGTAGGAGAGGGCGTCCAGGTCGGGTTCGGCGTCCAGGAGGTCGGCCAGCCGGGCACAGGCAGCCAGGGCGCGTACGGTCTGCCGCCGCTCGCGCAGCGCGCTGACGAGGGCACCGGTGACTTGGCCGACGGCCGATCCGACGGTGCCGGGCAGCAGTAGGGTCTGGGCGACGTCCGCCAGAGCAGATTGCATCTGCTGGGGCAGTGCCTGCCCGAAACGGGAGGCGAGGCCCCCGCGCCGCAGGTACTCCTCCAGCGGCTCGCCGGGGTGGTTGGCCTCCCAGTAGCGGCGCAGAGCCAGGTCGAAGGCGGGCAGAGGGCGTCCGATCCGGGTGAGGGCGGCCCTGATCGTCAGCATGAGCTGCTCGAAGTCGGTGCCGGCGGAGCGGGCGAGGTCGATCCGTACAGGCAGGATCCGGTCGGCCGGCCAGCCCGGTGCGCCCCACTGGGAGGGGCGGCGTCCGGCGTCGGCGAGCGCCGCCTCCAGCGTCCTGGACAGGGTTGTCTTGCCGATGCCGCCCACGCCGTGGAAGACGAGCACGTTGGCACGGGGCGCCTCGAGGTCCTCCGGGTCGAAGCCAGGAGCGGCGAGGCGCTGGAGGTGCTCGGTGAGCGCGGCCGCGACCGCCTCCCACTGCGAGGACCGGTTCGTGAACGCCTCGTCAGCCTGCACGCTGAGGTCGTTCGTACTGAACAGGGCCCTCAGATCCCGGCCTGCCACACCCACCCCCGAAAGATGATCAATTGTGGGTTCCAACCTATGCCCGCCGCACTCCTGTTGGGGAGGCCGCCCGCCCGGGGCAGACGCCTGCGGCTCGCCGGGTCGTACGGCATCCTTCAGCGATGAAGCCCGATCCCGAGCCTTGGTACAGCACCAGCCTCAACCTCTGGCAGCTGGCGGGAGTACTGGTCGCCAGCTGGACCCTCACCAAGACGCTGACCGAGGGATGGCGCCGCACCATCGGCCGCCGCCGCTACGTCACCACCCGCCTCCGCAAGATCACCCCAGGCGTTCGGCATGACTACGTCGCATCCCTGCTCGGGGAACCGACGTGGCAGTCGACGAAGCACTGCACACGAGTCGCTCCGAACGAGCCCGAAGACGCCGACGACGAGGACCGGAAGGTCGAGGTCACCGTCCGGACCTGGCCTCTGTCGAAACTCTGCTACCTGGTCACCTGGTGCGAGGACGAGGTCGTGGTCATGTACGGGATCACCACGACCAGCTGGTGGTTCCGGCCCTGGATACGGGTCCACGAGACGCGGATCCGGCTGGGGAAGAGCCCCTTCGCGGCTCTCGCCGACAGCGCCGTCATCCATCGGGCCTGGCTCGGCAACCGCCGGTTCGGTTACTTCGAGGAACACTACTTCGGCAACCTCGGCGGCTACCGCTCGTGGTACGTCGGAGTCAACGACTTCGGCTACAACGCTTTCCCTGCCGCCGACGACTGGTTCGACCCCTCGGACCTCTCCCACACCCTGCTTTTGCCCGACCGACGCAAGGCGTACCGGGCGAGCACACCGATCAACACGGTCGTCGTCAGCGGCATCGCCCTGTACGAGGAGATCCAGGAAGGCACCTTCTTCGGCCTCTCCCTGGGCATAGACCAGGACCTAGTCCGCCTGGCCGACCCCGAGTACCACGTCCTCGACAGCCGGATCGGCCGCGCCCACCGGCGTATCAGGGCATGGCGCTGGAACCTGAACCACCGTAGCTGGGAGAAGAAGCAGCGGTCCCCGCAAGGCCAGTGACGGTGAAGCAGGGCGAGAGAATGCCTCCCAGTCAAGATCAAAGGAGGTTCTGTCATGCCCGGCACACCAGATGAGCCCGACTTCTCCGGCCTGGAGGAGGGCGAGGCCCAGCAGGCGGTCGACATCGTGCAGGCCGTCGTGGCTTGGTACACCGAGAAGATCGCTGCCGAGCGTCGGGCACCACTGCCCGACGGCGAGCGGATCGCCCAGCTGACCGCCGACCGAACCGCCGCCTACCAGGACCTCCAGCGCCTGGAGGACGCCGACCCGGAGGAAGAGGACCGTCTCGCTGAGCTCTACGCGGCGCGGCTGAGGCAGCTGGAGTCGTAGCCGGTCCGCGGCACGGGCAGCAGCCGTACGGGATGGCGGGACACGCCGATCCGGGAAGGCTGCAGGTGGGCCGGCATCAGCGGGCGGGCCAGGGCGGCGATGGCATCCAGTTCGGCACGGTGCTGGGGGAGCGCCCTACGCAGTCCCTGGTGGAGGCGGAGGAAGCGGGCGGCCTCCTGGTCGGTGTAGGGGCGCTGGCGTTCGGCGGCCAGCGCCCAGGAGGCCCGGCCGGGTGTGGCGGGCTGCTCGTGGCGCAGCAGGGCGGCGCCGTCGCGGCGGATCACCGTCACGGCGGTGATGGCGGGGTGGGTTTCGGCGGCCACCGTGAGGTCAGCGACGGCCTGGTAGCAGCGGTCATGCCCTGCCGCCGTGGTGAACCGTCCAGGGATGCCCGCCTGCAGGGCGCGGGCGTAGCGCAGAGCGGTGAACAAGCGACTGTCCGCCTCTCGTACGGCCAGCACCACCAGCTCCACCGCGTAGCCAGCCCGGGAGCAGGAGAGAGCGCTGCCGAGGATGTCGTCGGCGCTGCCGGGGGCGGCCTCGATGAGCAGATCGCCGCGGCGCTCGCAGACGAACTCTTTCGCGCGGGTGAACCACGCCTTGTAGTCGGTGCGGATCGCGGTGCCGGCGCCGCGCGGGTCCTGCTGCAGCAGCTGCCGGTAGTCCGGGTGCGCGGCCTTGAAGTCGTCGCCGGTCAGCCGGGTGGCACCAGGCCGCAGAGCGCGGCGCACCAGCCGGGTGGTCTCGGTCTTGCCCGCCCCTGGCTGCCCGATCACGTACACGGCGCGCGGATCGTCCCGGGGCACGACGTTCGCCAGCACCGTCGGCGTGATCAGCTCGTCGAAGATCCACGCGTGTTCTGCGGCCGACAGCCGGTGGTAGGCGACCCCGGGCGGCGCGGCGGTGGGCTGCGCGGTGCGGCGGACCGGCTCGGACCAGGCGGCAGCACGCTCGCTGTCGCGCTGTACGGCCAACATGCGGTCCTCGTCGGTGAGTTCGGCGTGCACCCGCCGGTCGGTGCGGGCCAGGTCGCGGCGGAAGACGGACGTCTCGGACGCGCTCCACGGCCGCGCCCGCTCCCCCCGCACGACCCGATCCGCAGCCGTACGAGACAGCCAACCTTCCTCGGAGGTGAGCTCGTTGGCGTACAGCACGGTGCCGTCGCGGCGTACGACGGTGACGCGGTCGGCGAGCTGCTCGGTCTCGAGGACGGCCAGCGTGGCGGGCAGGTTCTTCGCACAGGTGTCGTGGTTCTCCCACGACACATACCGGCCACCGCCGTTGGCGGTCTTGGTGAGGAAGCGATCGACGATGCCGAGCTGGCTGTGGGCCTCTGCGGTGGCCAGGGCCACCACCTCGATCCGGTGACCTGCGGCCCGGTAGGCGAGGGAGGACGCACGGAAGTCGCCCGGGGCGGCGAGGGCCGACTCCACTACGGCGTCGAAGCCCATCTCGCGGACGTGGGCTTCGACGGCGGCCTGCCACCGCGCGGTGTCGGTGCGCACCAGGGCTCCGGCCGTACGGACGTCGGCTGCCAGGGCATTGCTGTAGTGACGGTGGAGAGGCTTGTACAGGTCCCGACCGACCCGCACAGCGCCGCCGCGGCGGTCCAGGACAGCCTGCACGAGGTCAGCGATCTCGGTCTTTCCGGCCCCGGGCTGCCCGGCGATGATGACGACGACTGGTTGGGCTTGTGCGACGGCTCCCTGTGTTACGGCCGGGAGGATCACCCGATGCAGCACGTCGAAGCTCTCCTGCTCGGACAGCGTGGCCAAGCCTGTGTTCCTTTCTGCCATCCGGTTGGCCACCTCGGCGGCCCTGCTCTCCAGCACCCGGTCGGCTTGAGTTCCTGCATCTCCAGGATGCGTTTCACAAACCGGCGGGGGCAGCCTTCGTACCCCCGCCGGGACAGCGGCTACTGCGCGTTGTGCGACTCCAGCTCGCGGCGCAGGGCGTCGAGCGTGGGCCCGGGCCCGGGCCTGTCATCCTCCACATGCCACAGCGTCCATCCGTTGATCACGTTGCCGGTCACGGCCTCCGCCGCCTTGGACGGCGAAGGGAACGGAGTGGCGTGGCCGTCCACGACCAGCTGGCCGTCGGGCGTGACTACGGCCCGCCCGGACCGGTTGGCCCGGCGCTGATGGAACCTGAGGACTGTGCCCGCCTTCAGCAGGTCCGCCCTCATGAGATCTGCGAGCGGGCCGTGGGGGGTCACCGGATTGGCCACCGGTGATGCCGTGGGGGCCCCAGTGCCGAGAGTGAGCGTGACGTGGACGGTGTCATCGCCGCTCGCGCTCATCAGGTGCGCGATGACGGCTGGATCGAAGTTGATGCTGAGCGTAGGCATACGGCCTCCCGTCGACGATGGTCCGGCCAGCCCGAACCACTCGCTTGACTTCGATCATATGCTACACAGGAGACTTACTTTAGCTTCTGCTTCCAGCGATCCAGGAGAACTTACCTCAAGAGGTAGGTGCGCGATCCGTACGTTTTTGGTACGCGATCCGTACGGTTCACGCTATCCTTGAGGAACAGGAGGTGTTCCATGTCCGAGTTGTTCGACCGGATCGACGCACTGGTCGCGTCCCGGTCTCCGCTGCCGCCGCCGGTGGAGCGCAAGCGACTGCGCGCGGCGCACGGCCTGACCCTGGATGAGGTCGCGGCCGCCCTGGACGTGCGGCGGGCGACCGTCAGCGGTTGGGAGTCCGGCAAGACGGAGCCGCGGCCGCCGGAACGCGACGCGTACGCGCGGATGCTCACGCAACTCGCGAAGCTCTACCCCGCCGCCCCCGACCCTGCGGCGCCCGCTGAGGACACGACCATCCCGGAGAGGTTCGCGAACGCTCCCGCCCCGGCTGCGGAAGCGCGGACCGTGTCCACAGGCCCGGTCTCCGAGGGTGCGGTCACGACGACTGACCAGAACACCCAGCCCCGTCCCACCCTCGAGCCCGCTCCGGCCGCCGCGCCACGTCCGGCCCGCGCCGCCAGCCCGTCGACGACGTCGCGTCGCACGGCCGCGCGGAAGGCCGCCCCGGCCAGTGCCGACCCGCGCTTCGCCAACGGTCCGCTCGCGGTCGTCGACGTCGACGCCGGCGGCCAGGTCCTCGCGTACTGCGTCGGCGGCCTAGTCCTGGACGTGCCCGCCAAGTCCCTCCCGGCCCTGGTCGACTGGACGCTTGCCGAGGCAAGGCTCGGTCAGGCCCGGCTGCACCGCAACGGCCGTGACGCCGATCCCGTCCTGGTCCTCACCCCGGCAGCGCTGAAGCGCTACGGCTTGCCCGCCGTACTGTCAGATGAGGAGCGGCGTGCGGGCCGGCTCCCGGACAGTCACAAGGTGGTCAAGCAGATCAAGAAGGCCGAACTCCAGCTCACCCAGCTCGGGTTCGGGCCGTGGGCGCGGATCTACCGGGACCCAGAGGGCTCCCGGCGCCGCTGCGTCCAGGTGTGCATCCCCTCGTGGAACGCCCTGGACGCACGGGAGTGGGATCACAAGGACAACCCGCAGATCCCGTCCATGCACCCCGCCGACCTCGCACGGTATCTCGGCACGTACGCGCAGCTGGTGATCACACCGCGCGGCACCGCCTCGACCACCGGCCTGGAGCTGATGACCGCACTGCGCCCGCCGACCCGTGCGGAGAAGAACGAGGACACCGGGAACTTCGAGCGCACGTTCAACGCTGACGCGCTCACCGCGGTGTACGACGTCGTGGAGTGCGAAGTCCCGGACGAGCACCCGATCCTCAAGGGGAAGTTCGAGCGCCACCACATGCGGACCCCGGCAGAAATGCTGATGGAGGAGCCGTACGACTGGTGCCGGCCGCTGACCGATGACGAGTGCCGGAATCCGTACCTGGTCGCCGTCGACATCAACATGTCGTTCGCGGCAGCCGCCAACGGCCTCACCGTCGGCCTGGACGGCCCCACCCGCCTGACCGGCAACCCGGCGTTCGACCCGAAGCTGCCCGGCTCGTGGCTGGTCGACCTCTCCCACGTCGACCTCTCCCGCGTGCAGATCAACGGGCGCACCGTCGACGCCGACCGGCTCCCCAGCCCGTTCACGCCGAAGGGCGACCGCCCGACCGGCCCGGCCTGGTACGCCACCCCCACCGTCGCGTACGCCGTGGAGCTCGGCTTCGAGGTCGCGCCGATCGAGGCGTACGTGCGGCTCCACTCCGGCCGCTACCTGGACCCTTGGTACAACCGGCTGCGCGACGCGTACGTGACGGTGATGGCCGACCTCGGGGTCGCCACCGCGATGGGCGGGAGCGATTTCCTCGAGGCGATGGCCCGCTCCAAGAGCACCGACCCGACCATGGCGCTGCTCGCGAAGGCGATCAAGGCGACCGCGAAGGGCGGCATCGGCAAACTGCGTCAGCGCAACCGGGGTCAGGTGCCGTACTACGAACCGTGGCCGGCACTCAAGCGGGAGACGTGGCGCCCGGACATCCGGGCCGCCGTGCTCGCGAGCCAACGGGTCGGCATCCACCGCAAGCTGATGAAGACCGCCGCCGCGGCCGACCTATACCCGGTCGCGATCGGCACCGACGCCATCGTCTACCCCTCCCCGGGCCCGTCCCCGCTGGACGTGCTGCCGTACACGGACGAGGGCAAGCCGGTGCCGGGCACGTTCCGGCTCGGGGTCTCGCCAGGGATGGTCAAGCACCAGGGCACCCAGACCGTCCTGTGGGCGGAAGCCCAGTTCGAGGAAGCCGGCGCAGTGTTCAACCTGTCCAACCTCATCAAGAACGACCCGACCGCCGGAGAAGGGGAGTAGCCGACCATGACCGACTCGCTCGGGGACAGCCTGGACCAGGCGCTGGAAGGGGCGTTCACCCGCCGCATCCCGCAGAGCGCCCAGGCACAGATGAAGTACCTGGTCAAGCAGCTCAAGGGCACCAAGGCCGCCGCGCAGGCGCTCGGGGTGTCCCAGCGAACCGTGGAGCGGTACGTCGCGGGCAAGTTCAAGCGGCCCCGCCGCGACCTGCGAGACCGCATAGAGCGCGAGGTCAAGAAGCGGTGGCAGCCGCAGATCCGGGCGAAGGCCAAGAAGCAGGCCGCGTCCACGGGCGGCCTGGTCGTCTCCACCCGCGCGCGGTTCGGGTTCACCGCAGCGCCGGGCACGACCGACGACGCCCGGATCCGCGACATCACCCAGGCCCTGCCGCCGCGCTGGGCGGACCGACTCTTCGAAGCCCGCGACGCCGGTGCCGGCGAACAGCAGCTCCAGCGCATCGCAGCCGAAGGCCTCGCTGAGATGTACTTCCGGAACAACAACACCCGGGCGGCCGGCCTGGGCGTGGAGTTCACCGACGTGGAGCACATCCAGATCGAGCTGTAGTGCGCTGAGATGTCCGTACCACGGGGGCGGGCCCTGATCCATGTACCGGATCAAGGCCCGTTGCCGTGTGTTCATCGGGGCTTCGTGGTCAAGGTCCGATGTGCAGCGTCAGTTGCGCATCTGCCGTGCGCTGGTGAGTGCCTTGTCAATCGATGCCAGGAGCTTGTCGACCGCGCGGGTCTGCTGCTGGACGCGAAGGCCGTACTCGCCGAACGGGATGCTGTTGTCGACGGGCAGGCCGATGAGGCTCTTCACGTCCTGGACGACGTCGCAGACGAGGAGCGACAGAGGCGCGGTGCACTGCGCGCTGTGGCTCTCCAGGTAGGGGATGAGCCGGATGAGCTCCTGGAAGTCGTCGTTGCCCGCCGGACGGGGCAGGGCCTGAAGACGGCGGGTCTCCACATCCGCGTCGCGCAGGTGCCCGATGAGCGCGTTGAGGTCGTCGTTGGCCACGTTGGCCGTACGGTCCTCGGTGCGGCGCTTACCGAAGATGATCCAGCCGATGACGGCGAGCCCGATGGTCACCAGCAGTCCGGCCACGGCGAGTACAACGGTCGTGGTGGAGTTCACCCCGGCCGCGATCACTGTGCCGGTCCTCGTCACCTGGTCCGACGCGAGGGCGTACTGGTCCAGGGTGTCCATCGCGCGGGTGAGGGCGCCGCTCATGGGTGCGTTCTCCTTGGGTGTGGCGACGCCCGCCCCCCGGGACCCGGAGGGCGGGCGATGTTCGCCGGCCTGTCCTGTTAGTGGCCGCTCCCGTTGCTTCCGTTAGATGGGTGAGGCGTGCGGCCGGAACTGAGGCCTGACGGCAAGAAGTTCACGAGGTTTATGGCCACGAAGGTGCATCCGAGGACGAGCTGGTTCCAGAGCACGGAGAGGATAGCCCCGAGGGTGCTGAGGACTCCGATGCCCACGGCGGTGAAGCGCCTGCGCGGCTCGCCCTTCTGGGAGTCGAGCAGGCGCTGCAGGTACTGAACGATGGTTCCGAGGGCGCACAGGACCTTTGCCTGCACGCCCCTGCCGTGGGGCACTCCGGCCTGGTTGAGGACACTTCGGAGATACGCCTCGTCGCGGCGGCTGCGCTTTGGCCGGCGCGCTATTGAGTGCAAACTCATGATGATCGAGTTCCTTGTCGTGGAGTGCGTGTGGACTCGGGATTCCAGCGCCAACTGGAGGTAGATCCCGACCGGAGTCCTCGCTGCCCCGGCAGCACGGGCATCGAGGACTCGAGACGGGCTCTACTCCTGCGGCTTGGTGCGCTTCACCGGTGGCTTCTTGGGCTTCTTCCGGGTGTCCATCTCGTTGTATGACGAGAAGCGGGCCGCCAGACGCAGATCGGCGAGCGCTATGACATCGGCGTGGATCTTCTTGAGCGCCTGGTTGCGGCAGTTCCGCAGCGCACTCACGTCCTGGTCATCAAGCAGTTCACTGATCGCTTTGTAGGGGAGATCCCGGATTTCACGCAGGTAGAGAACCATGCTCTGGTACGGCGAGAGCGTCTGGGTGCACTGCTCGAACAGCTCCTTGAAGTGCAGAGAGTCGTTGAATCCCTCCCACCGAAGCACCGTCACCCGGTCGTCGAAGAGCTCCATGTTGTCGGCGAGGAACTGCTGGATCTTGGCTTTCCTCCGCTTCCAGATCTGCAGAACCCTGTTCTTCGCAATGCCGAAGGCGTACGCCCGCTGGTTGTCCACGGTCGTCCCGTCCATCAGCTTGGTGAGGAGCGTCTGGTACACCTCGCAGGTCTCCTCTTCCGCGTCGTGCCGGGAGAGGGCTGCTCGCCAGTCGAAGAAGCGGTGCAACTCCTCTCGGCGGTCAACCACAGCGATGAACGCGGCCTGTACGTCCTCGGGCAGGTCCTCGAACTTCTCGTACTTCTGGGCCGACGGCTCCGGCTTCTGTGGAGCGGGCTCCTCGGGGTCCTCCAGATCCATCAGTTCTAGGTCGGTCCGCGGCAGCGGCTCAGCGTCGGGAGCCGTACGTGGCTCGATGACCTTGGCCCGCTGCTGGGCACTGTTGTTCTCATGCATCCGCGATGCTCCACGGTGATCAAGGGGGGACGGTGGAGCGGGCTCGGGGACGCACCTCTCCGTCCTTTTTGTGGAATCCGGAGCGCTCCGCGTTAGACGGAAAGGCAGGCAATTCTTGTGACCTGCGTCACTCCCTCTCGGTCCTGGTCGACCGTGCTCTAGCCGGGCGGCGCCCCACTGGGGGCACCGTCGATCGAGTCCGACCAGTGCATTCCCTCCCCCAACACACGGGAAATCTAGGCAAGTTGAGCTATCAGCCGCGTGGCTTAAAGCCCGTCTACGACCCCACCGCGGGCCACGCCCAGTTCGTCCTCTACACCGAGCCGGAGTACGGCATCGTCGGGGCGGCGTGGAACGGCATCGCGTCCATCGAGCGGGAGTCCCCGTACGTGAAGGAGTGGCTGGGCAGGCTCCAGCCGTGCGCGCCGAACGCCCTGCACACCACGCTCGTGGACAACGGAGAGATCCCTCGGCTGTTTCACCCGTGCGTGGACGAGGACAAGGCCAGCCCCTCGCTGCCGGCGGGCGAGGGCTGCACGTGCTACCTCAGCTGGGTCGACCCGGCGTTCGGGCTGCCCGTCGTCGGCCAGCACTTTCGTACCATCGGCGGCAACACCGGCCGGTGGACCTACACCACCTACGCGCCCCTGGCCCTGCGCGCCGACGACGCCGTGGAGTCCGTCGTCGTCGAACACGGTGCCCCGTTCTGGGCACGGACCCGGGACGACGTGCTGGCGGTCCTGCCCATGCTGGAATCGAACGGCTACGGCACCGGGCCGAAGTCCGGTGGCGGGGGCTCCCGCGCCTTCGCCGACTATCTCCAGCAGCTGCTCAACACCGACGGCCGCGATCACGCCGCCCGCGTACACCACCGGGACTACGCAAGCGTCCCCCTCCGCAACTGGGTGCGCAGCGAAGCCGCCACGAGCGGCCAGTCGATCTCGCTGCGGGCAGCTGGAACAGGATCTCGAGGTCATCTAGCCGTCGAACACCGAGGGGCCCCGCACCGCGCTGCTGCGTCGGTGCGGGGCCCCACACGCGTATCCGCATCGGGACGCGACGTTCTGTCCGACGCCCAGCCCCGCGCCGGGGTTACCCCGCTGGCGCCTGCCGAGCGCCGGCCGATGACGTCCGGCAGGTCGCGGGAGCGCGCGGCGGAGATGAAGAACAGCCCTGGGACGGTGTCGTGCTTGTGTCGCACACCCGGTCCGGCCGATCGGGCCGCTCGTTCAAGGCTCCGCTGAAGCCCCGCCGTCAGGGGGAGTGGCGTGCTCGGCGCCACATGGGTAGAGCGCCCATGCCTCGTCCAAAATCGGATTGATGACGGGCCGTCCGTCGGCGAGAGCCCGCAGGGACCATCCGGCGGGCGGTGGCTGCTCGATCCGGGCCAGGATCGCCTCCTCCAGGCTGGGGGCCGTCGCGACGACAGCGTCCTCCAGTTCACTTGCCGAGGCCACCACCGTGGGCACGTCCGTGGTCGGCAGGACGTGCCGGAACTCGGGGGTGTTGACCAGGTGGTAGGGCTCCATCGTCATCACGATTCCGAACATCGGCCGATCGTGGGGAATGTGGGAGAACTTGGGGTGCCGGTCCCGGATGAGCTTCGCGGTGTTCGGGATCTGCTTCTCGATGGCCTTGCCCAGCTTCTGGTTCAGCTCTTCGCCGAACGTCTGCTGCGGTCCGAGCCGCAGGCCTGCGGTGGGCCGGGCCGACTTGGCGTCCAGCAGCAGCACGAGGCCGGGCAGGACCACGATCCAGTCGACGCTCTTCCTGTTGTCCTTGTCGTAGACGATCTCGTGATGGACCTCGGCATCGGGGAGCAGCCGCAGATGCTGGCCCACGTACTGCTCGAACAGCTCGCCCAGATCACCTGCAAACTGCTCGAACGCTTTGCTGCCCCTGCCGTAGTGCTCCATCCCCGTGTAGTACAGGCCCATCGGGCTGACCTTGCCCAGCACGGCGGCAGTCACCGGGATCAGGTAGTCGCACCCGAAGCCCCGCACCAGGGGCCTGGAGCGCAGCGGGTTGGGCGTGTACCGCCGCATCAGCGGGTCGGAAGAGATCAGTCCTGCGGCAGCACGGGCGCGTTCCTCCTCTGCCCCCGTGGCGAAGTGCCGTTCGAGCACCGCCTCCACTGCGGCGCGAGTCGTGAGCTCCTTGAACACGGCGAGCTCGTTCTCGGGCACCCAGTCCAGGTTGAACCGGCCCTGCCGGTGGATCGCCACCGTGAACAGCAGCTGCCCCAGCCCCACGTAGTCCGACAGAGGGCAGCCCAGCAGGTCCCGCTCCCAGCCGTCGGCAAGAGCCTTCAGCGGTTTCGTCGGCTCCGTCTGGACCAGCAGGGCCAGGCTACGAGCGAGCTCGGAGAAGTCGTCCTCCTGCCAGGTGAACTGCTGCCCGGCCACCCGCAGCAGGTACCCCGCCAGCCGATCACCGACCGGCAGGTGCCGGTAGAGGTCGTCCAGCGCCACGTACTGGGCGAGGATCTCCTCCAGGTCATCCACGGCCGCCAGCCGCTGCCGATGCTCGTTCCCCCGGGTCAGTGACACCCATGCGGCGTCGGCAAAAGCCCACGGCCGATACAGCCCCTTGACGCTCGGATGCCGGTTCAGCGTCACCCAGTCCTGTTGCCAGTCGACCTTCGTCGGCAGTAGCGAGCTCACCTGCGCGATCAGCGGCAGCAGGGAACTAGGCGGGTGACGGCGGACCCGCTGGATGTACTCGCGGTCGGAGACAGGGAACTTGGACGAACGGACCATACACACGATTCTCCCGCGCCGGCCCGCTGAGCAGGCAGCATTTTCCCTGCCTCAGAATCTCAGCCGTCCGACTGGAAGCCACGGTCGAAGCCGTGCAGAAACTGATATGGACTGCGGCGGACCCGATGAGGGGCCGCCGCAGTCGCTGATCTGCCCGTCACGGAGAGATCGCTGAAGTCACCAACGGGGGTTCCTGGAACGGAACTCCACGAGAGCCTCCAACGCCTTCTCAGCCCGTTGGACCTCCCCACCGAAGGCGCCGGCCTGCAGGAGCGGCCAGGATTCGTTGATCTCCCGCGCGATGTCCGGGGCCAGCCCGACGTCGTCGTACCCCCACCAGTTTTCAAGCAGGAACTCGCCGGACCACGGGTTCGCGTGGAACTCCTGCTCGCTGTCCATGGCAATCAGCGAGGCGAGGAACTCGAAGCGGTGGAAAGCCGCCTGATAAGCGTCGTCGTCCGGTTCCACGGGGAGAAACGGCTCGCGCAGTTCGTCGCGGATCCAGTGGCTCTGCGGGTAGTAGTAACTGCCGCCGCCCTCAGGACTGCAGACTTCATTGATCGATCCGTACAGGATGCGCAGCGGGTTGAGATAAACGGCTGGGGTCTGGCGCTGGTTGCTGGAGAAGGGTGGCGTCCACAGCGGCTGGGTGAGGATGCGGGCAAGGAATTCCTCGCGGCGGCTGAGAACTGCCGTGATGCCCATGGTGAAAGTGGCGAGCAGCGCAGGGTACTGCCGCAGCCTCTCAAGATCCTCGGTGTGGCCGTTGATATTGCGGTTCCGTAGCCGGTTCAGTCGCTCGACGACGCGCTGCCACAGTTCGTTGTAGGTGCCGTCGTCGTGGAAGACGCCGTTGGCCAGCAGGTGCAACAGAGTGTCGCAGTCGGCGCGGTAGCGGCGGATGCTCTGCGCGAAGACGTTGCCGGTCAGTGGATACCGGTCCTGGCCAGCGTTGCTGACGATGAGGGAGACGCTTTGTTCGATCAGGTCACGGATCTCGATGCGCCTGACCGGATCGGGGAGGAAGCGCTTGAGCTGGGCGACGGCCGTGTCCCGGGTTACCGGGGCGACGGTCATCCGGTCCAGTGCTTCCACCCTGTGTTCGAGGTCGGTGAAGAGATCGTCCGCGGTCACGCCGTCGATGACGGCGGCGGAGTGCTGCGCGACCAGCCGCTGGGCGGGCTCGCTCATCCGACCGAACTGTCCCCAGTACATCGGGTAGCGCCGAGAACGGGTCCCTTCTACTGCCTTGACCAGTGCCTTGTCCCAGTCGGCTGACCAGCCGCACACGATCAGCCCGTACTCGTCCAGCACGCGTTCCAGTAGAGCTTGCTGCGCGCTGGGGTACTCCTCCAGTTCGTCCACGGTGTTGCGCTGCTCCAGATCGGCGTAGTCGCCGTGCAGCTTGATGATCGTGATCTGGCTGTGCACGAGGGGCTTCATGCTGTCGATCATGTGGTCGCGGACTACGTGGGGGGAGATGCCGACCTCCTCCAGGGCGCGTTCCATGAGGCGGTCGAAGTTGGTGGTCAGGATGACCCTGATGTTCCCCCTCTTCACCAGCCGGGCAATCGCCCGGTGCGCCGCGGTGGGCTCCTTACCGGTGTCCTCGACGTTCTCGGGTTCGAAGTAGCCAGCGAGCAGGCCCTGCCGGGCCGCCGATGTGGGCGCGGCCTCGGCCAGCAGGCGCGAGTAGCCCAACTCCTCGCCGAACTGCTCCTGCCACCAGTCCTCCGGATCGGCCGCGGCTTCAGCACCGGCGTCGGGCCTGTCCGGGTCGTGCAGGACCGCGACCTTGCTGACGAGGTCCTGAACGATGCCCCAACCTGTCTTGATGCCGGACGCCATGGAAATGCCGGCACCCAGCAGCACCGCGTACACCCCAGGGCACGTGTGGACGTTCAGGGCCAGGGACATTCGGGGATCGAGCACGCCACCGGCACCCGGCACCGTTGCGTTGCCCTGCCCTGCGGCCTGATTCGTCACCACGGCCACCTCTCCTTCCAACGGACACCCCGCCTCCAGGGGACGGAAAGCATTGCCCGCGTACCGGGTTCACTCTACTCCATAATTTCGTCACTATGACGATAATAACCCTTCTGCGACTCGGGTGCGTCATCCTGCCCAACGCCACTTTGCATTGCAGCGTCGGCGGCCCGACGACGTTTCGCTCCGTCGACGACGGCGACCCGGCGGCGTGTCCGCCACGGCTACACCTCCTACTCCTTGCCGTCCCCGGCCGCCGCAAGGACGTGCTTGAGCTTGCTGCGGGCGTCCGGATGCTCCGATCCGGCAACCTCGCCCCACAAGGAGTGCGTGACGGGCGCTGCGAACAGCTCGCGTTCTCCCTCCCGTAGCGTGGCAGGCGACCTTCTGCTGCTCCTGCTCCGACCAGCCCGGCGAGTTCGGATAGCCGGAGGCGGTGGCGGGAGTCGCAGACACGCTGGTGCGGCCGCGGCATACGCTGCCCGGGGAGTGTGGAGCTGAATGGGAGGACTCCATGCGGTCCGTACCGCGATTGAGGCGGCCTTCCGCCGCACCACCGACTAGACACAGCCGACCCCGCACGACGTCGAAGCCGGCTGTGTGGGGCGCCCGCGCGTCAACACGGACGACCGAAATCCGCGCGGTTGGTCGCTGGAGCCAGTCGCGTACGGAACTACGGAGGAGCGTGGCAGCCCTGGCCCGTTCACGGCAAACAGAACTGGGACGGAACGCAAGAACCGGCCTCTCCCCGGCAGCTCGTCGGCACCGGGCTCCAGTCAGGCATGGAGAACGGCCAGGCCACCGGTCTCGCCGGAATTGACCACATGCTGTCTCAGATACGGTGCCGCCCGAAAATCGGGTCTGCCTCAAATCAGCACATGGGACGAGTGCGCATCAATAGCGTGCCCACGGCCTGCCGTGGTGGCACCATGCTGTCACGCCGCGACGCAGCGTCAACTGCCCGTGGCCTATGACGAATTGCTGGAGCCAGTCAGGCCCACGGCCGCCGTCCGTGGCCCGCCCGCACGTAGGGAACTTCCTCATGCACGATTCCGTGGCGCTCTGCGTCGTACCCGACAGCTCTGCCCGCTGCCAGCTCGGCGGGGCGGAAGCATCCGTCATCGTGGTGGTCATCATCGTGGCGGCCGCCCTGACCCTGGGCGGCATGCCGCCCACGGATGTGCTGTCCCTGTTGGGCGCGGCCGGCCTGCTGTCGGTGACCGTGACACGACTCGCCACTGGAGCGGCGACCCGGGTCCTGCGCCACCTTGCCCAGGCCCAGTCGACCTCCCTGTCCCGGTAGGCGTGATCGTGGGACGAACCGAGAACCCGGTCCCGCGCCCGGACAGCGCCCTGGGCCGGCTCGCGAGCCACCTCCGGCGGTGCAGAGTCCGTGCCGGTCTGACCAACGCGGCGTTGGCAACCCGTACGAAGTACAGCGCCACTACGCTGCAGCGGGCGGCGGGCGGTGCCGTCCTGCCCACGCTCAGGGTCGTCTTAGCGTACGAGGAGGCATGCGGCATAGCCGACGGCGAAGCGCGCCGGCTATGGGAGCAGGCCCGGCAGATGGCGGGACTCCGTGACCGACGGCGGGCGGTGCCGCCTCATCCGGGGAAGGCACCCCGGCCGGACCTGATCGCTGACCGGGCGGACATGAGCCGGGCACTGCTGGATCTGCGCGAGCGCAGCGGACTGAGTTACCGCGCCATGGAGCACAGGCTGGAAGAACGGCCCGAGCTGGGGCCGCTGTCGCGTTCGACGGCACAGCGCATACTCACGCGCCAGTCATTCCCCACCAGCCAGCGGCAGCTGATGGCTCTGCTTCACGCCTGCGCGGTGCCCCAGCGGGCCTGGGGGGACTGGGTGCGCGCGTGGAAGAAGGTGCACCGGGCACAGGATCGGAAAGAGTCAGCGATCACCCCAGCCCGGAAGCTGGCAGCCCGCGTCCAGCGCACCCTGAGGTCCCTGAGCCGCTTCTCCAAGAGCCTGTACCTGAGCCGGGATGACCACGGCGTCGACCTGCCGGTGCTCGGCCGCGTCGACATCACTGCTTTCCTGGGCCGGCTGAGCTTCCTCAACCAACGCGGCGACATCTCCGCCTGCACGCAGTACATGACCGTCCGCGACACCAGACGCGTGCTGACCCGGCTCCGGACCCTGGGCCGGGCCGGGCCCGGCCAGCCCCTGCACGGCCTGGCGGACGACTTCGCCCTCCGCCAGGAGGACATCCCCGACGACCCCGAGGACTCCGAGGCCGGCCGTGACCTGCCTGCGGAAGTCATGCGGCAGCTCTGCGCCCACCTCGAGTCCTTGGAGACCGTCAGTTCCGCAGACGTCCGCACGGCCATCGAGCTGATCATCGACACCGGCAGGCGCCCCAACGAGATCTGCAAACTGCCATGGCAGTGCCTCGACCGGGAAGGCGACGGCAGTCCAGTCCTTGTCTACGACAACACCAAGAACCTTCGGCACGCTCGCCGGCTACCGATCCCCGGCGCGACCGCCGCGCTCATCATCAAGCAGCAGCAACGTGCCCGCGCCCGCTTCCCCGACACCCCGGCCGACAAGCTCAAACTCTTCCCCGCCACTCTGGCCAACCCGCACGGCACGAAGGCGACAACCTACGAGTGGGTGTCGGCGAAGCACCGAGCCTGGGTGAAGGGACTGTCCGACTTCCTGGTCCCCACCGTGATCGTCGACGACGGCAACCGAGTCACCACGATGCTGTCCTTCGACAAGAACAAGATCTACCCCTACGCCTACCGGCACACCTACGCACAACGGCATGCCGACGCCGGGGTTCCCCAGGACGTTCTCCAGTCGTTGATGGATCACCGCGAAGCCAGCACCACACAGCGGTACTACCGCGTCGGCGAGAAACGCCGCCGCGAAGCGGTCGAGCGGGTCACCGCCATGCAGTTCGACCGGCACGGCACACGCGTCTGGCGCCAGGCCAAGACCCTGCTCGACTCCGAACACGCCCGCCGCGCCATCGGTTCCGTCCAAGTCCCTTACGGCACCTGCACTGAACCCTCCAACGTTGCGGCCGGCGGCCACGACTGCCCCGTACGCTTCCGCTGCGTGGGCTGCGGACACTTCCGCACCGACGTCTCCTACCTGCCCGATCTTGAGGCATACCTGGCCGACCTGCTGCGCAACCGTGAGCGTCTGGCCGCCTTCGCCAACGCCGATCCCTGGGCCAAGGCCGAGGCCACGCCATCGGACGACGAGATTGCCCGTGTCCGCCGCCTGGTTCAGCGGGTGCGTCAGGACCTCGACGAGCTCACCGACGAGGACCGGGCCCAGATTCGCGAGGCAGTCGCACTGGTCCGCCGCAGCCGCGGCGTCTCCCTGGGCATGCCGCGCGTCCGCCAGCCCCTACCCGACCTTCGCCCGGAGAGAACCGGATGACCGGCATGACCGACGGGCGGCGGGCCGACTCGGCCCGCCGCCGCGAACGAGTTCTCAAAGCCCTCGATGTCCTGCTGCGAAGCGACCAGGACATCACGGTCTCCGGCCTGGCCCGCGCGGCACGAGTGGACCGCACCTACCTCTACCGGCACCGCGACCTCCTCGAACGTGTCCACGCCGCAGCAGCAGCCCCACCAGAAGAAGGCCGGATCGCGGCCGTCAGCCGGGCCTCGCTGCGGGCAGACCTGACCAACGCGCTGGAGCGAAACAGACGGCTGACAGTCCGGGTCCGGCAGTTGGAGAAGCGTCTGTCCGAGAGCCTTGGTGAAACCGCATGGCAGGAATCCGGCCTTGGCGCGTCCGCCGACATCGACCAGCTTCAACGTCGCATCACGTTGCTCGAACAACACCTGGCCGACATAAAGGGCGAGCTCGATGAGCGGACCGAGGAACTCGATGCCGCGCGGGCGGCTAACCGGGAACTGACCCGGGCACTGAACCAGGCCCGCTGACGCCAACTGCGGCAGTGATGCACGCCGCGACTGGCGAGACGCTGCTGAACACACTGGTCAACCCGGAAGTACCGGTCACCGAAGGGGCGTACGTAAACCGACGGGTTCGCGGACCCCGGAAGGCCCGGAGGGCCGAACCCGCTGGGCTGTGATCACTTAACGAGCCAGAGCCCAGCGGGTTCATTTCGTCGAGGAGGTAAGGGCTTGCAGCTCATCAACGCCACAACCGACCAGCTGGCCTGCCATCCGCCACGCCGCACGGCGCCGGACTCAAGTAGTGCCGCGGCGAGCGCGGAAGTACGGTCGAGGTATGGCGGAAAGCGGCACCATACCGTGCCCGCACTGCGGGTTCACCGTCCAGGCGAGCGGCTTCGAGCTTATTTCTGCTGGTTTCCCGAGCGACATCGAGGCTGTTCACCGCGTTATCGCGGGGGCCACGCGTTTTACCGTGTGCCCGCAGTGCTGGCACGACAACGAGCACGTCGAACGCGTCTACCTGGTGACGCTGGCGCCGACCGAGCTGGTTCTCGTGCGGCCGCCGACCGACGCCTCCGATGTGGAGGTAGACGGCCTCCTCGACGCTCTGATCCCGAACCTCCCGGATGGCTGGACGGTGCGGTTCATCCGCGACATCGCGGAGTTCCGGAAGACTGTGGGACTCATGGCGCTCGCGAGTATCCGCTTCGAGGCGATCGAGGAGATCGTCGGCGCCGCACCTAGAAACCGCCCACCGCCGCTTTCGCCAGCGGGATCGCGCGATCGCGCGTACCATGCCGCGCTCGCCCTCATTGGGATGCCCGGAGTGGTGGTCTTCACGTACCTCCCCGCAGGGGTCACAGAAGAGGAAGCGCGATTCAAGCTCGACGAGATGCGCCGTCTCCAGCTCGCGATCAGCTTCTTCGAGATATTCGCCGAGACGCCGCTCGCGGGCTTCGATCCCTTCACGGCCGTCCAAGAGCACTTCGTTCCGGCCTGCTTCGAGGACGAGGAGGTGCTGACGACCATCGCGATCTTGATGGAGAGCAGACAGGGGCCTGGTGACCCAGCGGTGATCGACGCCGCCATAGGCGCGGCGGGTGAGCGGCGCTCCCCGCGTCGGCGAGAGTTGGCTGAGGAGCTCGTGGCGAGCCTCCGTCAAGGGGTCAAGCTCCACGACGATCCTGCGATGTGGCGAAAGCTGGTGGGCGCCGAGGATGTCCTGCGCGTCATCCTTGCTGAACGGGGGCGACTCGAGGACGCGGAAGCCGTTAACGAGATGGCGGACATCGCCGCCGCGCTCGGCCACGCAGAGGAGGTGCTGCAGCGCTACTTCGACCGGCTGCGCATCGGGGTCGTCGATGACCCTGCCAAGCTTGTCGATGCCGTGCTCTCCGTGGCCGCCGAGCTGGGGAGCGACAACTCGGTGATCGGCGAAGCGCTCGCGGCGATGGCCAGCTCCGCTCCGCGTGAAGCCGCGATCGCACTGCTGCCGGTGCTGCTTGAGCGGCTTGAGCGTGAACGCAGAATTTTGGCAGTGCCAGTCGCGCGGACGCTCGCCAAGCGGCTGACTGACGAGGGGGCACCCCGTCATGCGGTTGCCCTGCTCGACCACATGGATGAGGCGCTCGACTGGGACGCGTTTGACGACCAGGCGGCCGCGACCCGCCGGGCGCACCTGCTCAACGAACGGGGGAACGCGCTGCGTTCGATGCTCGACGCGGAGTCGGCTCTCGCAGCGTACGACCAGGCTCTCAGTCTGCTCGAAGGGCAGGGGCACGAGGCTGACATCCGCGTGGGCCGTCTCAACCGCGCGCGGGCGCTTAGCGACGCGGGATACCTGCCGCGGGCGATCTCAGAATTCAGGCAGCTGATCGGGGGTCTCTACGGGCGTGAGCGCTTCGACGCGCTCTTCAGCCTCGCACTCGCACTCCAACGCAACGGTCAGTGGAGGGACGCGCAGCCCGTTCTCGACGAGGCAACTGAACTCGTGCGCGCCGAGCCGCCAGACGATCAGCTGGTACGTTTCATGCTTGCGCGGCTGGCCAACGCGCGCGCCCTGAGAGGGCGCGAAGAGACCACGCTTCTCGCAGCGGTGCAGAAGAGCCCATTCGTGTCTGCCCGCCTGCAGTTGCAGACCCTTGGCGCCATCTCGGCCGCCGCTCTACGGACTACCGGACCCGGGCCAGAGCTGAGCGCCAAGACGCTGCAGTTCGCGCGCGGTCTTGACCTGCCAGCGCTTGCGACGCATGATCCGGATTTTGCACTCGCGTGGGTGGATGCTGTGCGTCTTGCAGGCGACGCCGGACTTGCCCGCGAGACGGTCGAGACGGCGCTCGTTGATCTCCGCCAGCCGATACTCGGCATGCACGCCGCCGGCGTGGCAGCAGAGCTGGCTGTCGACGAGGGGAGATGGGACGATGCGAGCCTCCATGTCAAGCAGGCCGCTGCGTTCATGACCGATCTCGTGGGCACAGCGAGCATCGACTCCACCGCCGTGACGCTCGCAGACACGCTATCTGACGTCCATGACCTCAGCTCACGGCTCGTGACCGCTCCGGTGGGCGGGGACTACGACAGGATGCTCAGCGCCGTCGCGGACCTCGGTTCCTCGCTCCAGCTCTCCATGCAGATCGCGCGGGATCATTTGCCGGTCGGAGGCGACTTGCGCGCACCGGCGGGTACCTCACTGCAGGTTCTCCAATGGCTCGACGGTGGCGAAACGCAGCTCCCGTTGCTGACCGTTGTGGACGATGCCGGCACGACCGTGCATCGTGGGGGTGTGCTGCCAACCGAGCTCGTCGATCGGCTCGGCGCGCGCATCGCTGGGCGTATCAGCCGGTCACCTGCGCTGGACCCCAGCGACATCCTAGAAGGCGTCACGCCGTTTCGTTCGTTCAGAGATGCGATGGCAGCAACGATCGCGGAGCTACCCATCGATCCGGCTGAACCGCTGACTGTCGTGCCGTCCAGGCCGATGGCCGGTATACCCTTCCACGCCACGGTGCCGGACTACGAGGTGGCGCTGAGCCCCAGCCTGGCTGTTGCGCTTGTCCTCGCCCACCGCGCGGCGGCGTCGGCCCGGCAGGCGGACGCAGTCGGGGAGGTCCGCTGTTGGTGCCACGGTGACACCGAGCTCCTCGTGGGTGCACTGAACGCTGGCGGCGAGGCGCTGCGAGCCCTGTGCACGCGGCACCAGGCGCCGTACGAGGTGGCTGAGGACACGGCGGCGACGCGGACTAGTGTCGCGGAGCTCGTTGAATCGTCTACCTGGCTCAAGCTCAGCTGCCACGGGGTCACCGACCCCACCCGCGCCCAGTTCGCGCTTGTCCTCTCTGATGGGCAACACGTACCCCCGTCGCTGCCTGAGGTGCTCGACCGGCCGGACTACGGTGCTCGCTACCTCTTCGACTGGAGTGAAGTGGCAGACACACGCAGCCGCTGCCGCGCCGTGATCTCAAGCGCCTGCACCAGCGGCAGCGTCGGTGCCACCGCAGGCGGGGAGCAAATCGGGCTCGCTCGGGCGTTCCTGAAGTCTGGTGTTCTGGCGTTCGTTGCGCCGCTGTGGCCAGTCGCCGCAGACCCTGCCCAGCTTCTCGTCAACGAACTGCTCGGTCGATGCATGGCGGAGCCTGGCCTGCCGCTTGCGGTCCAACTTTCGCGAACCCGCAGGGCGCTGCGGGACTCCGTGCCGCCCCGGGTGGCTGACGCCTTTGTGCTGCATGGTTACGCCGGCCCTGTGAACCCAACGCCCGAGGAGCCACTATGACAACCACCGACCCAGCCCAGGCCCGGGAGGCACTCGCCCGGCTCGACGGCAAGGCGCTGGATGAGGCGGCGAAGACCTACCTGCTAGGCGCACTCGGCGCCGACCTCGAGGATGAGGTCACGGCGCTCTGGCACGCGAGCTTCGCGGACCCCAACGAGGACGCGCGCGCCAAGAAGGCAGTCGACGAAGTGCTCGCGGGTCCCGAGCGCGCCCAACTGCTTCGGCTTGCGATGCTGATGACACTTGAGGAGCGTCCCGATACGGCACAGCTGTTCGTGGACTCTGTCGACCAGGCTGGACAGAGCATGTTCATCGTCGAACTCGCCGCCGTCACGCTGGCCGCTGCGCTCCTGATCCGCGAGTACCACCGCAAGGGGCGCTCGCACGAGGTCCATCGGACCGAGACCACGGAGCCGGACGGGCGCAAAACCGTGCAGATCGACGAGGTGCGGTACGCAGACGACGGCCCGCTCGCGAACCTCCTCGACATGCTCGGTCTCTGGAATCCCGGCGCTTAGAGGGCGGATCCTCAGACTTGGATCGGATCAGGCGTGCCCGGCGGCCGGCCTCTGTCCACAGGGAAGGGGCCCGACTCTGCCCGGTATGGATGATCAGCAGCACGCCAGGGTGTCGGCCCTGCTCCGGCACAAGCTCTTCGACGGCCTCAGACGCACCGAGCGGGCCCTGTCCACCCGTCCGGCACCGGAATTAGCGCAAGACCAGATGAAATTCCTCCTCACGCGCGCGAAGGGCTCCAGGAAGACCGTAGCCGAGCGTCTGGGCGTCTCCCACCGCACGGTGGAGCTACCGCTCCGGTGCGGCCAGGAAACCGCAAAGGCGCCTCCAGGAGGCTCTGGTACAGGAGACCGAGTCACAGTGGCAACCGCAGGTCAGGGCACAGGCGAGGCAGCGCGCAGCCACCTCTGGAGGGCTCGTCATCTCCTGCCGGGCGTACTCCGGATTCGGCCCGGAGGGGACCTCGGACGCGGGCCAGATACGGGACATCAGCGCGGCCGTCTCACCCGTGCACGCCGACCGGATCCTGGCCGCCAAGGAGAGGGACGACGGACGACAATCTGCACGAACTGTTCGCGGACGCCTATTTCCGCAGAGAAGGCGGTGGGCGCGCGAGTCTGAACGTGGAATTCAAGGACGTGGAGTGGCTTGATATCAAGTTTTAGCAACGCGGAATTCATGGCTGGCTATGTAGGTGAGTAGGGGAGGCGTTTGTCGTTCATTGCGGAAGGCGGCTTCGTATCGCGAAGGGCGATGTTGCCCAGATTTGACGGCACTTGAAGCCTTGCAGTGGGACGATCGGTGTGCTTCTCCCGCTGGGGGCCCGAATGCACATACCGACGAGCAAGGTCGAGCTGTACGCGGCGATCCGCCGTGACCACCGTGCCGGCCTGTCGATGCGCGCTCTGGAGCGCAAGTACGGGGCGACCTGGCGGACGATCCGCAAGGCCCTGGACTCGAACTGGCCTGAGCCCCGAAAGAAGCAGGCGCCGCGTCCGACCCGGCTGGACCCGTACAAGCCGGTGATCGACGGGATGCTGGAGGCGGACCTCGACGCGCCGCCGAAGCAGAAGCACACCGTGAAGAGAATCTTCGATCGGCTGTTGGACGAGCACGCGGCGGCCGGGATCTCCTACCAGATGGTCCGCGCCTACGTCGCGGTGCGGCGCAAGGAGATTCGGTGGGAGGCCGGCCGCGGGCCGGAGGAGATGTTCGTCCCGCAGTCCCACATGCCGGGGGACGAAGCGGAGGTCGACTTCGGCGATGTCCACATCGTGCTGGCGGGGGTGCCCACCCGCTGCTACCTGTTCTCGCTGCGGCTGTCGTACTCCGGCAAGGCGGTGCACCGGGTGTCGGCTTCCTGCGGCCAGGAGGCGTTCTTCGAAGGGCACGTTCACGCGCTGTCCGTGCTGGGCGGTTATGTGGGTGACAACTCTTCCGCGATCTCGTGTTCCCGGCCAGGATGGTCGCTCCCGTCGAGGAGCACGGATGGCCTGGCAGCCAGAATTGGTACGACGCATCGATGCCGCCGGAAACCCTGCGGCATCACTGGGGCACGCCCTGGTCGACGACTACCTGGAGTTCGTGGCGGCACGTTGCCGGCCGAACACGCTGCTGGCCACCGCGTACGACCTGAAGGTCTTCTTCTCGGTGGTCTCCAAGGAGCCGACCGAGGTCGTCACCGCGGACATCTTCGCGTTCATCACCGCGCAGAAGAAACCACGGCGAGGGACGAAGGTCGTCCGGCTAGAGGACGGTGAAGCGGGGCTCTCAGCACGGACCATCAAGCGTCGGCTCGCCAGTGTCTCCGGCCTGTTCGGCTACTTGATGACCCGTGATGACCTCGCCGTCGACCGCAACCCGGTGCCGACGGGGCTGGCCAATCGCCGCCGGAGCGGCAATCGAGGGACGCCGCTGTTGCGCACGCCCCGCACCCTTCCTCGCGTCCTCGGGCCACGCGAGGTCGAAGAGGTGCTTGGTGCACTGAATACCAGGCGGGACCGAGCCATGGTTCTGGCAATGCTGCTGGGCGGACTGCGCCGCTGCGAAGTGCTCGGCCTGCGGCTGGGCGACCTGTCGCCGGGCGAGCGTCAGGTCTTCATCAGCGAGGGCAAGGGCGGGCACCAGCGCCTGATACCGATCTCCGCACAGTTCTTCGCCGTGGTCGGCGACTACTTGGACCAGGAGCGTCCTGCAGTCGAGCACGACCGGCTTTTCGTGGTGCTGCGCGGGCCGACCCGCGGTCGGCCGCTCTCCTCGGCTTCTTCACCGCCCCGGCCCGCCCCGCCCCGCCCCGGCGGCGGGCCCCAAAGCGCGCGCGTCGTGCGCGCGCGAGGCGGTGAACTTCCCCCGCCCTCGCCTCAGCCGTCTCCCCCTACAGCCCCGCACGCTCCAGCCGTTCGCCCCCTACAACCGCTGCCCGGGCCGAACAGGCCCTAGACCGACCAACCGAGCCCTGGACCGACCAACCGAGCACAAAGGACCAGTAACGGTCGGGACGCGGCGAAGTCCGGGCGTGTATCGCACCGGTGACGCCCATTCAATACCTGGCCGGCGAGGAAGTTTTGACGAACTCGCAGGCCACAGCTATCGAATGACGGCCGCGCAGGTGACATGGTCAGGCCCTCGGAAGCCGGTCGCACCGACGTGGCCAAGGCGGAGGTTGCGGGGCTAACCCCCGGACCAAAGACCCTGGCGCCGCCGTCTCCGGACCGTCTGGCCGCGACGCAAGAGTCCAGCGTTTTTCGGCACAGGACGGCAGACCAATCACCGCACGCCCCCTCCCGCGGCGTGCCCGAATCCCGAGGGGGAAAACGATCATGCCCACGCTCGCGCTGCTCGTCGCGCTGCTGCTGGTCGTCCTGCTGACCGTCGGCGCCGTCGTCTACCTCGTCCACCGCCGTCCGGCACTGAACGGTCCGGTCACCGCCGGCGTCACCACGGTGGCCGCGCTGGCCGCCGTCCTCGCCGTAGTGCTCAGCGCCGGCGGCGGCCGGTGAAGGCGGCGGCCGTGCGGGGCCGAGGCGCCGGGGAGCCCCGGCCCCGCACGGCCCGGCCTGTGTCATCTATGCCATCGCAGTGCCGTTTCCCCAGGTGCTCACACGGGCAACCGCAGGGGACCGGCCACAGGAGGGCCGACCACTGCTTGCCCGGTCGTGGTCGAGGCGCTCCGATGACACGGGCCAGGCCCATGGTCGGGCCTGCCGTCGCCCGCCCCTGTACGGCCGCGTGCGCTCCCGCCAGCCTCTGGGGGTGGAGGTTCTTTGGGATTCAATGCCTGCGTGCGGCCCTCAAGGCGGCCCTGCGGGCCTCTGGCGGAGCGCCGTGCAGATTCCCGGTGCGGGCTCAGCACAGGCCGCCGGGGCCCCGCGGCCGCGCGCTGGCACAGCCATCCCTGGCGAACAGTTGGTTGGTGCAGGCTCTCAGGAGCGCGAACCTGTTATGGCAGCCGGCCCACTCTGCGAACGCGGGGTCTTCTCCCCCACCTTCCTCACTTCGATGGTGCGCGGGTCCACAGCTTCTCCGGGGGCGCCTTCGCGGTACAGGCCGCCGGGAAGGCTGTCGCGGTCGTGTGGAAGGAGGAAGAAGACGCGGCGCTTGTACAGGCCGCTGTCGGGGTCGGGCTCGGCCTGGTCGTCGAGAAGGGCATAGCCGACCATACGGCCGTCGCGCGCGTAGGGGGGCTTGGTGTTGCGGCGCCGGGTCTTGTCGAGGGCCTGGCGGACATAGTCGAGGCTTCCCGGGTCTTCCAGCCACACGACGTGTTCTTCGTGGGTGAGATCGCCCTCGGTCAATAGCGAGCTCATGGCTGCTGCCCCTCCTTCATCTGCGGGACCGGACGGCGGCCCGCCTCGTGGTGTGGTGAGCCACCCGCTGCTGGACATGGCCCTGCGTGTCCATGGTAAATCGGGCGGACGCGGGCGGGTAGGGAGGACTGGGCCTGCTGGGGAGCGGGGCTGGTGTGCGGCAGTTCGCCGGAGGGGCGCGGGAGTCGGTTCATGACAGGGTGTCCAGCAAGGCGAGGCCGGGGTAGTACTTGCGGCCGTTGGATTTGATCATGTCGGTGGGTGAGGCGAGGCCGACTTCCTGTCTGACGCGGGTGGCGAAGGCGCGGGTGCCGGCGGGGCGGATGCCTTCGCCGGTGCTGCACCAGGCCGCATAGGCGGTGTACAGCAGTCCCTGTTCGACTCGCAGGTCGGGCTGGGCCTCGATGTCGCGGGTGCAGCATTCGGTGAGGAAGCGGCCGATGTGGTCCTCGGTGTTGGCGTACGCGCTGGTGGCGATACGGACGCGGTCGGGGCCTTCGAGGCTGTCCCGGGTGGTGAGGTAGCGGTGGGCACCCTCGATGAGCCACTGCAGGATGCCGGGACCCTCGTCGCGGACGAGTTCGAGCGCCAGGTTGTCGATCTTGCGGTGGTCGGGGACGGTCCGCTCGAACGGCAGCAGCCGGATGCGGCGCCAGAACGCGAAGCCCCCGTTGCTCACCTCGGGACGGTGGTTGCCCAGCAGCCACAGGTGGTGGGTGGGGGCGAAGGAGAAGTAGTCCTGGCGCATCCTGCGCGCCTTGATCTTCTCTCCGCCGGTCAGGAGCTTGACCCTCGCCTCGTCGAACTTGTCGTTGGGCTTGAGCTCGCTGCAGACGATGAGCCGCCGTCCGTGGAGTTCGGTGAGTTCGGTGGAGTGCTCGGAGAACGCACCGCGGTCCATGAGGAAGCCGGGCGGGGCCGCGTCAGCGTAGTCGCCCAGGATCTGGATCATGACGTCGAGCAGGACGCTCTTGCCGTTCTTGCCGTGGCCGTGGAGGAACGGCAGGACCTGGGCGCCGACGTCGCCGGTGATGGAGTAGCCGAGCAGCAGGTGCAGGAAGCCGATCATTTCCTGGCCTTCGGCGTCATCGCCGAAGGTGTCGTGCAGGAAGCGGTGCCAGCGCGGGGTCTCGGTCTGCTGGGGGGCGACGCTGGTGGCACGGGAGTGGAAGTCGCGGGTGGGGTCGGGCTTGCGCAGCAGCCCGGTGTTCAGGTCGACGACCCCGGCAGGGGTGCACAGGGCGTAGGGGTCGCCGTCGAGGGTGTCGGGGTCGACGGACAGGTCCGGGGAGGCCTTGGCCTGCGTGAGGAGGGCCTTCATCCCGGTGGTCGACAGCGTGCGCTTCTTGTGGTGGTGGAGATCGCGGTCGCTGAAGAGTCCCCGGGGATCGGTGTCGGGCATGTCCTCAGCCATCTCACCGGCGGCCCACAGGGCGGCTTTCTCACCGCCGGTGCGCTTCCAGCGGTAGCCGTCCCAGGAGAACCAGCCCAGTCCTTCGACGTGGCGGAACTGATCGCGGAAGAGCCTGACGAACAGCTTGGCGTTGCCGCGATCGGTGAGCGTTCCAGGCAGCGGGGCCGACAGCGCCCGGGACTGCGAGGCAAGGGGGGAGGCATGGGCCTGGGCGGGCAGGACGGCCGACTGCTGGCCTGCCTGTTCGAGGTCCAGCATCTGCTGGGCAGCGGCAGTGGCGTCGAAGCGCGGCATCTCGGCGCTGCTCATGAACGTCCTTCGAGATGGAGCGGGCGGGCGGACCCGGCGGCGAGGGCGTCGTCGATGATGCGTTCGTTGCGGGCACCCTGCCAGGGACGCGCGGCGGCGGCGGCCTCGCGCAGCCGGGCACGCGCGGTGTGTTCGTCGAGGTGCCCGGCGGCCGCCAGCCCTCCGGCCGTGTAGGCGGCCTTGTTGAGCTTCTCGGTGAAAGCGGCACCCTCGGGCGTTGCCGCGCACTCGGCGACCTCCAGCAGCAGCGGGTCCAGGACACGATGCGCACGCACGGGGGCCCGGGGGCGGCGGCTTCGGGGAACCGCGGGCCGGGAGGAGGCCGTCGGCCGCTGCATCGTGTGCCCGGTCCGTACGAGTTCTTCGCCAAGCCATTCGGGCAGCGGCGCAGGCAAGTGGGACACCCCTTCCCGCAGGTAAGTGCCGTGCGTGGTACGGGTGGTGGGAGCAACGATGTAACCGCCGTCGGCCCGGACGTCGACCTGCCAGGCCAGCGCGGTCTTCGTACTGGATCCGGTCGAACAACGGAACCGGGTGGCCGGGTGAGGGTTTCGGTACCAGACGTGCAGGCCGCCGGACGGAGTGCGCACACGCAGGGTGCTGTCGTCCTCCGCCGGACTGCGCTGGCCGCGCAGTGCTGCCAGCAGGGCCAGTGTGTCGAAGCCGGAGGCCAGGCCCTGCAGGTTCACGGAGTCGTGGATGGGGATTCCGGGCAGGAGCCGGCCGCGGTCGGGGACAGGCGCGGAGTGCGCGTCGATGTCGATGACGATCAAGTCTGCGTCCCCGCAGGCCACGCCGACGCCCCAGGAAGGGTGATCGGACCACCAGGCGTCGATACGCGTCGTGTCGGTCGTCGCGGCGTGGAATCCGTGGCATGGACGGCCGGCAGAGAGGCAAACGCACCCGGCCGGAGAGTGGTGCTTGTCCTTGCAGGCCGGGCAATTGGCAACGGGCGTCTTACGTCCGGTCGCAAGGGGGTGGACCGGCCAGCCCTGTTCGGCACACCAGCGGGCCACAGCGTGGGATGTGGCGGTCCGCGCAGCAGCAGGCACTCTCGTCACGTCGGGGCCAGGCACGCGTCTGTCCTTCGGGGAGGGTCTAGTCCCTGCGGTCCCTGGCAGGCCCGGCCGGGGCGGCGCCGTCTGGGGTGAGGGACCAAAGGGACTGTAGGGACTGGCTTTCGGAAGAGAGTGTAGGACCTTCGAGCGGGGACAGGTTGCAGCTCCCCCGCGTGGTGCCGTATCTGTTCGCGGGTCCCTACGGTCCCTTGGATCTCTGGAGCGGGAGCACGAGCGCAAGATACGCCCGCAATATCCTCAATGAGAGTGCCTGGAGGGACCGTAGTTCATCTATCCCAGTGGATCCGGCAGGGGGGTCACGGGGCAGGGACTCACCCGAACCCCTCCCGGCGGGAGGATCCTGCCAGGGCTCGCGGTGCCGTTCCGCTACTGGGCCGCTTTTCACGGCGGCTGCCCTCCGGGCAGGGCCTGAACCGGGCGCGCGCGGGCCTCGTCCCTGCTTTCAGTCCCTGGGTATTCCCGCAGCTCAGGGGCGGGATGCGGCCCCAGCAGGGACTGAAGGGACTCAAAACTCCAATTATGAGCTACCTACGTACATGTAGCTCATACAGATACGCCCGCGTATATACGCGCACAGGACTCGCTCATAACTGAGAATTAGAGTCCCTTGAGTCCCTTGCTGGCGTTGTGTACCACTGTGACCTGCATGTTTACGAGGGACCGAACGGCAGGGACTGAACGCGCAGAGACCCTCCTCACCAGATGGGGGGCGAGTCGGGCGTGGTGGTGGGACGGCACCGTGCTGCCCGCGCCTGTGAGTTTGGGCCGGGCCCCGGTGTTCGCGGGCTTCACCGCTGTCAGAATCTTGGCGTGAGTCAGACACCGGGGTTCCCGGCGGCTTCCGGGAGTTGATGCCGTAGCTTGCGTTCGAGCGGGAGGGGGGACCACAGGTCCTTCGCTTGGCGTTACCTCGTACGCTCCGACGGTTCCTTCAACCGCATGGGCAACGTCAACGGAAGCATCGACAACCTCAGCGACGAAGAGCTCGCTCACCTGCGCCCTGCCGATCGCGATGACCAGGAAGAGTCGGCCCGGCCCTGCGCCCCCTGCGGAGCTGATCTCCTGCTGCACTGGCACTGGCACTGGCACGGGGCCTCGGGACCGAAGTATGGAGGGAGCTCTGCCCAGCCTGCGATGCGCGCCGTCCTGCCGCACGCGCCTTCATCCACTGGCACCGCGACGCCGACGGCGACTTCGAGGACTGGGAGACCGAGACCATGCACGCCCCCGGCTCTGGCCTCGTTCAACAGGGCCCCAGCCCACAGGCATGACGACAGCCGACCCACGGCACTTGAGCGTACGGCGGAGGGTCGCCGAGCAACTCGATGCCGCGGAGCCTCCCCTCGGGAGCGATGTTCAGCGGTGGCGGGCCAGCAGGACGTCGAATCGGGCGTGCGCTGGATGGGGCGGCCGGCATCGTCGGCGTGCCCGGCCAGGAGGGCCAGGGTCCGCTCCTCGAACTCTGTCACGCGTTCGCCGAACAGCGGGCGGGAGGCGAAGCTGGTCGAGTAGAGGTAGCCGATCACCGTCTCGGGGGTCCAGGCCCGCTCGATCGCGAGGATGGTCTCGGCGAACGCCGACTCGGCGAGGACCTCACGGTAGGGGTGCCGTTGCGGCGTTCTACGGCAACAAAGTTGACACTTCTGTCCTATGGGTAGGCGGCTGCGGCTCGTAAGAATCGGATGACCCGCGCCGACTGGTTGCGGGCACCGAGCAATCGGTACGACCGAGTCCCAGGAGGCCCTCATGGGTGCCGCACGTCTCCTCACCGACCCGAACGTCCCGGGTGAGCTGTCGCAGCGCGAGATGCAGCTGATCGACAGCGACTTCGCCGAGCCGCAGGCGGACGTGGAGGACACGAAGTGACCTCCACGTGAAAGCGGTCGTGGGGGGCCGGCCTGCCGGGTCGGCCCCCCACGGCTGTCCCCTGGTCGCCCACGTCCCGGCGGCCGGATCTGCGGCCCGCTGACGCCGGCGCGCACCGGCCCGGCCGACATCTCTGCACGACGAGGAAGGACTTGCTCGTGACCGCCGCCGCCCCGCTTGTCCCGTTCCAGTTCGGAGAGCGCTCCCAGTCGCTTTCCGACGCCCTGCCCCAAGCCCTGTCCGCGGCTGACGCGGCGGGGCTGGAGGTGGACTTCCAGCTGGCGGCCGAGACCGAGTTCACCGCCTGGCGCTGCGTGCTGCGACGTGACGGCCACAGGCTCGCCGCAGGCATGGGCAAGGGCCGCAGCCGGACCGCGAAGGTGGGCAGCCTTTACGAGGCGCTGGAACACTATTACGCCCTGCCGTCCGTCCAGGACCCCGGGGAGTTCTTCTCCGTCCGCTCGCACGGGCTGCTGACCGGCGTGCTGGCGGCTGAATGGTCCGTAAGTCTGCTGGATCAGTTTCCCGACGCTCCGATCGGCTGCGTGCGCTATGCGAGGCTGGACGGCGGCGGGAGCGCCGATGTCCCTGCGTACCTTTCGATGCCTGCCTACCCGGAGCTGCGCAGCGAGCCGCTGCGCGAACGCATCGGCGACTCGTGGGACTACCCGGGCACCCCTTTGGTCAACTACTCGGTGAACAATGGCTGGGGTGCGGGCGGCGACCTCACCGAAGCCACCGTGCACGGCATCAACGAGCTCGTCGAACGCGACGCCCTGTCCCTGCTGCTTGCCCGTCAGTTCCTCGCCCCGCGCCCGGGCCCGCTCACCGTCGTCGACCCGGGCACCCTGCCTGCCGATACTGCGCTGCTGCTGGAGCAGGCCGAGCGCCAGACGGGCGGCCAGGTTCATATCCTTGACATGACAACGGACCTCGGGATCCCCTCCTACTTTGCCTACCGCGAACCGCAGACCCCCATGTCGTCCCGGGTCCGCGGCATGGGAACCTCGCTCTCGCGCGAGTACGCGATCACCCGGGCGCTGTCGGAGGTCGTGCAGACCAGGCTCGCGCTGAACATCGCTCCGCCCGTCGATCTGCGGCTGAGCCACGATCCCGACGCGCTGCGGCCGTACCCGCGGCTGCACGCCGCCTTCACCGGCGACTTCGCCGGGGCGTTGCCGCGAGCCGACGTGGTGCCGTACAGCGAGACGACGGCCCCCGGGAACCCGGCGGGCCATCTCGCGCGACTCCTGCCGCTGCTGGAGGAACGGGGGTACCAGGTCCTGCGCAGGACCGTGGTGGACAGCGGCGGGCTTGCGGTTGTCAGTATGTTCGTCCCCGGGCTGGAACGGTTCTTCCTCGTCTCCGAAGCGCACGTGGTGGTCCCTGGCCGGCGGGGACTCGCGGCGATCGCACAGGCACGGTGACCTCGCCGGTCGACAGTCCGGGGACTGCCGGTGGGCACGGCACCGGGCGGCCCGGACGCGCCCGGAACCCCTACCGGGCGGTGCTCGCCCATCCTCGCGTACGCCGGATTCTCCCTGCGGTCGCTGTGTCGTCACTGGGCGACGGCATGGCGGAGGTCGCCGTCACCTGGCTCGCCCTGCAACTCGCCCCGGCCGGCAGGGAGAGCTGGTGGGTCGCTGCGGCGGCCGGCGCCTATGCGCTGCCCGGCGCCGCCGGAACCCTGCTGCTCGGCCGGTTCGTCCGGCATCGGGACCCGGTCCTGCTGGCTGCCAGTGATGCCGCCCTGCGTGCCGTCGCACTGACCGCCGTCGCCGGGGCCTATCTGCTGGGCGCGCTCACTCCGGCCCTCTACGTACTCGGGCTGGGGCTTTCCTCGGTTCTGCACGCCTGGGGGCAAGCCGGCATGTACGGCTGGCTGGCTGGAGAACTTTCGGAGGAGGACCGGCTGGCGGGCAACGCGACGCTGTCGGGCGTCGCCACCGTGGCGGCTCTGGGCGGGCCGCTGCTCGCTGCGGCGCTGGTGGCACGGACCGATGCCGCTCTGGTGCTGGCCGTGGACGGCGGCACGTTCGCGGTGCTGGCGATTGCACTGCTGGCCGGGCGCAGGCGGAGCCCATCACGAGCGGCTGCCACTGAACGTCCACGGCCACCGGGGCATCCGGCCGCGGCCACGTCCCTGGTCGTCCTTGGCGCGGTGGTGCTGATGTTCTTCGGTGCGGTGTATGTGATGCTGCCGCTCCTGGCGCGGCAGCAGTCGGGAAGCGGGTCTGCGTTCCTGGCTGTGCTGTACACGGCGTTCACCGTCGGCGCTCTTGCCGGCTCCGGGCTCAGCGGCTTCCTGGATGGCCTCCCGCCGCGGACACTCATCGCCGGCCTGACCGGGGCGTTCGCCCTGTCGCTCGCCGTGCTGGGGCTGCATGTCCCGGAGGTACTGACGGTGGTGTCGTTCGCGGTGTCAGGCATGCTGTGGTCGATGTACTCCACGGCCTCGATCACCTTGCTCCAGCGCACAGCAGAACCTTCGACTCTGGTCGGCGTGCTCGCGCTGAACTCGTCGGCCCGGCTGGTGGCCCTGCCGGTCGGCTACGGCCTCGGCGGCCTGCTGGTCGCTCTGGCCGGCCTCCGGCCGGCCATTCTGTGGGCGGCTCTGTCCGTGGCCTGCGCAGGCTGGGCAACGGCAGCCTGCGCCAGGCTGTCGCCGCGGACGGAACACGCTGCCGGGGGCGATGGCCCGCAGCAGCCTGCGGCGGTGTGTTCGGCTTCGCAGACGTGGCGGGGCGACTGACCGCCGCGCAGGCCGAGCGCACCGGCGTGATGGCGGAGCGGCAGCTGCGGATGCGACACGCCGAAGCCGCCCTCGCCACCTGTGGCACCTTCCTCGCGGAGCACGCGGCGATCTCCTCCGCCCGCGGTGACCAGCACCTCAAGACGCTGCCCACCCACCGGGGCATCACGGGCGTACGCGATCTGGAGAACCGCAGCCAGCGCGTCGCCGCTCTCAGCTTGTCCCGTGACTACGGCGGGGCCGGCGGCCAGCGGGTACAGGGTCGTGCCGCGTCAGGCGCTCACCAGGGCCCACGCCGCCGGGTTCTGGGGAAGACCGAGCGTCCGGCCGTTGCCGTGGATGTGCATGAGGGCACGCCGGTGGTAGATCCCTTGGTCGACGGCGTCAGCGGATCCGACGTGCTCCAGGATCGCCGAGTGCGCGTCGGTCAGGGGCAGGTTGAGGTCCGTGACCGTCGCGTCGGTGGCGATGCGCAATGCGTGCATGGGTCGTCCTCGGCAGGGCGGGTTCGGAGAAGCGCACTACGCGAGGGCGCACTGCGCAGGTCTGCGCAGTGCTCACGATGTCTGCGCAATGCATGGCTGATCAGGGGTTCTTCGGATTGCGCAGCCTGATCCACGTCGCCGGGTTCCGGCTGCGCAACGGTGCGCAGCAGCGGCCCTACTGCTGTGCGTCGGCGTGGTGGCGTATGAGGGCCTGCCGACGGCGCTCGAAGTCGGCGGCGTTGTCGGTGATGTAGTCGGTGGTGACGGGCTTGTTGTACTGGGCGGTGATGCCTCGGGCTGCGCAGTCCTGGGCAACGGCGTCCGCCTCGGGCTGATCGTTGCGCATCCGGTGTTCGGCCCAGACGTTGTAGACGCGGAAGGGCAGGAAGTACCGGCGCAGGGTGGCGGGGCTGACCGGTTTGCCGCCCCGGCCGTGCATGTCCTTCTGCGCAAGGTAGGGGGATAGTTGCTCAGCCGTCGGCTCCTCGCCGTGTTCGGACTGGTACTCCGTCCACGCCAGGTAGTAGCGATCGACCGTGGTGAGGACCGCCCGCTGCCCTGCTGCTTCCTCCGCCCCCGGCGGCGGGTCGTCAATGGCGGCGCTCACCCGCGAGGTGCGATTCCCGTTGGCCGGCTGGGCGCCCGCGCCGACTGGGGTCTGCTCAGGCTCGTCATCGTTGGGGAGGTTTTCGACGGAATCGGCTGCTTCCTCGTCGGGCGACGGTTCCGCCTCGTCGAACTCGCGCTGCCGGAAGGCGGAGACGAAGCCCGCCAGGTCTTCACCCCTGATGGGCTGGCCGTTTGCGCCGGTGATCTGGTCCCGCCCGTAGACGTACGTCGCGAGAGTGGCGGCATCGGGGTGGGCGCCATGCTCCTGCGCGTATGCGAGCCAGGCGCTGTAGAAGTAGTCACCCCAGCCGTCGTCCGCACCGTTCAGATCGTCTTGCGGATCCGTCGCGGCATCGGCTGAGGGCGTGTGACGCTCCTTGAGGAGCCTCAGCAGGGGTTCAAGTTGCTCATCAGACAGCGGCCCACCGGCCGCGGTCGCGATGCCGTACTGGTCTTGGAGCCAGAGAGCGAACTGCGCGCTCGTGGGCTCGAATCCGAAGGCAGCCATCCAGTCCCGGTAGGCGTTGGCGAGGTGTTGGGCGTTCCCCTCGTCTCCAGGCTCGTGCCTCTGCTCGGGGTGTGCGGCTCGCGTCTGCTGCATCAGTCGGGGCTGCCCGCCGCCCACGTTCACGGGTTTCTGCTCCTGGTCGACGGCAGCCTCGAGTTCCGGGCTCTGCCGTTGTGCCGGAATCGTGGTCCGCTCGACGGTGAACTGGAGCGGCGGCTCGTCGATGCCGGCTGCTGCCAGCCCGGCCGGAGCCGTCTCGGCGAGGGGAACCCCGTAGCGGGCAAGGCGGAGCGGCATCAGCGACTCCACCGGGGCCTTGCGGCGCCAGGCGCGGCCGAAGCGGGAGCGGAGGCTGGCCTGGTAGACGAGGCGCTCCTGTTCCAGCTTGATCACCTGGTCGTAGGAGCGCAGCTCCCACAGCTTCATGCGGCGCCAGAGCAGGAACGTGGGGATGGGCGAGAGGAGCCAGCGCGTGATGCGCACGCCCTCCATGTGCTTGTCGGCCGTGATGTCCGCGATCCGGCCGATCGCGTGCCGGGCCGCCTCGACGGCGACCACGAACAGGATCGGGATCACCGCGTGCATGCCCGTGCCCAGCGGGTCCGGCCAGGCCGCCGCCCCGTTGAAGGCGATGGTGGCCGCCGTCAGCAGCCACGCCGTCTGCCGCAGCAGCGGGAAGGGGATGCGGATCCAGGTCAGCAGCAGATCCAGGGCCAGCAGGACGCAGATGCCCGCGTCGATGCCGATCGGGAACACGTAGGAGAACTTCCCGAAGCCCTTCTCCAGAGCCAGTTCCCGGACCGCCGCGTACGAACCGGCGAAGCCGATCCCTGCGATGATCACAGCTCCCGTCACCACCACGCCGATGAGGACCCGATGCGCTCGGGTCAGCTGGGGTATCGCACCGTTCCCCGCAGCCACGTCCCACTCCCCTATCCGCCTCACAACTGAGCAGTTCTCACACTCCCACGATGTGCATCGGGTTGTGGCCCTTCGGGATCGGCTCAGGCCGGATCGTCTGCGGAAAGTGATCATTGAGGACAATCGCGGGCGGTGGGTAGCTGGGCCTCCCGGTTCCGTGCTGTCCTGTCCGCGGACAGCAGTGCGGCGCCTGCCCCAGGAGGAGTCAGGCGCCGCGTGCACGGTGGAGCGGTCGCCGACGATGCCATCAAGGCCGTCCGCGGCAAACCGGACTGGAACCACAAGCTGCTGCCCATCATCCGGCGCAAGCAGCGCTTCAAGGACACCATCGTGACCCAGCGCCCGCTGCGATTCCTTGACCCCCAGGGCTGCGCCGCGCGCTGGCGATGCTGCCGCAGCCCGAGGCCGCGGACGGCCGTCTGGTCCTGGCCGTCGATGTCTCCGCGTGGCTGCGGCCCGACGCGCCGGCCAGCCCGGACCGGCTGCTCTGCCACGTCCACGGACGCTCGGGACGCTCCGGCGACCAGCTCATCCCCGGCCGGCCGTACTCGTTCGTGGCCGCGCCGGAGACCGGACGGACGTCGTGGTGCCAACTGCTGGACGCGGTCCGGCTCGGCCCCGACGACGATGTCGCCGAGGTCACCGCCGCCCAGGTCCGCCGCGTTGTCACCGACCTGATCGACCAGGGGCAGTGGGAAGTGGGAGACGACGACATCCTGGTCGTCTTCCATGCCAATGCCGACCGGCTGATCACGGATCTGGGTTTGGGCACGTGCCATGTGGCGGCTGGTCCGGGATGTACACCGAGCGCTCCTGTGCGGTGAGGTTGCGGACTATGGCGCGGCAGATCTTGCTGATCGCTGTGGTGGGTGTGGCTGGGTCCACGTTCCACCGGAGCACGGTCTGATCGCTGCTGCCGGTGATCAAAGTGCGGCCGTCCGGGCTGAAGGCCAACGAGAGGACAGCGCCGGTATGCCCGGAGAGCGTGCGCCGTGTGCGGCCGGTGGGCGAATCACCCACGGCTGTGGTGTCCCACAGCCGCACGGTGTTGTCGTCGCTACCGGTGGCCAGGGTGCGGCCATCCGGACTGAACGCCAACGCGCCGACGCGGTCGGTGTGGCCGGTCAGGCTTTCGCGACTGCGGCCGGTGGCTGTGTCCCACAGCCGCACGGTGTTGTCGTCGCTACCGGTGGCCAGGGTGCGGCCATCCGGACTGAACGCTACCGAGACCACAGCGCCGGTGTGTCCGGAGAGCGTGCGTGTGCGGCCGGTGGTCGGGTCCAAGAGTCGCACGGTGCGATCTTCGCCGCCGGTTGCGAGGCTGCGGCCGTCCGGACTGAACGCTACCGAGTGCACAGCGCCGTGGTATCCGGGCAGACTTCGGAGATTGCGGCCTGTGGCCGCGTCCCAGAGCTCAACTCCGCGAGCGGCACTGCCCGTAGCCAGGGTGCGGCCGTCCGGACTGAACGCCAACGCCTCCACGCCGACGATGTACCCGGCCAGGCTCCCGTGGTGACGGCCGGTGGCCGCATTCCACAGGTTCACCCCGCCGTTGGCCGGATCTGCGGTGGCCAGGGAGCGCCCGTCCGCACTGAACGCCAGCGAGGGACTGAGATCGGCGTACCCAGGCAGGCCCGTACGGAGGCGGCCGGTGGCCGTGTCCCACAACCGCACTGCTTGCTCGCCGGTGCTCCCGGTGGCGAGGGTTCGGCCATCCGGGCTGAACGCTACCGAGAACGCCTCCTCGAGGGGGTCGGAGAAGAGGGCCCAGGGCCGGCCGACCTCCGCGTCCCACAGGCGCACGGTGCGATCCGCACCACCTGTGGCCAGAGTGCGGCCGTCCGGGTTGAAGGCCAATGAGAGAACAGGGCCGATGTGTCCGGGCAGGCTCCTTCGGAGACGGCCGGTGTCTGTCTCCCACAGCTGCACCCCGCCGTCGGAGCTGCCGGTAGCCAGGGCGCGGCCGTCGGGAGTGAACACCATCGAGGTGACAAGGGCGGTGTACTCGGCAAGGCCTTTGCGCAGGCGGCCTGCCTTTGCGTCCCACAGCTGCACCCCGCCGTCGGAGCTGCTGGTGGCCAGGATGCGGCCGTCCGGACTGAACGCCAATCTGTCGACCGAGGTGGTGTGTCCGGGCAGACTTCCGCGGAGACGGCCTGTGGTCGCGTCCCTGAGTTTGACCTCGCCGTCGAAGCCGCCGATGGCCAGGGTGCGGCCGTCGGGACCGAACGCCAACGAGCTCACGTCATTGGTCTGTTCGGCCAGGCGTGTACGGATGTGCCCGGTGGCGGTGTCCCACAGTTCCACTCTCCGGATGACACTGCTGGTGGCCAGGGTGCGGCCGTCCGGGCTGAATGCCAGGAGAGTTGAGAAACTGGTCTGCTTCAGCTGTATGCGAGTGCGGCCGGTACTGGTGTCCAGCAGTTCCACCCGCCCGTCGGACCTGCTGACCGCCATGGTGCGGCCGTCAAGGCTGAACACCGCTGGGAGGTTGATCTTGTCTCCGGGCAGGTTCTTGCGGATGCGGCCGGCACGGGTGTCCCACAGCCTCATCGTGCCATCGTTGTCGCCAGTGGCCAGAGTGCGCCCGTCCGATCTGAACGCCACCGCGACCACAGGGGCAGAGTGCCCGGTGAGCCTGTGCCGGAGGGGTACAGCGGCGGCGGCGTAGAGACTCTCCACCGCCTGGGAGGTCGGGCTGGTCCGGTAGGCCTGGATGGCCAGCAGTGAGGCGAGGTCGGAGTTGGTGCCGATGAGGGCGGTGGACTGCGCGGCGAGCTGCCGGGACAGGGCAACCTTGCGGACAGCATCGGCGACCTGGCGCTGCTGGTCGCTGGTCCGGCTCTGCTGCCAGGCAACCAGGCCGGCGGTGAAGGCGAGGACGAGCAGGGCGGACAAGGCGGCATTGAGAGTGCGCAGACGCCGGGTGGTACGCATCACGGCGTGCTCTTCCTGATCACGTGCGGTTGTTCCGGCGGTGAGGAACTGGTGCTCCAGGGCGGTCAGGTCCTCAGCAGGGCTGCCGCTGAAGTGCTCCTCTGCAGTGACGAGACGACTTCCCCGGTACAGAGCCCCCGTGTCGCGGCCCAGTTCCTCCCAGGCGCGGGCGGCCTCGGTCAGTTTGCGGTGAGCGCGCAGGCGTTCGCGGTCTTCGTCGATCCAGCCCCGCAGGCGGGGCCAGGCAGTCAGCAGTGCCTCATGAGCCAGATCGACGGTGCCGCCGTCGATGGTGAGCAGCCGTGCCTGGGCCAGAGCCTCCAACGCCTCAGCGGTCTCCTGCCGACCGCGAGACGCAAGTTCCTCCCGGTCAGCGGGCCGGCGAGTGTCGGGAGTGCCCTCGCCGGGGGCGACCAGGCGCAGCAGCAGGCGGCGTGCCGCGGCAGCCTGGGCATCGGTGAATCGGCAGTACACGTCCTCGGCGGTCTTGGCGACCGCGCCCTCCAGACCTCCGGCAGCTTCGTAGCCGGTCAGGGACATCGTCTTGCCACGGCGGCGGCGCCAGGTCTCCAGCAGCACGTGCGAAAGGAGCGGCAGCCCGCCCGGGGCGTCGGCGACCTCCTCGACCAGGCGGGCGGTGAGAGCGCGCTCCACGGTCAGTCCTTCGGCGGCGGCCGGTTTGACGATGGCTGCGCGCAGTTCCGTAGGACTCATCGGGCCGACCAGCAGATTGGTGTCGCGCAACGTGTCCGCCAGGTCGCGGTGTTCGGCGCAACGGCCGTAGAAGTCGGCGCGCACCGCGATGAGGACCCGTAACCGGCTTGCGGGCTGGCGGGCGGTCAGCAGCAGGTCGAGGAATCTGGTGCGTTCGGCCGGATCGTGGCAGAGGGTGAAGATCTCCTCGAACTGGTCGACGACTACGAGTGTGTCCGCGCCCGGACTTTCCGGTGTGGTGCTGCCGGGCTCGAGTGCGCGGGCGTGGGTGCGTGCCGGATGCCGGCCGGGGGTGAGGATGCGGATGGCGGCCGGGCGCAGGTCCGCGTCCTGGGTGTGCTGCAGGGCGGGGATCAGGCCGGCCCGCAGCAGCGAGGACTTGCCGCTGCCGGACGGGCCGAACACCGCGGCGAACCGCTGCCGGCGCATCAGGTCCAGCAGATCGGCGGTGAGTTCGTCGCGGCCGAAGAACCGGTTGCTGTCGCCCGGCTCGAACCTGGCCAGCCCCCGGTACGGCGGCTCACCGCCCTCCTCCTCTGCCGGAGCCGAGGCGGCGACCTCGTCCACCGCCTGCTTCCACCGCGCCTCCCACTCCGCCGCACCGCCCCCGCACGCCGCCACATACGCCAGGACCACAGGAAGCGTCGGCAACTGCTCGCCGGCAGCTGCCTGCGACAACGTCGTCACCGAGTACCCCGCCCGCTCGGTCAGCACGCGGTAGGTCAGCCCGCCCGCCTCGGTGCGCAGCTTGCGCAACTCGAACGCGAACCGCTGCACCGGTCCCGCCCCCGGATCCACCGGCCCTTCACGACGTCCCGCCACGTCGCCCCCCTTAGCCGCACCCCGCACCAGCCCGGACGGCCAACCTACGCACCCCTCATACCCCCGCAAAGATCGCGTCCGGCCATTGTTTGGCCGTTGGGTCAGCCCTGCCGAACAATGCGCCGGCCGCTGAACTTGATGTCGCGGGGCCCGAGAAGCTCGGTCTGACGGCGCACTGTCGGACGGTCACGGGGCTCGCGCTTCAGGGGGAGCGGGATCGGCCTCCACCGTGCAGAGATGACGGCGGAGGCCGATCCCCAGCACGCCTCGCAAAAACAGGATCGGAAACAAGCACGAAGAGCCCAGGAGTCAAGGACAGCCACTCAGCGACCGGTCCGGCCAATGGGACGGCCGCCGGGCACCTGTTCGTACCTCCGCCCCTCTCGAAAGGAACATGCGTCATGCGCACCCGCAAGATTCTCGTGGGACTCGCCCTCGGAACCACAGTCGGATTGGGCCTCATGGCGGCACCGGCCCAGGCAGCTCCGGCAGTGCCGCCCGCCACTTCCGTCAGCGCTGAGGTCCGGACGGACAGTCAGCTCGCGAGTGTTGCCTCTCCGCCGGCTCCTGCCGAGTGGGTGTACGGGGATTGGTTCTTCACCCAGGCAAGCTGCCGGTTGAACGGTTCCCCATGGGGCATCGAGTGGGTCGACTGGTACTGCGGAAGGAGTGGACCCCTTTGGAACCTGTACTTCTGGCGGTAGGAGTTCCGGCTCCGCGTCAGGAGGACGCAGCTGCTCAGTCGGGAGCTCGGTGCGAGTTTCTGATCCGGGCAGAGTGGTTGGACGCTGCATGGGTCGCCGGCTGAGGTTGGTGCTGCCGCGCTGGGAGCCGTGAGTGGTACCCAGCGCGGTGGCGACGACTCTCCGGACCGGAGGGCAGCCGACGGCAGTACGCGGCACAGGTCGGTGCGGACGAACGGGGTGAGTGCCGACAGGACCCGGTCGAGCCCGTCGTCGAATCACCGGCTCAGCGGGTCCAGGAGCCACAGCGCTTTGGCCGCCGCCAGAAGGTGAGCAACGGATCGGGCCGCTGCAGCGCAGCAACGGCGAGTGTCAGCTCGACCATGGGTGCCGGCTCGTCGGCGAAGGTCACTGTGCAGCAGACCCTCGTGCGAGCCGTACGTCGGACATGCGGAAGCGGTCAACCGGCCACAGGAGCACCAAGACGCTTCCGCGGCACACCTGCCCAGCGTCTGATGGGCAATCCGGACAACATTTCAGGAGACGTCGCATGCGCAGGACGATCGCAGCTCCGGTCACGGAAAGAAGCCGTAGGGTGCCGTACCTGCTCGCCACTTTGGGGTCAGCTACGGCGCTTGCACTGACTCCCTCCGCCGCGGGGGCGCAGACGGAAAGCGAGGTCGGGGGGTACAGCTACGGCGATTGCTACGAGGCCTACGGCTGGTACGAGTACACGGCCGATGGGCAGGCCGGCGGCTACCCGAAGTACTACACCAACGGCGACATCGAGGTCATCCAGCTCGAAGACTGCAGCTGGATCGACAAGGGGATCCTTCAGTACTCCGGTAAGAAGTGGCAGAACGGATCGTGGACGTCGATCAGTTGGAGGCAGCTGCCCGACGCCTGGCCTGGGGGAGACGGTGGAGGCCCCGGGGAGATCGACTACTTCGTCGAGTTCAAGGACGTGCGTGACATCCGCCTCCGTGTCTGCAACGTCCACGACGGCATCGTGGACGGATGTGGCTCCGTAACCTGATCCAGCGCTGTCGGGGCCTTCCAGGTATCAGATCCCGGAGGCAGGCGGGGAGACGGGCGAGGAACCGGACGGCCACCTGCCGTGGCTCCGCATGGTCCTGAACCTGCCGGGCGCGCTTGTCGCGGTGGGCGGTGGACCGGTCCTGCAGTCGGAAGCCCAGCACGCTCCCGATCGCCGCAGCGCGGGCGGAAGGGGCTGAGCTTGCTCCTCTTCTTCTGGCTCGAACGGCGTCCGCGGGGCTCCACCGGAGACGGGTGCCGCAGCCGTCTTCGGGAAGGGCAACCAGCGCTCCCGTGCCGAAAACCTGGGGAGCGAGCGCCACCGCTCTCGCCTACGCCAGTCCACCGGCCGCAGGCCGCCGGTCTGAAGGCCCGCATCGCCCAGTCGTCACCAGACCTGGCGCGTCCGTCAGAATGCAGCCCTCCCTAGCGGACCGGTCAGATGGTGCGGGGGTGGTTCGGAACATCTCCCGGCCGACTCCCCCGCCGCCAGGTCTCGAGCGCACTCCATCGCCCGGCGCCGCCTCCCGGCCTGGGCGGCCAGGGCTCAACGCAAAACGGTCCCGCTCTTGCCGCGCTGGCATGGAGCGGGACCGTAGAGCGGTCAGTCGACCTGGGCTGCGGCCTGTTCGGCGAAGGATCGTGCCAGCTGGTGAAGCCGGCCGGGATCGCGCTTCAGGCCTTTCGCGCTCAGGATCTGGAGCAGGTCGAAGAAGACGTCGTCCGAGGGAATGTTCATGTCCAGGAGCATGGCAAGGGAACCGGGCTCGTCGTACGGGACCTTGCGGCTTGCCCGCTCCTCTCGGGCGGCGCTCGCCTTCGCGGCTGGTGCGGGGGAGTCTGCCCGAGGTTCTGGAATCGCCTCCGACGTCGTGGGCGTCCCTGAGTCCTCGCCCGCCGCGGGTGATTCCGCCTCCCCGGTGATTACGTCGTAATCACCGGCAGGGTCCTCGGGCGCCTCATCGGCGCGCCCTCCGTCATCCGGGGCGCTGGTGATTACGTCGTAATCACCAGCGCCCCGGAAGACGCCCGCGCTTGCGGGCTCTGCTGCGGCTTGGGAGTCCTGGAGCTTGCGGCTGCGTGTCCCCTCTTCCTTGCGAGCACGCTCTGCCTTCAGTTCTTCCAGGGCCGCTTCTTGCTGGTCAGCGGGCTTGTTGCCGACAGCGCGCAGCAGGTCGATGGGTTCCTTTCCGATGCGGGCTTGCAGCTCGGGCGTCAGATTGAGCAGTGCGAGACGCTGGGAGACCCAGCCCTGGGAGCGGTGCAGACGCTTGGCGAGTGCCCTCTGGCTTCCGTGGATGGCCAGGAGCCGGTGCAGGGCGCGGGCTTCGTCCAGCTCTTCGAGGTCCTGTCGGTGGATGTTGGCGACGAGGGCGGATTCGAGGAGTTCTTCGGCGGTGGTGCCCTCGTCGTCGCTGACCATGACCTTGACCGTGGTCAGGCCGGCTTCGCGGGCGGCGGCGAGACGACTGCTGCCGTCGATGACGACGTGGGTGACGTCCGCTTCGAGATCGGCTTCGCGCTCCGGGTTGACCTTCACGTAGGCGTCTCGGTTCATGACCGTGATGGCCTGCTTCTGGCCGTGGGTCGTGAGGCTGCCCGCCAGGTCGGTGAGGTCACCGAGCTTGGAGCGGGGGTTGTCGGGGTTGAGGCTGATGCGGTGCGGCGAGAGCTGGGTGGGCGGGGCGATGCCCTCGGTGGGAACGCCTGTGGCGGCGGCGACGGCCTGTCGGCGCGCGCTCACGGGACGCACCGTCCCTCCGAAGCGGCCTGCGCCCAGCTGGTCGGCCTTGCTCATGCGATCTCCCTGGCCAGTGCGCGCATGCCGATCGCCTGCTGCGATTTGGGGGCGTACGACAGCAGGGGCTGCTTCATACGGACTGCTTCCTTCTGCTCCTTGAGGTCGCCGATGAGGCCGACGACCCGTGGATCCTTTATGTCGACCCACCCCTGCAGGGAAGAGGTGGCGATGTAGCCGCGGCGGGAGTCGTAGAGGTTGACGACGATGCCGAGGTAGTCGATGTCGACCTGCAGGTCGCCGCGCAGGTCGTCGATCTGTGTGGTGAGCAGCTCGTAGGCGTCGGCGGAACTGTCCTCGGCCTGCACCACGATGAGGGCGCCGGACTGGCCGGGCTTCTCTCCGTCGCGGCGGCGGCCGTAGTAGGCGGCGGCGTCCATGCTGAGGCCGAGGCTGGGCGGGCAGTCGACGAGGATGACGTCGTAGTCGCCTTCGAGTGGGGCGAGTGCGCGTTCCAGGGCGGCTTCGCGTGCGCGTACGGCGGACAGCCGCACGTCGAGGAGGAAGGCGTCGTTGCAGGCGGGCAAGAGGTGGAGGCGTCCGTCGAAGGTGGCGTCGTCGATGGAGACGATGAGGTCGCGGAGATCGCCCTTGGGGTCGCCTGCCATGTGGTTGGTGAGGCTGTCGCCGTTCATCGGCAGGGGAGCGGCACCGAGCTGGTTGCTGAGGTGGCACTGCGGGTCGAAGTCGACGAGCAGGACGCGCAGTCCGAGTCCGGGCAGGTTCTCGATGTCGAGCGGGTCGCCGGCAGGCTCGGCGTCGGGGTGGGCGTCACTCGCCCGCAGGGCCTTGGCGAGTGCCTTGGCGACCCGGACGGCGTGCAGGACGTTGGAGTCTTCGGCGAGGGCTTCGCCGAGGCCGGCGGTGATCGCCGTCTTGCCGACGCCGCCCTTCTGGTTGCAGACGATGAGGCGACGGGTGACTGCGGGCCGTTCGATGTCGGGCGCCGGGTTGGCGTCGAGCCAGAGCTGCACGGACTGAGCTAGGCCCTGGATGAGGGAGACGCCTCGGTCGGCGGCGACCTGGCGGAAGCCTTCCCACTGCCCGGGGGGCAGGAAAGTGGAGAAGGAGTCGGCGCCGGCGGTGTCGACGGTTGCGGTGGCGGAGGCCAGACCGCACCAGTCGCTGATGCCTTGTTCCACGGCGGTCTGAATCTCGATGCCGTGCTGGGCAGTTCTGATTTTGAGGTTCTGCCGGAGCCATCCCGGCAGCTTGGAGACGACCTTCTCGCGGTCGCTGGAGGTGGCTGACGAACTCATGAAGGACACCATACTAACGTCCATGATCAAAAGCATCATCGACACGTTAGGTAGACCAAGTTAATGCAAGGGTCTCGCACCTTGAGTGATTACGCCGTAATCACCTCTCGAACCACGGCACCTGACTGACGTGCAGGGCAGCCGGGACATCCGCTCGGTTCGCACGGCTGCCAGCACGCGAGAGTGACCTTGCGCCAGCTCCCGCTCGTTCGTCCGGGACCCGCTGCACATGCCCAGAATCGACCGTTGCCGACACTCGAGCAGAACGGTGGCCGGACCTCGATGTAGGCCTCCGAGTGCTGTGGCTGAATGCCTGTAGTGGTTCGCCGCCTTCGACCACCGCGGCAGGCAGAGTGATTACGCCGTAATCACTGGCGCAGATCGCGCCGCCGGGCAACGACTGATCGCAGCGCCCCACCGGTCTGCGAACCGAAGCCCACACGGCTTGCCGTCCGAGACGGCTGGTCGTCTGCGAACCGCTCAAGCCAGGCGTTGCCAGAGCCCGCTGAAACAGTTCCTCCGCGAACGCTGATTCATTCTGGGACCTCATCACGAAGCGCCGAGAGCAGGCGCAAGGCCGGGACCAACACCTGGAATGGCTGCACCGGATGTCCATCCCTGGCCGTTCTGGCAGGGTCATGATCAAGGGCCGTCGCCCCGCGGCTTCTCCCTTCTCAAGCTCCTGGAGCAGACCGGCGGAGACGATCCGCCGGGCGGCCGTGTGCAGCTCGACATCCGACCACCTGCTCCATGTTCACGCCTACGACTCGGGAGCAAAGTAGCCACGTGATCGCCGGGCAATTTCTAGGTGTTCCCGGCTGGGTAGAGCGGGGGGAGCTGATTCGTGGATGCAGTGCAGCTGGCAAGCTCACTTGAGGCTAGATGTCACTTAACTAGCAAAACAGCCAAAAGCGACCTCCAGAACGAGGCCTTCAAGGGGCCATCTCCAGAGGCTCCGAGGGATTCGACCTTGGGGCACACGAAAGGCCGTCAGAGAGCCGCACAGGCCTTCTTGCCTGGACCGCGACGACCATAGCCTCCTTCATGTGGGCGAAATCGGGCTTGTGGCGTAGCTGAGCCCAGACGCGATGCGAACGGCTCGTCACCGAAGCACGACCACCGCGCGGTACGCGTCGGCAGCGGTCTGAACCTCGGGAGAGCGGGTGCCCGGGGCGTGGCGGTGTGGGCGGTCAAGGGCGTTCTTCTTACGGGCGGCAGGTGTACCTGAAGGTGTCCGACTTCGACTTGGCGGGCCGCGAGCCGGAGAACTGAAGGGGAGTCGCGGTCAGGATTCCGTGTGACCAGCAATTTGGGAATCCGAGCGCCCCTCTGTAGAGAACCGGCTGTGGGACGACCTTGCCCAGTTCGATTTCAGGAACCTGCCGCTGGTCCGTGATGACGAGGCGGATGGTGGCTAGCCCTTCCTTCTGCGCAGACTCGCAGCAAGACGTAAGGGCTGGTGTTCCACCAACGGTGGCGGGACACCGGCCCTTACGGTGCGACGAGGGCCTGGCTCGCGGCAGAACCGGACCGGCATCTCACCTCTCTGGCGCTGGTTCTCCGTGACTGACCACCATGCCGGTGATGATTCGCCCGGGGGAACTCCCAACCGGTGGGAGATTCGTCGGTCGAACGGCTGAAGTGGCGCTATTACGACGCTTTCTGAGCTCCTGGACCCTGTTGCCATCGGTCTTGGTCAGGTGCCGAAGTACGTTCTGGAGCCTCTCTTCCGTGCCAAACTCGGCGAGCAGTTGCAGGACGCGCTCGGCAAGGGCCCTGTCTTCCTGGTTCGACATGCTGCCCTTACGTAGGAAGCGGAGTGCATGCGCCAGGTCTGCCGGCGGGCGGCCCAGAGCCATGCCGCGCAGAAAGCAGCTCCCGATAGGGGACTCCGCGTGGCGGCGCAGATGCGTCCTGAGTTCTCCGATTTCCCGGTATGCGCCAGCTGCCATAAGGAGCTGGGTGGCAGCGGTATGACTCTCCTGGCTCACGCCGTCCACCAGGTCCATGTACCGGGCGAAGCCGCCAACCGACTCGCTGCCCCGCTGTGCCAAATTGATCAAGCGCTGGCTGATGACGTTCTCGGTATGCCCGTCGCTTCGCAGCGCGTCGATCCAGTGGGCGATGTCGCCGGGCACCTCTGTCCTCATCGCTTTGGCGTACAGCTCCACCTCCGTTGCCTGCCGGGCTGGCTGATCGCTCCTGGTCGGCACGGTTTTTTCCATGGAAAAATCTGCGACCGATCGTCGCAGCTCAGAGTGCTTCTCTCTGAGGTCGTACATCATCTTGCGTGTGCGGTTGAGCACCGTGTGCACGTCTGTCGGTCCCCGGTCCTGTCCGAGAGGATCAGAGGCCCATAGCCCTTCGGCCGCGAAGTCCACCGCGAAGCCTGGGGTCTCCTCATCGGGTTCGACCCGATGCAGTTCCGCCATGAGCTCCTCGTTCAGCTCCAGGGCGGCATCGCGTTCTCGTTTCGCTTGGGCAAGCTGTGAGGCAAGCTCCTTTTGGGCATGCTCAAGCTCTTGGATCCGGGCACGGGCCTCAGCCAGCTCTGCTGCGTCTGGACCGACGACCACCCGCAGTGCCGCTCGTTCTCTCTTGCACTGCACAAGTTCCCGCTCCAGCTCTGAGCTGGCCCAGTACAGACCAGCAACAAGCTGCTGCGTGTCGTAGATGAGGGCGTCACTGCGAGTGAACGCATCCTTGAGACTTTGCCTCTCCTTGAGGAGACTCTGCGTCTCCTCCAAGAGCTCTATCTGCCGCCCTTGAGTGATGATGAGCTCTTCGTTTCTGGCAGCGAGCTGGCTCTCCAGGTCGCTGATGAGCCTGGCCGACTCAACAGATCGCGTAGTGGGGTTGCTCTGTGCCGCGTGGAGTAGCTGCAGCGCTGGTTGGAGCCGTTCCGCGACCGTGCATCCGAAGCAGATGTCCTCGATCGCTTTGATCGTGGCTTCTTCGACCTTGTGGCCCTGCAACTGCTCATAGAACCTGCTCCGTCCGGGTACTTTGGCGTCTTCCGCCATCCCGTAGTGCTCCGGAACCAGCCTGGCGTGCACCTTCTGGCCGGTCAGGCCACTCGTTTCGATCCACTCCTGAAGGATCAGCACTAGGCGAGCCATCTCCTCGGACTCTGCCGTCGGCACCTTGGGGCGGCCGCGGCGAGTGGGCTTCCCTCGAGGGTGATCGTCCACCGTGTTCCCCCTGTATTCCATGGACGTCCAGGGAGAACATCTAACTGTTCAGAAGCGGCCCGCGCGGGTGCCAGAGTCACTTCATACCCGGATTGGGGATCCCATCCGGACTGATCGACGCCGTGGGAGTCGCCATGAGTGCAACCGTAGAAGACCCCGAGTCCCCTGAGGAGTTGGGTGGCGGACCCGAACTTCCGGAGAAGTCTGGGGTCAGCATCGGACGGGAAGGACTGGTCGTCAAAGCCGGCAAGCACCTTCACGTTCACGTGTCGCTCGCTCTGATGGGCTGGGGCGCTGCCCTCGGCACGGGCGCTGGCGCAGGCCGACTGCTCGGACTGTTTGCCTAAGGCCGGCAGGTTGTTGTCCGCGGACAACAAGTCATCCGTCCAGGCTGCACGGCACGTTGCCAAGCCGCCCGCTCAGCGGCAGCCGACGCGGGAAGACATCGAGCCGCCCAGCACCGGCGGAGTCGGCAGCGCGACGAGGTCCGCTGAAGCCGTGCCGGACGGACACGGACAGCCGCGTCGACTGCCGTACGAAGACGCCTTCTCCGTGGTCACCCAGCCGCACCTGAAGATGGAGCCGACGGCCTTCGCTACAGGCGCTCGTGCATGGCTGAGCATCCTGCGTGACCGGCATCCCGACGAATACAAAGCGCTGCTCCAAGAGCTGCCCGACAGGAGCAGTCAGCCTGACCCCAGCGGTCTCGAACGTAAAAAGGCCCGTGGCCTCCTGCGATTCTCTTCGCAGGAGGCCACGGGCCTTTGGCGTGCTCGGGCGGTGAGGTCAGGGTGCCCAGTCGGCGACTGCCGTCTCGTCAGGCTCAGGGGCCGCCGGGGGTGGCGGTGTTGGTCGCCACCGATGGTCAGGTGGGGGTGTGGGCGGCGGAGGCGAGGAAGACGACCAGGGCGCGGGGATGGTCGGTGGCGTCGAGCGTCCACAGCCGGATGGGCGTCTGGTCGACGGTCGTGTCGATGAAGGTCATCCGCCACCACAGCCAGTCCGACACGCTGTCCTGCTGGGGCCCGGCGGTGCCGTAGGCGCTCTCGCCGGTCGTGCGAGCGGTGACGTTCAGTGCCTTGGCCCAGTCCCGCAGGGCGGCCCTGTCTTGGACCCGTATCAGGGCGGTCGGCCCGAGGCCGTTCGCGTCGGCGATGTCCACCGACTCTGCGGAGAGGCCGGGGTGCGCGGCGAGCAGAGCAGCTGCGGCGTCGAAGGCCGGGGTGGGAGGGCTGGGAACGGCGATGCCCATGGATTCCTCTCGGGTGCTGTGCGTCAGGGCGGCCACCGGATGCGGTGGCCGCCGGATGGTCAGGTCAGCTCTCTCGCGGCAGTTCTGGCGAGGCCGCGCATTGGCGCCCGCTGACGGTCGATCCATCGGTGCGGAGGCCCCTCAGCGGGCGGGTGCCGCTCCGTCTGCGGGGTGGGTGTAGCGGATGGGCTTGCCGAGGCTGCGGGCGTATTCGATCTCTTTGCGGGTGCTGTCGCCGATGTAACCGCCGGGGTTGACGATGAGGACCTCGTCGGCGAGGTCGATCTTTTGACGGTGCAGGGCGTCCAGCATCAGCTTGAGCCGGTCGGCCCGCGCGGGGTCGGCCCACAGCGGGTGGGCCTTCCTCAGATTGCAGCCGGGTGCGAGGACGATCCGGCCGGCCGCCGTCTCGTAGACGTTGGCTTCGGCGAGCTCCTCCCAGTACCTGGTCGACCCGCACAGCACGACGATCGACGGTCGGGAGGATGAGTTGTAGGCGGTCTCGTGCACGAGAGGGTCCCTTCGTGGGCAGGTGGCAGGGGAATCGGGGCGCGGCCGGAGCCTAGGTTCGGCGGGCCGCCCCGGCAGGGACGTGCGGATTGGGTCAGCTGGTGAGGCGGGTCGGCTCGCTCACGGCGCTGTCGGGCGGTTGCCGGCCGACCGCGGCGTGGGTGAGGGGCCGGTAGGCGTCGTCCCAGGGTCCGAGGATCAACGTGCGGGGGCAGGGCATCGGCCGGGTGAGGACCTCGCCGGTGTCGGGGTGGATGAGCGCCAGTTCGACGACGTCGGCACTCAGGTCCTGGCCGGGTTCGGGGCGGGCGCGTTCGACTCCGTCGGGGACTTGGACGGCGAGGTCTTCTCCCTCGGTGAAGGAGGCCGGGTCCCTGCGGGCGCTGAGCATCCGTTTGAAGGCGTCTACCACCGCCCGGTTGCCGGGGTGCAGCTCGCCGGGCCCGTGATCGCAGCGCTTCTGCGGCTGCTGTCCCTGCTTCTGGCTCTTCAGGACGCGGGGCAGATGGGCGTGGAGGTGCCGGGCGGTGACCGGGACGCCGTGCTCCAGGAGGCGCACGGCCAGCAGTTCGACCAGTGCGCATGCCCTGTGCTTGCCGCCGGTTCTCTCGCTCATTGCGAGTTGTTGCTTCCATTGAGCGGTGTGCATCGTGAAGTCGCAGGTCACGGGTCTGGTGTGAAGGGCGAGACAGCCGGCTGGGGCGGCCCGTCGTCAGCCCCGGGTGGCCCGGTTGGCGCCGTAAGCACGGCTGACGGTCGGGCATGACCCAGATACGCCAGAAACCCGCCACCGGGTGATCTTGGGGTCCTGTGGGTGGCGTGCTCCTTGACGAGGCGGGTCCAGCCAGCCCCGCAGGACTTGCCGCATGCAGTTGTAACAACTATCGTTACGACTAGAACGGAGAGACAAGGGAGGTGGAGTCCGACATGAGTGCGAACAGCAGGCTGACCATCGCGGCGCACGCCCTGACATGGATCGGGTTGTATCAGCGGCGTGGCCACGAGGTCGCCACCTCCGAGCAGATCGCGACGAGCGTCAACACCAACCCCGTGGTGATCCGCCGCCTGCTGGGTGAGCTGCGCAAGGCCGGCCTGGCCGATTCACGGCGAGGTGCGGGGGCGGGCTGGATGCTCGCGCGGGACCTGGCGGCGATCACTCTGCTCGACGTCTATCAGGCGATCGAACCGGGGCCGGTCTTCGCCCTGCATCGCGCGACACCGGACCCCGAGTGCATCGTGGGGCACGGCATCGGGCCGGCGATGACCGCCGTGTACGACGATGTGGAAGCCGCCCTGTGCAGGGAGCTGGCCAAGACCACGCTGGAGGACGTGCTGCGGGACGTCTTGAAAGCCGCCTGACCTCGGACCGTCGACTTCCCCCGATCGAGGGGAGTCGCATTCCACGCCCACTGATGTAACAAAAATGGTTACGCCGACGAAGAGATAGAAGACAAGGACAAGGACAAGGACGATGACAACAGACACTCAGACGTCGCGGACCGTGGCCGAGAAGTTCCTGGAGCGCCTCGGCCGGCAGGACCCCGACGGCATCCAGGACCTGTTCTCCGAGGAGATCGACTGGCACGTCCCCGGCAGTGACGCGCTGCCCTGGACCGGGCGCCGTACCCGCCGGGAGGAGGTCGCGCCGTACTTCACCACGATGTGGCCGCACTTCGCGCACGGCCAGAGCAAGGTCGTGCTGGAGCGCTTCATCGTCGACGGTGGTGACGTGGTGCTGCTGGCGGTCTTCACACACACCGCCGCGGCCGGCGGCAAGGAGTTCACCACACCGGTCGCCATGCACCTGGCGGTCGAGGGTGGCCACATCGTCCGCATGCACCTGTACGAGGACACGCTGACCGTCGCCGAGGCGTTCAACGCCAGCTGAGCGGAGGGCACTCAGGGACCCCCGCGGCCCGGGGCAGCCGGACATGTACGCAGAGGGCCAGCCGAGACACGGCCGAAGCTGTCGGCGGATCTCTCTCCCCGGTCGCGTACAGGCGTCCCCAGTCGTCAGACCAGGTGGTGCCATGCCGCGCACTCCTCGGCGGGCCGACGCGACTCCTCAAACGAATCAGGTCGAAACGGTGCTCCATGGAAACCACGAGCATCGGCAACACGGAAAGCGGAACAAACCATGAACGAAAACGACCTCCACGCGCAGCGCGAAGCAACAGCCATCCAGTACTTCCGCCTGGTCGATGCCGCCGATCCGGCACTCCTCGAACTCTTCGCGGACGACGCGCAGATGTTCTTCCCGAAGTTCGGAACCGCCAAGGGCCTGGCGCAGATCGGGGCCTTCGCCCAAGGCTTCGCCCGGGGCATCGCTGACATCGAGCACGACATCGCCCACTTCAACGTCCTCACGTCCGGCGACTACGTCGTCGTCGAAGGGGCCGTCAGGGGAGAGACGACATCCGGTGTGGAGTTCCCCGACGGATCCTCAACCTTCGGACTCTTCTGCAACGTGTTCGAGTTCCAGGGCGAAAAGATCAAGAGGCTCCACATCTACGAAGACCCCGACTTCGCAGGCACCCACACCGACGGAGCATCCTGGGGTCAGTCCGTACGTGACAGCATGTAGCCGGCACGACCTGTTCGTGACTGGCCAAGGGGACCGATGGGCTCCGCTCTCTCCCCGCGCGTCAGCGGCCAGCCAGATTCCCCCGCTCGGGCCACTTAAGTACCGCTCAATGGCAATCGATCACGGTTCATCTGCCGTTCCCGCGCATCAGGTGATGCTGGTGGGGAGGCTCCGGACGGGACTGCGCTGGGTGTTGTTGTCGGTGCGCCGGTCCAGCTCGGTGCGGAGTTCGTGGATGACCTGGGCATAGACGGCGACGCGCTCGCGAAGCCGGCCGTTGTCCTCCCGCAGGGCCTGGGCGGCGGCTTCGGCGTCGATGGCGCGGGCGTGCAGATGCTGGAACGCGGGCGGGATGCCGTTCGCCTTGGACTTTCGGCGGGCGAATTCTTCTTTGAGGTCAACGTGCTTGTGCGTGAGGACCCAGCGCTTGACGCCTGCCTCGGCGGCGAGTTGCAGCGTGGTGAGCGCCCCGGTGGACCGGGTTGGACGGCCGTCGAGGAGCCGTTGGATCGCTGCGGTGATGGCGGCGCGTTCGTCGTCGTGGTCAGTGGCCATCGTGGGGTTCTCCGGTCGAGCCGTGGGCGGTGACGATTCGTTCCAGGCGGTCGAGTTCGTGCTGTTCGCGGGCGTGCCGGAAGGCGGGCGCCAGCGGGTCGTCGACGAGCGGTCGTAGTCGCTCGATCTGGACGAGGACGTGTTCGACGTCGCGATCGGTCCGCGCCATGTTGACGCAGTTCGGGCGGCAGTCGTCGAGGTCGGGGGTGCGGCGGGTGCCGTCCTCCTCGCTCCGCAGGCGGCAGGCTGCTCGCTTCGGGTCCAGGACGCAGGTCATGCCCTTGCCGGGGAAGATCTGCAGGTCGGGGTTGGCGAGCATGGCGTTGGCGTGCCGCTTGGTGCGCAGGACTCTCCCGGCGAAGCGGGTGGCGGCCTGGACGCGGTGCCGGTAGGTCTCGGCTGCTGGGCCGCTGACCTGCTCGCCTTCGCGCAGGCGCTGGTGTGCGTCGGCGAGGGTGTCCAGCCGGGCAAGCCAGTCCTCGAAGGCGAGGTCGTCGGGGAAGCCCGAGGCGTGGTTTCCGGCGTAGCCGAGGGTCATCTGGACGCGGAGGTGTCCGTACTGGATGGCGGCGGCAACCAGGCCCCTCGGCCGGCGGACGATGAACCAGGCCAGGGTGCGGCGCAGGCGAGCGGAGTAGATGACCGGGTGGGCCGGGTCGGGCGGGACGCGGTCACTGCGGCCGTGCTCGGTGCAGTAGGTCGCGACCCAGGCCAGGAACTCGGCGATGTCGTGGTTGATCCGGGTCTCCGACCGGGAGCCGCCGACGCGGCTGCGCAGGATGGTCGCGCCGTCGCGGCCGTCGGTGAACAACGTCGCCGGGAACAGCCGGGGTCCTGGTGGCAGTCGGCGATCCGGGCGATGCCGACCACCGCGCCCGTAACGAGCTGGCGGCCGCGGATCGTGCGGCCGATCAGCGGGATACGCAGGGCGGGCTGGTCGACGGTCTTGCTCGTGTGCAGCAGCACCCAGCCGGTCCGCCATTGGACAGGCCGGTTCTCCACCGTCTTGGCACCGGCGACGATGCAGGCCGCATACGGCTGCCGAATGCTGATGCCGCGGATCCAGTCGCCCTCGGGCAGGGTGGCGACGCTCGTGCGGCTCGCCCCCACATCGCCGTGCCCGGGCGGCCCGCGCGCCGGCCGTTGATGGACGGCACCGTCGCGTGCTCCTTGGTGGCGAGGACCGCACGGCCGGAGTGCTTGCCGTCGTAGAGGGCGGCGTCGGCGGCGCGCTGAAGCTGCGTCAGGTCGCGGACGCCGATCACGTCCGGCGTCGCGGCCCCGACCGAGGCGGCGACGTCGACGGTGCGGCCGTCGTCCAAGACGACTGGTGTGTGCAGCATCCGCACCAGCTGCTCCGGGCGGTGCGCGCGACGGTCGGCGGGCAGCTCCAGGACCACGGCGAACTCATCGCCCCCGAGCCTGCCGACGGATGCGCGCGGGCCCGCCCAGACGGTGAGCCGGGTGCCGAACGCAGCGAGGACGGCGTCGCCAGCCGCGTGCCCGAGACCGTCGTTGACGTCCTTGAAGTGGTTTTCCCGGACTAACTCAGGTGGCTTGTGGGGCGTCATGATGGAGACCTTCATGCGAGTGGAGGCGGGGCGCGGCACCTTTGGCAGGTGGCCGCGTCCCGCGTGCTGGGCAGGGGGTTATGAGAGCTGTGGAGGCGGGAAGCGCGCGTGGACGTCACTGAGCACGAGCTGGCCGATCCGTGGGAAGGACTTCTCGTCGCTCCTGCTCGTGGCAGTGACGTCGGGGTGCTGGTCCTGGCAGGATCCAGTGGGCGCATTGAACGCGAGCGAGCGTGCATCCTGGCTCAGCAAGGAGTCACGGCCCTTGCGATCCGCTGGTTCGGTGGGCCAGGGCAGAGCCCGGGCATTTGCGAAGTCCCCTTGGAGACCTTCACCACCGCCATCGACGTCCTTCAACGTGAGGGGGCTCGACGCATCGGAATTCTTGGCGTTTCCAAGGGAGCTGAAGCGGCTTTGCTCACGGCGGTGCACGACCCGCGCGTGGACGTGGTCGTCGCGTTGTCGCCCACCTCTCGGGTCTGGTGCAACGTCGGTCCGGGCAGCGACGGAGCGCATCACCCGTATCGCTCGTCCTGGACATGGCAGGGGCGGCCGCTACCTTTCGTCCCGATGGACGACTCGTGGCCTTCCCCGGAGCCGGACAGCGGGGCCGTCGCCATCCGCGGGTGGTACGAACTCAGCGAACGGACCTTCGCTCACCTCCTTCCGCCAGCAGAGATTCCCGTGGAGGCCGCCAGAGCGGACCTGCTGCTGATTGCAGGCGGCGACGACGCGATGTGGCCGTCGCTGCCCTTCGCCGAACAACTGGCGCAACGCCGACGCTCGGCCGGAGCCACCGTGCGTCTGATCGCGCGCGACGACGCCGGACACCGACCACGCCTTCCTGGCGAGAGCCCCGCATCCGCGTCCCCGCACTTTCAGTACGGAGGCACGCCTGAAGCTGACGCGCTCCTCGGCAAGGCTGCATGGCCTCACATCCTTGACGCACTCGCCGGCGGGAGCCCATCCGTGCTGAGTGGCTGAGGATGAGAGGCCGATGCGTCTTGGTCACGAGGTCCCCTTTGGGTTGGCCGTGATGCGGAAGGCCGTCGGCCGGGGTCCGCGCGTGAGCGCGAGGACCAGGCTGCGGACGCTGCCGCTGTTGACGGGCTGCGCCCGGTCGACTGCGAGGACGACCCGCTGCGCGGGGAACAGCCGAAGAAGTCCACGTCGTCGACCAGCGAGATGGGCGGCCGCGGGCCGGTGCCAGGCCTGCCGATGCGGGTCGTGAACGGTGCAGGTCAGGGCAGGCAGCAGCGGGGGAGGGCGGTCCTGCCGGCTGAAGACCTGCGGGTGATCTTGGAGCCGGTGCGGCTGGTCTGGGCGCGTCTGGAGCGTCCCGCCTCCCGCCGCCTGGTGGAAGCCGCTGCCCGCTCCGAGCTGGCCACGGTGAGCGGGTTCGTCGGCCGGATCGACGCGCCGCAGGTCCTCGCCGACCGGCTCGCCCGACGCCTGGCCGATCAGCTGCGCCTCGGTGGCCCGATCCAGGACCCGGTGGGCTGGCTGATCGGCAAGGGTCTGCCGCAGCGGCAGGAATGCGGTGAGCGGCTGTGCGACGACCGCATGCTGCTCGACTCGGGCCGGGATTGCCCGCGGTGCGAAGAGCGGCGGGCTGGCAGCCGTGCGCAGCGTCACGCGGTCGCGGCCGCCGTCGACAACGCGATGCCGTACGCCTCCGAGGCGGAGCGCCGTACGACGATCGATCGGCAGCTGCACGAGACCGTGACCGCCCGGGCGTGGGCCCGCGAGCACAAGTGGGAGCAGGTCAGGGCCCGGCAGGCGGCGGCCGCCAAGCGCCGCGCTGCAGCCGCGGCGGCGGCCGCGATCCCCGCCCGCGATGAGCCGGCCCCGGTCGTGCTGCCCGCGCCCGGCCCGGCGTCTGCCGTCCCGGTGCCGGAGGCCGACGTCGTCGATCGGGACTTGGTCCTCGAGGACTTGACCCGCGAGCAGGTCCTGGACTGGCGTACCCGCGCGGCCCGCGACCACCAGGTCGTCTTCGACCACATCGACCGGTACGGCGAGCACTCCGCACAGAGGCTGTTCACCAGGGCCTTCGTCGCGGACGTGCAGCGCCTGTCCCGCCTCGGGCACCTGAACCTCGGCTACACCACCTGGGAGCGGTCATGAGCGGCGAGCTGTCGGGCGTCGACCTGGCCCGGGTCGCTCTGTCGAACATCTCGCCGATCCTGCCGGACCAGCCCGCCTATTGGCCACTTCGCACGGCTCTGACCTGGCGTGATGACGCCCACGTGCGTGCCGGGCCCTGATCGGTTGGTCAGTCACGCCCACAGGTCGGCGGGCCTCACGGGGAGTCTCGGAATGCCGCAATTGCCTTGTACGGGTGGGCTATTGGCGACGCCAGTGGTGGTGAACCTGCTGTACGTCTGCTTCGAGAATGTCCCGCAGGTCATCGTCGTCCGCGGGAACCTCCAGCCCCAGCGCGCCGGCGACCTCACGGTAGGACGTCGTCATGTCCGGGTCTCCTGCGGCGACGAGGGACGACAGGAGTGCCTGGTCGGCGGGCGTGGTCCGGTCGACGTGGGTGAGGACCTCGACGCGGTCGGCGAGCGTCATGTGGGGGAGTGCGGAGCCGAGCTGCTGCCTGAGCCGGGACCAGGTGGTGGTGGTCTGCTCGCGGGCGGTCTTCTTGAGCGCCCCGCGTACAGCGGCGGCGGCGGATTCCAGGACGTCCGGCGGGAGCTCGCGGCGCCCCTGGCGGTCACGGGCCTGGGCCTGCTTCTTCACCCGGGACGTCTTCCTGATCCAGGACCTGGCCTGCTGCCGCTCGCCGGTGGACAGCCAGTCGCCGGCGGTTTGCAGCGCGGTGGCGAGTTCGGCGGTCAGCTTCCGCTGTTCATCGGCGGGGAGGCGGTCTCCCCGTTGGAGGCGGTTCAGGATGGTCCGGGCCTGGCGTACGGCTGCACTGCGTTCGCGCTGTTCCGTCCGGGCGGTGTTCGGTTCCTTCTTCCCCTTCCCCCTCTCCTTCTTTCTCTCCGTCGGTGCCTGCTGTGGCTTGGGGGTCGTCTTCGGTTGAGGGCGTCGCTTGGGGCGCGGTGCCAGGAGGGGGTGGAGTACGGTCCGGGCCGCGCCGGGATCGGGGAGATGGTCCTGCTGGCGGAGGAAGGTACGGGCCGCGGTCAGGACGCGCTGCTCGGCGGGGCTGGCGCCGCGCCGGGTGAGCGACGTGGCGGTCTGGAGCTGGGAGCGTACGTCCCAGGCCCGCTTCTCGGAGACGGCCTGGGCGAGGTCGGCGAAGACGCGCTGCTGGTAGTCCTCGTGGCCGGCCAGCCAAAACCGGGCCTCGGCCAGGGCCTGCTCGGCGTCGGCGCGGACGGCGGGGGCCAGGGTCTCGAGGAAGGGGCCGCTGCCGGCGCACAGCCGTCGTACGTGTTCGACGGTGCCGGTGCGCTGGGCTGCCTCCAGGCCGCGGATGAACCGGGTGACGTTGTCCGGCAGAGTTCCCGCGCGGTGCCCGTCGGAGGCCGGGGCGGTGGGGGAGGGGCGGTCGCGGAGGATCTCGGTGGCGGTCGGGGTGATCAGGCCGTCGTCGGTCCAGGAGCAGTCGGCGAGGGGGATCCATTCGGTGGGGTGGGCCAGGCTCTGGGTGCCGATCCAGACCTGGCGGCCGGCTCCGCTGCTCTCGCACTGCACCCGGTACACGTACGGACACCGGGAGAGCACTCCCGGCTCCGGCAGCACCCCGGGACCCAGGACGGGGATGCGGCCGTCGGCCCAGTCGGGCGGCACCGTGCCGTCCATGTGGACGCGCAAGGCGACTCCGTCGTCGAGGTCCACGTCCAGCAGCGACCCGATCGGCGGCGGGAAGGCGAACCGGCCGGTCAGTCCATGGTCGAGCAGGGACCGGGACATGGCCGCCTTCACATACAGGTGGTCGGCGCTGGACTCGCCGACCTTCGGCCTCCGGCAAGCGTGCGGGATGCCGTTGACCTGCGGAAAGTGCTGGAAGTGGCACTGCCGGTCGACATACAGTTTGTGCGCGAGCCGGGCGCCGCAGCCGCCCAGCAGGAGCCCGCACCAGAAGGTGTCGTGTGCGTGCGCGTGGCGGAACCCATCCAGCTCGATGGCCTCGGTCGGCAGGACGACGGGAACGTCCGAGTGCTCGTCCCCGATCACTGCCGTCTGCACCAGCCGCGTGTCGCGCACTACGACGCCCCCCGATCGTCTGCGGTCAACGATAGATCTGCGAGCAGACGGTTCGATAGGAGCAGGTCAGGCCGTTGTCTGCAGGCTGTGGCAGGTGCCGGCCGGAAACGCGGACGGCCAGTTCACTTCCGCCGATGGGCGATGAGTCCCGTCACCAGGGGCCATACTGAAACTGTGACCGTGGACCATGCCGCAGCTTCCCGCTGGGCTCATGTAGCCGAGCGTCTGCCCTCGTATCTTGAGGAGCTGTCCGGACCCGCGACCGGGGCCGTGGAGCTTCCGCTGCACCTGGCGTGGTCGGGGCTCAGGCGCTTCGAGGTGGGCGACGAGAAGCTGCTGCTGGGCCTGTACCGCATCGTGCTCACGAACGGCCTGCACGACGACTTGATCGGCTACCTCAACGCCGACCTGCTGGTGAGGCACTGGCCACGGCTGCGGATCGCCCTGGGCAAGCCCGTACGCACGTGCTGGGAGCAGCGCTTTCCCGAGTTGGTGGCCGCCGACGCGGCATGAGACTCCCGGAACTGCACCGACGTCTGCTGAGCGACGCCCTGGGCAGCGGCCATGCCTACCGGCTGGTGCTCGCCGGCGGCTACGCGATCCAGGCCCACGAACTCGTGAGCCGAACCAGTCAGGACCTGGACCTGGCCACCGACGCAGCGGAAAGCATGCACGAGATCACCGGCGCCGTCGCCGCCGGCCTGGAGAACAGGGGCTGGGTGATCCACGTCGTCGAGGTCGCCCCTCGGATGGCCCGTCTGCTTGCCACCGATGAGGCCACCGGCGAAGCCTGCGAGCTCGACATCCTGAAAGAGATCTTCCACAGGCCTCCCGCGCAGACGGACGCCGGGCCCACGCTGTCCCGGGACGACGCCGTGGGACTGAAGGTCCGTGCCCTGCACGACCGCGGCTTCCCCCGCGACGTCATCGACGTCTTCAGCGCACGAGAGCTCTACACGATGGGTGAACTCGAGCGTCTGGGCGCTCAGCACGACGAAGAGTTCGACCTGGAAGAACTGCACGGACGACTCGAAGCGGTCGACTTCACCTCTGACCAGGAGTACGCCGCGTACGACATGAGCCCCGACCGCATCGCCGAGCTGCGGGCGTGGGTCCGGGACTGGCAGGAAGACCTCGGACTGCGTCTGGCCGAACCGTACGCCGAGGAAGAGGACGAGGACGGTGGCTGAAACGCCCTGATCCATTCGTTCAAGTGCACGTCCGGGAACGGGGGGAGGGCAGCCTGTTGGCATTGGGATGTTCAGAGTCCGACGGCAAGCCCGGGCGGGACCTTTCGGAAGCCGACCGCGAGCGCGCGCAGGGGAGGCCGCCTCGAGCTCGAGGCCGAGTGGACCCCGCAGATCCTTCAGGCCTGGCGTCTGCTCGCTCAAACCCAGCAACGGAGGTGAGGATGGCGGCGCCGGTGGCCACGATTATGGAGACCAGGGCGCAGATCACCACCAGCAGCACCCTGACGAACGTCGGGTTGGGCATCGGTCCGGTTGACCTTTCCCGTGGCCGGACCTGGGGTGCAACGGCACTCAGCCCGACCACCACGCTTCGTGTACGTGGGATCTTGCTGAGGCCGTGCCGACGTTCACTGGTCTCGCTGCCGTGCCAGGGCCGTCCTGTGGCTATCCATCCCGGTCTGCTCGGTATCCGCTTGGTTGTGGTCTCACCAAAGCCCCAGGGTCTCGACCCCGGGGGCGCACATAGCCACACGCCGTAGTCACGGGCACGATGAGGCTCAAGCCCGCTTCGGGGCGCCTTGGTGTCGGCCGACCCGGGACACATCGGGTTCCCGGGCTCGCGCACGTCGCTCGTGCCGCACTGCAGCGGAACGGGCAAGCGTCAACGCCTGCGACACGCACGTGTGTTCAGGTAGATGCGCTGGTGGGCGTCGCCTGCTCGGTGGGCTGGTCCAGCTGCTGGTGGCGCCGCTGCTCGTTGCGGCCGTCAACCCCGGAAAGCCATCAACAGGACCCGGCACCGGTAGCTCACCTCACAACCGGGATCTTCCTTGTGCCCAGACCTTAAGGACCTCAAGATTTGCCTCATGCCTGAACAAGAGATCGGCATCGAGGAAGCCCGAGGAATTCTGGGCGATCTGGTGGAGAGGGTGCGCTATTCCGGTACCGCTGTGACGCTCACCCGGTACGGCAAGCCCGTGGCACGGATCGTCCCCGTCCTCGACGACGAGAAGAAGCCCAAGACAGGCGACGCCGCTGACGGCTGACGTCCCTTAGACACGTTCGGCGCTGGCGCCGACGAGGTACTGCCGGTGCCCGGGGCGGGCCTCTGGACCGAGGAGAAGAAGGGAACGCGGTGAGGGACGCGGATGTCCGCCCGGTTGTGCTGGCCCAGTCCGAGCACGAGGAGATCTTGGCGGCGCAGATCCTGCCGACATGGACCGAGGGCGCAGTCTCGCAGGATCGGCCGGTGGCTGTGCTGGTGGGCGGACCGCCCGGCAGCGGCAAGTCCACCGTGTGCCGGGTGCTGAAGGCGACGCTCGACCGGCGAGGCGGCGCGGTGCTGATCGGCCGTGACCTCTACAAGTCGGCGCACCCCGCCTACCGGTGCCTGCTGCGCGGCGATGACCGCACGGCGGGTGTACGGGTGCGGCCGGACGTGCTGCGATGGCAGGACGAGGTCGAGGAGTACGTACGGGGCCGGCGGTACGACGCCGTGGCGGAGACTCCCGTGGTCGATCCCGAGCAGGCCCGTGCCTACCGGAAGGCCGGGTACCGCGTCGAGGTGCTGGTGGTGGCCGAAGCGGACGCCGTGACGCAGCTGAGCGTGCTGGAGCGCTACCTGGCCCAGGTCGCCGAGGACGGTGTCGGCCGGTACGTGTCGTGGGACAACCACGACCAGTGCGTACGCCGCCTGCCGCAGTCCCTGGAGACCATCGAGACCGAACAGCTGGCCGACCGGGTCATGGTGGTACGGCGTGACCTGCACGTGGTGTACGACAGCGGGCCGGTCACGGCCGGGCCGGACCAGTCCCTGGCGGGCGCCCACCAGGCACTGAGAGCGGCGCGAGCACAGCCGTGGACTGCGCCCGAGACCTGGAGATTCCGCCGCCAGGTGAGAGCCCTGGAAGAGCAACTGCACCCGTCGGTGAGCACGCCGGAGCGGCGCCTCGCGGTCGCCGGCGGTCTGGACCGCGCCCAGGCCTTGGCCGAGCCGGTGCGCCGCATCGCCCAGCCGCTCACAGTGCCGCCGGGCATCGACTATCACCGCCTGTCCGCCGACGAGCACGAGTTCATCTTCGACGAGCTGATCGTGCCGATGTACCTGGGCGGCATCACCGCGCACGATCAGCCGGTGGCGCTGTACGTGATGGGTCCGCAGGGGGCCGGGAAGACCCATGCGACGCGTACGCTGCGCCGTGTGCTGCGTGCCCGACGCCCCACACGGATCGAGGGCGGGATGTTCAAGTCCGTCCACCCCGACTACCGCCGGCTTCTCGAAGAGGAGCCGCGCACGGCGTCAGCGCGGATCCGCCGCGACTACCGGGCCTGGCAGGACAAAGCCGAGGCGTACGTGCGCGGGCGCCGCGGTGACCTGCTGATCGAGATCGCCCCGGACGACGTCGCCCACTTCCTCGACGGCGCCCGCCGCCACCATGCGGCGGGCCACCGGGTGGAGCTCATCGTGCTGGGGGGACGGGCAGCGGACAGCCGTCTGGGCATCGCGACACGGTGCGCCGAGGTGGCCCGCATCGGCGGCACACCTCGCTTCACCTCGACGGCCGCCCACGAGGCGTCGTTCCACGTGCTGGCCGACGTGGTCCGCGCGGCCGAGGCGGTGCCGCACGTCGTCGACTCCGTCTCGGTCGTCCGCAGGGACCTGACCGCGGTCTACCGCAACGCGCGCACCCCGGGCGGCGCGTGGGGACAGCCGCCCCGGGGCGGGGACGTGGTCGAGGCCGAGCAGCAGCGCCGGTACACGCAGGACGAAGCGGCGCAGCTCCTGGCTACGCTGAAGCAGCTGCATGGCGAACTGCCGCAGTACCGGCCGGATCTGGTCGGGATCGCCGCGCTGGCATGGCCGCTCATGCCCGTCCACATGCAGCCGCGCCTCACCGGGTGCAGTCACCCGATTGATGGATCAGGCATCACCCGATTGGCTCAGCCCAGGGCGGAGGGCGCGGCACCGGCTGGCGGCAGAGGAAGCCGGACAGTTCGCGGAGGCGACGCCTGTGCCGTCGCCGTCGGCCAACGGCGAGGTGGCCTTTCGCGGTCGGCCGCGAAGCTGTTCCTGCAGGCCAGTGCTCGTTGAGCCGCTCGCGACAGCGAGGACTACTGCGCCGTGCTGATGCTCGGAGCCGGCCTCGGCGTTGCCATCCATGAACCGCGCCACCTGAGCCTTTCCCCCTCCCGCCACCCAGGCCCAGCTCAAGCTCAGCAGCGATATCGCACGCCAGATCAAGGGCGAGGGCTTGGACTCGGTGCGCCATGCGCTGCGGGCCTGCCGCGGGCGGATGCCTCAGTGGACCGAGCGCAGCTGCCGGGCACTGGCCGAGGTGCGGTGCGCCCAGCACGGGACCGTACGACCGGAGGCCATCGCCCTGCGCGAAGCGTTCGACCTGGCGGCAACCGGACGGACCACCGCGGCGGCCGACCGCATCCGGCTGACCGTGAACGACCTCGACGGCCAAGCGCTGTGGGGCCGGCTGCCGGAGCAAAGGGCCGCCTGCCTGCACATGACGGATTCCGTCGCCGCCCAGCAGGCGCTGGCCGACGCACTGGACGAGAACCAGTGCGTCCTGAAGCCCGCAGGCGGAGCGGAGCCGACCCAGATCAGGCCCGCCGTCGCGCAGGCGCACGAGGCCGCGCAGCTCCTGCCCGCCGAGTACGACGACGGCGTCAACCCGGTCCTCGAGGTGAAGGCGCTGTTGGAAGAAGTCGTATGGGGCGATGAGGAACGCACCGACGTCGCCGAGCGCGCCTGGCAGCGCCTGGGCCTCCACCTCGGTTTCGTGAGCACCCGGCCGGAGAAGCTGTACGGCACGGGTCCGGACAACCTCTGGAGACTCTCTGCCGCGCGGCAGGCCGTGATCGAGCTGAACACAGGGTGCGCCTCCGACACGATCGCCGAGAAGGACGCGGACCGGCTCGGCGGCAGCATCCGGTGACTCAACAAGAACAACCCCGAGGTCAAGGCCTTGCCCGTCATGGTGCACCCCAGCCGCGTCTGCGACGCCAAGGCCACCCCGCAGCCGGGGATGCGCGTGGTGGCGCCGGCCAAATACGAGCCGCTGAAGCACGCGGTCGTCCAGTACGCCGTCGCACTCGCCGGTGACCTGGGCCGATGAGGCGACGAGCAGGCCGTCGCCGCGCAGCTCGCTCACCACAAACTCACGGGCGACCGCTTCTTCGACACCTACTCCGAGGCCGCCCGCGCCAGCGCGTGACCATCACCCACCCCGTCCGAGTCGACGATCACCTGGCACGTTCGCCGGGGACTTGAAGGAGCACCCGCCGTCCACCGGCCGCTGCCCCTCTCTTCTTGCCCGAACGCCTTCGGCGAGAGCCGGATCCGCTGGTACCGTCGCTCGTATGGACCAGAACGGATCCCAGGTGCCGCCCTTCGAGCCGGAGGAGTACGCGCGCGTCGCGGCAGCCGCCGACATCGTCGGCAAGTCCCCCCAGGACTTCGTCCGCGACGCGGCGCTCAAGGCTGCCGACGACCCGTTCCTCAAAGCCCTCGGCCGGACCCGCGACCGCGTCCCGCAGCTCGCCGAGGTCTTCGCCACGCAGGACACTCGCGCCGCCGACACGAGCACGGCCACGTGGCCCGACCCCGCCCCCATGGGCAGCCGCGACCTGCACGAGTTCACGCGGCACGGCCACGCCGCGTGACCCGCTTCCTCACCCCGCAAGAGCTCCTGCAGATCGCGCAGACGCTCCCGGGTGACCCGGCTTGCCTCGACCTGGGCGTGCTGGACGCCGTCTGCGCCCGGGCCCAGGCCCACTTCATGGACCGTGACGTGTACGCCAGCGACTGGTTGAAGGCCGCGGCCATGCTGGAGACCGTTGCTCTGCATGAGCCGCTGGAGGCGAAGAACGAGTTCTTCGCCTGGCTGGTAGCCGAGACGTTCCTCAACACCAACGGTCAGTACATGCACTACGAGCCGGAGGAAGCCCTGGCGCTCGTCATGCGCACCAAGCACAAGGACGCCCGCGTACAGGAGGTCGCCGCTCAGCTCCGTTCCTGGACTGCAGGTTGACGGATGCCCGCGGCCTAGGGACTGACCGGGCCCCGGCTCTACCGTGAAGCACATGGCCAGGGAACTTCGCATCGAGCTCGATGGCGAACGGTACCTGCAGCTCGCACGCGAGGCGCACGACCTGCACGAGGATCGGGCTGTGTACGCCGGACGTTCTGGCTCAGGAGCTCGACGAGGCGCGGTTCCTCGAGGGCAGCCGGGCACGCTCGCCTGCCCAGCGTCTGGACCGTGCCCACCACCCCGCTGAAGGTGCCGGCCGAGCTGGAGGACGCCCGGCACTTCGCCGCCATGCCCGAGGCCCTGCCCCGGCGCTTCACTCGGCTACGCTCCGCCGCTCGGGATCGTCCTGGATCCCTTCGACGGCACGGGCACCACCGCGGCGGCGGCCAAGGCCCTCGGCGCGCATCTAGTGAGCAGGGGGCCGTACAAGGTGGATTGGGCGCTTCCTCAGAAGGCCGGATGGCTCACTTTTCAGGCCAGATGAAAGCTTCAGGCCGGCTCCGGCAGTTTTGAACTCCACTCGCCTCTCTGCCGTAGTAGCGGCTGGATGCCGGTCTCCAAGCCGAACTGCTGCCCCCGCAACGGGCTGTCCCAGCCGGCGTTCATGCTTGCCTCGACGTACGGGGTTGGGGAAGGCGCGTCGTGTCCCGGGCCTCGCACGTTGAGGCGCTGCGCGAGGACACCGCCGACGTGCTGCAACCGCTCAGCCTTCGTCTCTCTGAGGGGAAGACGCAGGTGGTGCACATGTCCGGCGGGTTCGACTTCTTGGGGTTCCGCATCCAGTGGCGCCGCAAACAAGGAACGGACAACTGGCACGTCTACACCTTCATCGCTGACCAACCCATCCGGCAGCTGAAGGACAAGATCCGTGCCCTGACGAACAGAACATCGCAGCAGAACCTCAGGGACATGTTGATCAGGCGCAACCAGATCATGCGCGGCCGGGCCAACTGCTTCATGCACGTGGTCTGCAAAGCCGCCCTGAGCTCCCTGGCCAGCTTCACGTGGCACCGGGTGATCAGCCGGTGGATGGCGCCGCACCGCTGGAAGTGGAAGGACGTCCGCCGACGCTTCACCGACTACAAGGAAACACCCCTATGCCCAACAGCTTCCACAACCAGCCCGTGCCCGCCTACACGATCTGGCAGGCGGCCGAGGCAAGCCTGACGTACCTGCACGAGGGTTGGAGCGCTTTTCCCGGTCCCTGGGCTACCACCGGTCACCTCCGAGCCTGGGACTTCACGCCGTTCACCGTCGCCGTCGCCGAAACCGGCGTCCTGTACGTCCGCAACGACCTCCTCGGCGACACCGTCACCCTCGACGTCACCGCCGAAACCGACATCGACACCGTGGCCCGCGCTATCGCCGTCGTCGTCCCACGCCTCCACTGACGCCCGCCTTGCGTGGCCGACCGGTCGCGTCGAGGCCGAGGGCCATGAGCACCGCGACCGCATCACGCTTTTCCGGCGCTCCCCGCCCGTACCGCCACCCTAAGCCGCCTGAGCAAGCCGGCCAGGCCAGGTCGGGAAGCCTGACCTGTACGGCCCGGCGTCGACGACCGATGCCAGGCTTCGTGCAGTACTCCCGGCCCACGGCCGCCGCCTCCAGCGGAGTCCGGGATCACGCCATGCCCTCTGCCTGCCCCATCCGAAACCGGTCTCGGGGCCGCACCGCCCTGCGCCACCTCTTCAACCGGCCCCGACTGGACACCTGGCACGCACCCTTCGGATTTCTCATGATCTTCGTCATGGACCAGCAGAACCCTGTCGATCACACCGTCGTTCTCTTCTGCCTCCAGCACATTCCCATCGTCCAACGGTTCTACCGCGCCCGTCTCAACCGCCGATGGGCACCCTTATAGACACCGCATCGAGAGACAGGTCCCGTCCTTCCCCGAGGAGGCGCGGGCCGGGCCCTTGCAGATCCACATCCGCCAACGGTCGTGCCGCCCAGCGCTCCGGCACCCCGTCGCCTGCGGTGGGCGTGTCCCACGGGTTCGGTCCGGCAGCGGTGACACCGAACCCGCCTCCGCGGCCCGCTACCACCCGTCTGCCGTCTGCCGTCTGCCGTCCGCCGTCTGCCAAGGAAATCCCTTCCATATCCACCTCTGCCTCTGCCACCGGGCCGACAAGCTCCCCCAGTACCCGCAGATCCCCGCACGGGCAGGCAACGGCAACGTTCGGGTCCTTCTCGCCCACAGCATCCACCCGGCCAGCGCCTCGAACGCCACGGCGCCCCGCAGCCCTGCGTCCCACGGCGAACACACGCCCAGCGGCGACAACCGGCAGCTCACGCAGGCGATGTTCCTGTCCACGTCCGTCGCCCAGCACACACCTTCGACGCTCCGTGACTCCAGCCACCCCGCCAGCGACGCGCTGTCGGTGCGCGGAGTGGGGCAGTGCTCTGTCGTCTGCGTCGACTGCCGGCCGCGGTTCAGGGCCAACGACGGCACGTCATCGGTGTGGTCGCGTTCAGTCAGGCAGGTGCCGGCCGCGACATCCAGGGCGGCGCCGTCGGTGCGACACCTGTCCGGGGCGATAGATCCGGCACGGCGGTCAGAGAGGGACGTGGCCGACGCTGATGTGCCAGTACTCCCCACCGTGCCGACCCAGCTTGCGAGCCAGAGCCGGAGCATCCGTCGAGGCCAAGTCAGGAACCACCATCAGGGATATGGTGCCGCCGCTGAGCCGGGCCACGGCTGTCCATTGATGGATGCGGGGGTCCGAGGGGAAGACGATACGAGAGGCCCCTTCGTCACACAGGAACTGGAACGTGACCCGACCGTCGGCCTCCAGCGACCACCGAGCCTGAGAATCAGCCGCGCGGGCGATCTCGTTCCGCGTCGTGAAACGGTATCGGGTGACGAAGTCGAGAACTTCGGCGCGGGGCACGCTGCAGTTCACCACCAGGGCCAGGGCTGCGATCGTCCCATCCGTGGTGGGCAGCGCTATGGGTACCGCCGACGCCGCGGGGACACCCTCGTATACCGTTCCGTACAGTTCCCGCATTCCAGGCACGGGTACCAACTCCACAATAAGAGACACCTCACCGAGTTCCCGCCGTCAGGTACGAGGGGAGCTTCACCTGTAGCAACGGCCCACAAGCCAAAGGAGTTCACTACACCCTTCACAACAGACGCTGCACACCCGAGTCGGGCGAAAACCGTGCAACGCCCCGGGGCTTCGGAGCAGAGAGTCCGGATGGCTGTCGGCGTGGTGTAGCTGATCTTGGCTTAGAGGTCCTAGGCGGTGTCTACAATTGCTCTTGAGTGGTGGATCACGGCCAGGTGATACGTCGCCATGAACTTTCCGACGCGGAGTGGGAGTTTGTCCGCCCGCTGCTGCCTGAGTCCGTACGGGGACGCAAGCGGTTGGACGATCGAACCGTGCTCAACGGGATCGTGTGGAAGTTCCGGACGGGCTCGGCCTGGCGAGATGTGCCCGAGCGGTATGGCTCGTGGCACACGCTGCACACCCGTTTCCGCCGGTGGGCCCTGGGCGGCACCTTCGAGCGGATACTCCAAACCGCCCAAGCCCGGGCAGATGCGGCCGGAGATATCGACCAACAAGGCTCCTGGCCGAAGAGTTGAGACGTCGAACACCTCTCTCAACGGTACGGGAGCCTTGTGCATTGCGGACGACCACGCCGTCACTCGATCAGTGGCCACGCTGAAAGGGCTCAGTAACAGGGCAGATGGGCCAGTATCGACGACACGACGGGCTTCGAAATTACAGAATGACGTTAGCTACCGGCAACCGCAACTGCTTGATACGAAGATATCACGTCATTGAACCCGAAATCGGCAAGGTTAGAAACTTGAGTGAAGCGCGGTAGTTTCTTTTCCTGTCCACCAAAAAATATGTCACTGAAGAGCGACAGCTCTACACCGGAATTATTGATCACCGAAGATATGGAGTCGTGGAGCTCGGGCTGCCTGGATGTCCTGAAGTCTCTCTCACTCGCCGGTGGCTTCACGAACATAAAACCTCCCTTGAAGTCAGCGTCGGTGTAGAAGCAAAGCACTTCTCTCGGGCAAGTACGCGAGGGCTTGCCCGGTTGGTTGTCAGTCTGCGCCGTACTGACGGGCCCGTTTGTCGCACCCGGTGCGAGAGTCGATCCCCGTCCGGACGGAGTGGGCGTTGGGCCCGCAAGAAGGAAACTTATTTCAGATCGAATCGGAGCAGGCGAAAGCCTTGATGGTGCTTCTTCTGCATCATGGTGAGACTTTCCGCTTTCACCGGAACTGCATGCAGCAAGAGGAAGGAGCGCGGCGACCAAAGCCAGCACAGTGACGGTCTTCCGAGAGTCAAACACAGTGACCTCCAGGGTGCGATTGATCCTGCTTAAAGGGCTACGCACCCCTGTCGACGACGGGTCACAGGGCGCCTTTTCTTATACTTTATCTTTACCATCTGTTCGATCAGGCGCATCTCCGAGTCGGTTCGTCACCAACTTGCGGTGAAGTTCGAGGTGTTGTTCCCGCATCTGGACGATCGGCAGCGACGGCTGATGATGGGGGCCGAGGCTCGGATCTTGGGGCACGGCGGCAGCCGGGCGGTCGCGCGGGCTGCCCAGGTCAGTGAGACAACGGTCCGCAAGGGCGTGGACGAGTTGGAGGCCGGCGAGGAGCCAATGCACCGGGTCCGCAGGCCCGGTGGTGGCCGGAAGGGGGCAGTGGACTGTGATCAGATCCGGGTCTGCGGTCCGCGCTGCTGGCGCTGGTGGAGCCTGACGAACGAGGCGATCCGATGTCGCCGCTGCAGTGGACGGTGGAGTCGACCAGGAGCCTCGCAGCCGAGCTCACCCGCCAGGGGTGGCTGCCACGCCAGGGGCATCGGGTGATCGTCAACAGGGCCTTCACCCGGTCAAGGCCCGATCAGCTCGGCGTCGATGTCGCGGGACGTGTTTTCGTCGAGGAAGCCTGGGCTGCGTCGAAGGTCATCAGGGTGGCGGCAGGGGCCAGCGGTTGGACGCCAGGGAAGGGGCGGCGCTGGTGACGGTTTCGATGGCGACCACCTCGGACCGCAGCCGGCCAGAACTGCTGTGGCTGGTCAGCGCGGTGACCTGAGTTCAAGCAGCTTGGTCCGTACACCTTCAGCATCTGGGTGACCAAGCAAGTCCATGGTGTTGAGTCCCTCGGTCCAGGCGGCGCGCGCCAAGTTCAAGTGGCCAGCGCCGAGATAAGCATCCCCGAGACGTTCGAAGGTACTTACGGCGTGCCAGGGAGGGCTACCGTATTGCTGGTCGAGTGTTATGGCATTGCGGTAGCTGGTGACAGCCTTGTCATAATTTCCGAGACAATAGTGGGCATAGCCGATACTGTCCCACGTGTTCGCCGCGTTAGCGTAGTCCTTGAGTTTCTCGCAAAGAGCCAGGGCTTCCCAGCAGTAGTTGAGGGCTTGTTGGTGCTGTCCGAGCTGGGTGAGAAACCAGCCGACCGTGTTGAGGGCGGAAGCTATGGCCACTTGAATGCGGTTGTCATCACCGTGGAGAACGGCTGACTCCCGGGATAGACTGAGTGCCTGCTGCGCGGCGTCCAGCGCTGCATCGAGGTCACCCAGCTGTTCAAGTGCCGCAGCCAGCGCGCGATAGCTTTCAGCCCGCGCCCTGATGTCACCGGTTTCGGTGAACAGTTCGATGGCGTGCTCAGCATGAGTCACCGCGTCGTCGAGACGACCCAGGCCTATCATCGTCTTGCCGAGGCCTCGGTGGGCATAGGCCAGGGCGGTGGGGCTGTCCAATCGGCGGGCAGCATCCATGGCGTAGCGATGCACTGACTCTTCTTCTCGCCACATGCCACGGCCGTGCAGATGGTTGGCCATACTCCAGGCCAATTGCCACGTATGGGTGTCGTGTTTGTACACGACGGCTTCCCTAAGGACCGTCATGAGGACCGTCAGCTCGGTGGTGAACCACGCCCTAGCCCTCTTCTCATCTCCGTTCAGTTCCTCGACGCGCACCCCTTCCGCAGTAGATGCCAAAGAGATCAGTGGCCGTCCCAGAGACGTCAGCATGTCGGCATCTCTTGCGGTGTGAAGGTAGTGGTCGAGCATCCGGGTCCGTGCGGCTTGAGTCTCTGATTGAGGATCAAGAGCATCGGCCAGTTCCATGGCGTAGGGACGAACCAGGTCGTGGAATGTGTACCGGCCGGGAACCGATTCGTTCAGCAGATGAAACTGGGTGAGATCCAGCAGGAGCTGCTTCGTCCGGGCATGAGTGAGACCGGCCAGACTGGCCGCTGCCGGCAGGCTTATATCAGGGCCGGGATGCAATGAAAGCATACGGAACAAACGGCCTGCCTCTGGGGCAAGAGCACGATAGGACCACGAAAACACGGCACGCACATCGGCGACATCATCTCCACCGTTGAACACGTCCAAACCGTTGGCACTTGCTTGGAGTTCATCGGCTATTGCTGCCAGCGGAAAGGAAGGACGTGTAGCCGCACGGGCCGCAATGATTGCCAATGCCAGAGGCAGCCGCGCACACCGAGCCACAATATCCGAGACCGCGTCGGGCTCAGCCGCCACACGTTGCTCCCCGAGACGGCGGATGAGCAGCGCTCGGGCCTCCGCCGCAGGGAGCACGTCGAGGTTCAGAGGGGCTGCACCGTCCACAGCAACCAGCCCGGGAAGCTGGTTACGGCTGGTCACAATGACCACGCAGCCGGCCGCCCCGGGCAACAGCGGCCTTACCTGAGCCGCGTCACGAGCATTGTCCAGCAGGACCAGCACACGCTTGCCAGCAAGCAGGGTGCGGTAGCGGCCCGTCAATGCGTCCATGTCCTGCGGCAGTCCATGAGGATCAGCGCCCAGTGACTCCAAGAGCATCCGCAGGGCATGCGCCGGACGCATAGGCGTACCGCCTGGGTCGAAACCTCTCAGATTCAAAAACAACTGGCCGTCAGGAAAACGGTCGGCGATCTGACGCGCCCAGTACACCGCGAAGGTAGTCTTCCCCACACCCGCCATACCCGAAATGGCGTACACCGCTGCCGAAAAACCGAAGGAGATCTGGGAAATACTTCCCAGATCGGAATCCCGGCCGACGAACACGGTCGGGCTCCGAGGCAGTTGCGCCGGCACCGGAGACACCGAAACAGGGACCGCCTGGACCGGCGTTGACGACACCGGAGTTCCCGAGCAGAGGAGTTCATTGTCCGCACGCAGAATTCGCTGATACAACTCCTGAAGTTCCTGACCGGGATCGACACCCAGCTCCTCCGCGAGCAGGACCTGCGTCTCCCGATAGGTTTCGAGGGCTGCCGCTTGCCTGCCCGATCGATACAAGGCCAGCATCAGCACCGCCCGGAAACGCTCATCCAACGGATGAGCAGATATCAGCCCGTTCAGCTCCGCAACTACACTCTCATGCGCACCGAGATCAGTCTCGAGCCTGAGACAAGAAGCCTCCGCCGACAGACGCAACTCCCCCAGCCAGTGCCGCTGATCCTCCGCATACTCGCCTCGAATATCAGCCAAGGCCGGCCCCTGCCACAACCTGAGAGCATCACGAAGGTACTTAGCCGCGTCATCCGACTTCCCCGCACGCCGCGCCTGATCAGCAAGAGCCGACAGCTCCCGGAAAACGTTGAGATCCAGCGCACCTTCTGAAACACGAAGCAGGTATCCGTCCCCCACAGAACGGATTACGGACGTCGCGGCCGCCCCGTCAGGTTCCAACGCCTTCCGCAGATAATGAATATACGTCCGCAGCACAGCAAGCCCAGAAGCAGGTTGCTTAACCCCCCACAGAGCGTCAACTAGTTCACTTTTCAAAACCAGCGAACCCTCAGCCAGCAGCAGAGCCGACAACACCACACGCTGCTGCGGCGACCCCAGCTCGACCTCTTCCGAACCCCGCCACGCCCTGACCGGCCCCAGGACAGCGAACCGCAACGCCTCCCCCAACGACCCGCCCTCTCAGATAACGCCCTGTCAGAGACGGCAGACGGTGCCACCTTCCCGACGCCCCCGCGAGTGACCTGGAGTCTAATACGACAACATGATTTCGACGTTCTCCGACACATGAGAAAGCGTGACAGCAGGTCAGACAGACACGGCCAGAGGAAGCCCAGTGTTGCCTGCTTCCAGGAAGGACCGCCGGAGCTGCACGAGCGTGCCGGGCGGATGCACCACACGTCGACACCGAAACCCGTCGTCCGTCAAACGGCTCATGGGCGCATGGGCGCATGGGCGCATGGCTCAGCGTGCGTCACGAAGCTCTGCGGCGGCAAGCCGAGCAGATGCCGGCGAGCGGGACGACGACCTGGCGCGTTGACCGCGACTACTGCAGGGTCCCGTCAGTCGGGGTACGAGCTGGCGGATGGCGGAGAACAAGCGGGGGAGGTCGTTGGCATTCTCGCCGGCCTGCGTTTCGTGGTGGCCAGGTGGACGTCGGGATGACTTCGCACCGTTTTCGGCACCGTCAGCCTTTTCAGCGCGGCCGCTGATCGGGGGACGGTCCGCGAAGCGCAACGAGTGAGGCCCCCGCGCTGTTGATCGAGATGTCTGACGTCTCAACCACGCTGCTGGGGGGCCTCGTTGGCCGCACTCGACCTGCCTCATGCGCTCGTGGCGTGGGTGACCATGCTCGTCGTCGCCCGTGAGAGTGACCGGCGCTCCAGGCTCCGCCCGTCTCAGCGTGATGGTGGCACTGGTGTACCTGCGCGAGCGCACCACTCTGGCGAAGATCGCTGCCGGGCTTCGGAATCAGCGAGTCCACCACCCACCCCTGCACCAGCGCGTTCATCCACTTGCTCCCCGAACGCGCGCCGGGTCTGCTGAAAGTCCTGCGCGAGGCCGATGCGGACTTCGTCCTGCTGGACGGCACGCTCGCCGAGTGCGACCGGGTCGGCGGAGGACGGGCCGACCATTCGGCCAAGCACCGCCGGCACGGGGTGAACGTGCAGGTGGTCACCGATCCGGGCGGCCGACTGCTGTGGTTCACCCACACTGTCAGGCCGGGCTCACGACCTGACCGCTGCGAGCTGAGCCACCGGCAGGGCGTCTCCTCCGAACCTGCGGGAGGGGCACGGAAGGTGTCGGGGCGGTCTGTCGTGGCTCTCGTCCACTTCGGGTGGCCGGTCGCGGGTTCCGGCACGTCCACGTCCGTCTGCGGCGTCTTCGTTGGATGCCGGTTCCCCCACGCTGGGCCGCCTTCACACGGGGACCCATCGAGTCGCCGCCCTGTCGCGTACGGGTGCCCCGGGCACCGAGTGCCGAGGGGGAGGGGCGGGGGCACTGGGCACGAAGACCGGCTCGAGAACCCTGGCGCCAACCATGGGTCGAGGACGACGCGAAGCTGGTGACCATAAGGGTCGTAGGCTGCTCGACCCGCGAGACATCGCTGGTCATGGTGTCAGCAGGCGCGGGAAACCCGCTCGTTGAGGTCGACCGTTCCGCTCACGGCGGGGGCCGGGGCGATCCGGAGGTCTTCCACCCATTCCCATGCGGAAATGCCGGTGTAAATGCCGGGACGGTCGGCATGCTGATAGATGAACAGCACAGAGCCCGTGTTGTTCTTGAGCGAAGAAGCCGCATTGTCGACGCTGCTGCCGTCCGGGAACTTACTGTTCGCCAGGTCCTTGACGCACGACATCCCTGCGACGGTGGGAACGACGAACATCTGCCCCGCGTAGCCAAGGTCCTTGTAGAGGCAGACTTCGCCCGAAGGACACGAGGTGTCCGCTTGAGCCGTCGGACTCATCATCCCCAGCGCCCCGGCGGTCAGCGCAATTACGGAAATGATCGATGGTATTCGCATTGGATCCTCGACATGCAGTTTCACGGGTGATGTAGCTTTTGGTGCCCATCGCAAGAACGTAGTGCGTGGACTGCTCGGCGGCTCGGAAGGCAGGAGGGCTCACGATATTTTGTGTCCTCATGATCCCGGGCGGATAGAATATCCGTGCCAGATCGAGGTCAAGAGGGATTCCCGGCGCGGGGCGAACGCCGCTCAGGCTGGACGGGGGCGCACGGACCGCGCGAGGCGTCGGCACATGGCGTGCCCACTCTGCTGCACAGACACAGGAGATCGACCCGCTTCGGCGTAGGCAGAATGTTCTGTCACTTAGGACGGGAGCATGCCGCAACGTACGGCCGACAAGGCCGGGGACGGCCGGACGTCAGCAAGGGTGCCCGCCGACCAGCGACGTTGCACCGCGGGGCATCGAGCCCGACGACAAGCGGCCCACCCTTCAGGGAGAACGATCGTTCCGGTACGATGTCCATGTGACCTCCTCCGATGCCCCCGCAAAAGCGTCTCCGGCCCGCGCCCGGCTCCTGGAGGCGGCCTCCCGCATCTTCTACTCCGATGGCATCCGCCATGTGGGCGTGGACCGCGTCATCGGCGAGGCCAAGGTGACCCGGGCAACCTTCTACCGGCACTTCCCCAGCAAGGAAGATCTCGTGCTCGCCTATGTCGAGCGGCGCGACCAGGAGATCCGGTCGGCGGTGACGGAGGCGTTCCGCACGAGCACCGATCCCAAAGATCTGCTGATCATGATGATGACGGGCATCGGGTCGGAGATCTGCCGGCCCGGTTTTCGCGGATGCGCGTTCATCAACGCCGCCGCCGAGTACCCGGAGTCCGAGCATCCCGTCCGGAGGGCGGTCCGAGCCCACCGGTCCTGGTTCAGCCAGACGGTACTGAACCTTGTGACCGCCGCGGGCTGCGCCGACCGGGAACACACCACCGCTCTGTTGGTCCTCCTGCGGGACGGAGCGATGGTCGGGGGAGACCTGGGCGATCCGGCCGCGGCACGTGAGCAGCTGCTGCTGACGGTCTCCACCCTCCTTTCCCCCGCGCAGGCCGGTGGTGTGGTCCCGTCACCCCGCCCGTGAGCCGGAGACCCACGTACCGGTGGGGGAGCCACCGGGACGCCGACCCAGCGTGACCGCACGCAGCAACGACTCGACCGGCCCGTACCGCATCAGCCGCATCAGCCGTGCTCCGCAGACGAGTTGAACGGCGTACAGCAGCACGTCGCCCGCCAGGACGGCAACCCCTCCGACCTGGTCGTAGAGCCCGCAGCCGTACCCGGTGAACACCACGGCAAGGACCAGCGACTGGGTGAGGTAGTGCGTGAGCGCCATGCGTCCGGCGGCCGCCAGCAGCCCGGCCGCCGCCGGGCGCACGCTGTCGAGCAGCAGAAGCAGCCCGCAGGCGTACGAGGCCGTGAGCGCGGGTGCGGTGAGCACCGACACCGCCTGGCCGACGAGGAACCACCGGCTGTCCATCGGCCAGGCGGCGCAGCACGCCGTGAGCACGCCACCGGTCAGCCCCACCGGCAGACACCGCGCGACGGTCCTGCGCAGCCAGCGCCGGTCCCGTCCCCGCCGCTCCACCAAACCGCACTTGGCGGCGGCGAGCCCGGCCAGGAATGCGGCCAGCATGTCGGGTGCGTACAGCAGATCCGCGCCGAGCGCAGACGGCAGATCCTTCAGATGGGCCTTCGGTACCGACAGGAATCCGGCCGCCCGGTAGGCATCGACGGTGCCCGCGACAAGGCGGGCGTACCGGGCGGGATCCACGGGCTCCGCGAAGGCCACCGTCAGCAGCCCGTACCCGAGCAGCAGCGCCGCCAGTGCCAGGACCAGCCCGGCCGCGACGCGCAGGGCGGCCGGCGGGGACAGACCGCGCAGACCGTAGAGCACGAGCGCCAGGACGGCGTAGGTCGTCAGGATGTCCCCGGGGTACAGGAGCACGGCGTGCGCCGCACCGATCACGAACAACCCCGTTGCCCGCCGCAGATGACGCGGGGCGAACGCGACGCCGGCCTGCCGGGCGGCACGCTCCTGAAGCACGAAGCTGTAGCCGAAGAGGAAGGAGAAGAGGAGATAGAACTTGCCGGTGAACAGCGCCGTCGTCGCCCAGGCCGCCGCGCGGTCGGCAATCGAGGCTTCCGGACCACCGCCGAGCGCCGTATAAGGCCCGGCCATCAGCGAGGAGTTGACCACAAGGATCCCGAACAGGGCGAACCCTCGCAGCACATCGACTTCACCGACCCGCCGCGATCGGCCGGGTGAAGGCGTCTTTGCGTTCACGAAGTGGTCACGGCGCCGGTCGCGGACGCCGCCGCCGCCGTCGACCGTCCGGCCGGCAGCGGAAGGCCGGGGCCCCACTCCGTACACAGCGCCGGGAACACCGGTTCTGCGTCCATGCGCACCCCCTCACCGGCCTACGCCCTCGGCACGCACTACGGTCCGCGTGCCCGGCCGGTTCACACGGACCGTCTTCAGCCCCGTCGCGTACCGGCACGGCTGCGGGACGGACCTCGGCAAGGGGCTGCTGTCGGCAGCGGGCCGTCTTCACGAAGCCGCCGAGGGTGAGGTATCGCGCGCAACGGGCCAGGCGGTTCCCCGAATCCTTTGCCGGTGCGCTGGCGGTCCGAGCGGATGCCGCGCCGTGCGCACCTGGCGGAAAGGCGGAGAAGCCCAGGCCGTCAGGACCGGGCGGGGTCATGCCCCGGGGCGGACGCGGTTCAGCCGGAGTGCCGAGACAAGGAAGAAGACGCCCCCGAGGAAGGCGTAGCCCGCGAGGTTCTGAAGGGTGGGATCGTCGCTTCCGGCCCGCGCGATGAAGGACGCTCCGGCGGCAGTGGAAATGGTGCCGCTGATGATCATCGGCCACTGGCCGCCCAGCCGTCGGCGCATGGCGCCCGCGAAGAGCTGAACGAGACCTGAGGCGATAGCCCAGACTCCCCAGACCCGGAGGACCGCCGGCACGTCGGATGCGGCGGCGACAGCCACCCCGATGACGGCCAGGGAACTGATCACGATGTTCGCGTACAGCGCCGGAACCGCTTTGCCGTCCGCCGCGGCGGAACGGAGATCGACCGCCGCTGCCACCACATCGAACAGGGGATAGATCACCAGGAGCGTCGCGCTCACGGGATTGATCGTGTCGGCGGATGTGAACAACGCGAAGGCCCATACGGCTGCGAACGCGAAGCGCTGAAAATACAGCTTGCGCAGGGCGACGAGGTTACTGGTGGAGGCCGGACCGACGAGGGTGTCCATGGGAGTTCCTTGTTCAGGTTTTCACGGATGTGGGTGAGTGACGCAACTACGTGACCGGTGCATTTCTTCGACCGTCTGAACGACGTGTTCTGGCGTCCCTGCCGCCTGCCAGGGGCTCGCTGATGCCGGAGCCGGCAGGCGGGGTGGCCGACACGGTTGGCCACAGTGGCGCCATCCAGCCCGGGACCGGGGAGGGAGAACGTTCTGTCTAGTGACATTCAAGTGAGTCGACCGACGCCCTGTCAAGACAGAACGTTCTCCCCCCTGTTGATGGCGGCGGTGCCTCTTCGTCGACCGGTCGAGGGCCCAGCGACTGGGGGTGGGCTACTCAGCGACCGCCGAGTACTGCCCTGCTGCAGGTGAGAAGCGCAGGTCAGGAAGCTGATACTGCCTGCGGAGCGACTGGAGCGACTGGAGCGTCAGGTATATGAGTCCGTGGAAGAAGGATTCTGTACGCCTGGCATATAGCGAGCTTCAGTCGCTTGGGTCGCTGTTTCTGTTTGGTGCCGTCTCTGAGCTGGGCTTTCCCCGGCGGGGCGGTACGGCGACCCAGCGGGTGCGGGTAGCTCTCCGACCGGTCGGTCGCTCCTGTGGCGGGCTTTCATGTCCGCGACGGTGGAGCGGGAGAGCGCGCACCTCCCTCGAGTGTCCGGTGCCCTACAGGCGGAGCCTTCTCTGACGTCGCGTCGCTTGGGTCGCTGATCGAGAGTGCTCATGAGCCGATGTGCGGCTACCGCGCCGCCGGGGCCGGCTTCCTGGCAAGCCTCGCCGAAAAGGGCGGGGCGGGTCTGTCTTCCTGCCGAGCGGCCGCTTGTTCGGTGGGTTGGGACGGTCATTCCCCGGGTAGGACCCACGTCGGTCGGCGGGAGTTCTCCAGCGCCGAGGCCGTACCGACCGGACTTCCCCCGCGACGGACGAGGCCGGCACGAGCCGCCTACCGCGGGACCGATCACGTGGCTGCCGGGGCCTGACAGTCGTCGCCCCCGAGGCGGAGCGGTGAGCGCACATCGCGGATGTCGTCCATCGGTCCGTGAATCAGCCGTAAACGAATCGTAGACACCCAGCGGGTTCCCTAGGTCAGGCAGCGGCCCCGTGCCGACTGCACCCGGTACGGCGCCCCTCACGGAACCCGAGCACTTCGGTCTGCCGTAGAACGACGCATTTCCCTCAGGGATGGAGTATGCGGATGGCAATCAGCCGGCGGACGACGCCTCAGAAGCCTCATGGAACGGTTCCCCCTGCGGTGACGGAGTCTGTGACGGGCAGTGAAGTCCTGGTGCGCGCGCTCTACGCCGAGCACGGGAAGGCCCTGCTGGCCTATGCGACACGGCTGGCCGGTGACCGGGCGGTGGGGGAGGACATCGTCCAGGAGACGCTGGTCCGGGCGTGGAGGCATCTCGTGGCCGACCCCGCACCGGTCCTCATGCGCACCTGGCTGTTCACCATCGCTCGGAACATCGCGACCGACCGGTCCCTGGCGCAGCCCCTGTCGCCCCATGCGGTCGCCGAGCCGGACTCGACCGCCGTGGTGCACCAACTCGCCTCCGGGCGCCGGTAGTCGGTGTGCGGCATCCTGCGGGGTGCCGGAAATTTTGAACTGCACCGTGCCAAACCCTCGTGCTACAGGCAAGCGAATCTCGAAAACGGGGTTCATGGAGAGTGCGGTGCGAGAAATGATTATCTCCGACTGGAGTGGAAAAGGTCTGTGCGGGCCGGGCGAGGCGGAAATCCTCTTTGCCGAGGGCGCGACCCAGCAGGAGGCCAAGAACGTGTGCAACGGCTGTCCGATACAGGCTGAGTGTCTGGCGTACGCGCTCGATCAGCGCATCGAGTTCGGAGTGTGGGGCGGTATGACCGAGCGGGAACGCCGGTTGCTGCTGAAGCGCTGCCCCAGTGTCCGATCGTGGCGTCGGCTGCTGAAGACCACCTCGTAGCTTGTTCGTGATGTGTGTTCTGCGTTCCCATGGTCGGCCCCGGTAACTGGCGGGGCCGTTCGGGCCGGAAATATGGCGTCCGGTCCGAACGGCCCCGCCGTACGAAGTCTCGCCTGCACGGGCTGCGGCGTTACTCCTCTACCATTTCGGCACTACTCGGCGAACTGGCCGATGAAGATGGAGTTCACCTTCTCGATGCCGAAGTCCGCGAAGGTTCCCCTGCCCTTCTCCAGCACGGCGGAGCTGCCGGTGCAGTTCCTGCCGGACCAGATCTTGATCGGCTTGTTCGCGGACGCGGAGTCGTCGGGGCTGATGGCCGTGCCGAACGACGGAGTGTTCACGCATCCCTTGCCGGAGACGACTCCCGCGGCGCTCTCCGAATCGTTGACGTCCTCGACGATCTTGTACCGGCCCGTCTCGACACGCGCCACGATCTCCGACTTCGTCTGCCCTTCGGCCTGTTCACCGCCGTCGGCGGGGTCGACCTGGGGCTCGGCCCCGGCGGAATCCTGCCCGGCACGCCCACCGTCGGGGGTCACCCCGAACCAGGTGCCTCCTACGAGGTGACCGTTGGTGTCACCGGGCGCCTGATCCTTGCTGAACAGATAGACCGGAGAGCCGCCGATCGTGACCTGATATCCCTGGCCCCGCTTGATGAAACCGACGTCGGACTTCTTGATTCCGTCGATGAAGACCTTGCCGTTTGTCGCGACCTCGAGTGGAGGCCACTGCTTCTCGCACTCGTCGAAGCAGTTGGACGTCGAGGGATCGGTCTTGTCCTTGTCGAAACGGTAGAGAACGAACCCCGCGCCGTTCGTGACCACCGGATCCAAGCCGCCCACCTGACTGGCCGACAGCTGTACCCACTTCCGGATCACCGGACTGGACGCAGCGGCCTGCCGTGCGGGCGCCGCGTCCGCCGCCAGGTCACCGGTGCTCAGATTCGCGTTGTTCTGCTGCGCGGTGCCGTTCTTGAAAGTCAGCTGAGAGGCGGCCGCAGAGGCGGAATCAGACGGTGCCGCGGCCTTTTCGTCGTCCCCGCCGCCGCATGCGGTGAGGAGAAGCGCGCCGGCAAGTGTGACCGCCGCAAAAACTGAAGTACGCGTGTGAGACATGCAAACCCCCACAGAAAGTTCCGAGACCAAGTCGTTCCGGGCTTTTCCGGAACGTCGACACCCCGGACACGGGCCGCACCCGCCCGAGGGTTCTGGGAACCCTCCGCTGATACACGACCGTGACATATTTCTTTCCGAGCGCCCCGGCGGCGTTTTCAGAGCAGGTAAGGATTTGCCGGGGCACCCCCGAGCGAGGCAGGGGCGAAGGAAGGGGCGGACACCCGGGAGAAGTGAGAAAGGCGCTCGACCACGGACTTGTGCCCCTCCGTGGCGTGGCCCGTGCCGATGCGTTCCCACAGCAGCAGCAACTCCCTGCCGAGCGACACCGCGATGTGAGGTGACGTCAGGAGCTCCCAGGTGGCGCAGGCCCGCTCCAGGTCCTCGTGAGCGCGTGGATCGCTCTGGTAGTGCCGCATCCAGGCCACCTGGAGCGAGAGCGCCGTCGCTTTGCCCTGATCCCCGGACAGGTGAGCCACATAGGCGTGAAGGGCGCCGGCTTCCAGCGCGAAGGGGTGTGTGGTCCCGAACGTGCTCACGGCCTGCTCCTGGAGCGCGGCCGCGCGCTCCTCGGCGCGCACCAGGTCCCGGGCTGTCAGAGCGTCGCCGACGGCGGCGACGCCCGCCCGGAGTTCTTCCGGAACGCCGACGGCTGCCGGCGCGGCGCGTTCGGCTTGCCGCGCAGCGGGGTGTGCGCCCCCCTGCGACGCCACGGGGGGCAGGCGCGCCGACACGGCGCCCGGTCGGTCCGGAGCCGATCCACCGGCCGGCCCACCGCTGTCCGGCACGGCGGCGGCCGGGCGAGAAGCGGGAGCCGGCGGTGGCATCGGCGGTGGCGGCGGCGCTACCGGGAGCGCCGGATCCTGGGCATACGGAGGAGTTGGACGGGAAGGGTGTCGCGTCGCGGTGCCATGTGCTGCGGGCGGGACGACGGGTACGGGGGCGGCCGGTATCGGCGGGGCGGGGAGGACCGGCGGACCCGGGTGCGGCAGGCGTTCGGCCGGATCCGGGGAATGGGCCGCAGTGCCGGGAACGGGGGTGCCGGCTAGTCCGGGGGAGTCCTCGGCGGCCGGACCGGGCACGTTGCGGGGCGGGGACGCCGGCGCCCCTCCCGCGGACGCGGCCGTGACAGGCCTCAGCACGGTGGTCGCCGGATCGCTGTCGGCCTGCGGACCGTCCGGCCGGGTCGCCGTCCGCCCGGACGGGGGAGCGGCCCCGGAAGTCGCCGCCGGGTCGTCGAAACCGTGACGTGGCGGCGTCACCTCCGGGGGAGGAGCCGCCGCGTTCCGGGCCGCGGGCGAGGCCGCCCGGAGCTCGTCGAGGAGGACCGGGGGCTTGAGGAACTCGCTCGCGCCGTCCGCCCCGACCCTGATCACCAGGGTCAGACGCCGTTGATGATCGAGTACGGACGCCTCGACCGGCCCCGCCATCGTGAGAGCGAGCTGGTGCAGGTGGTCGAGGGCGGCGGTCTCGGCGGAGCCTCCCGCCACCTCGATGTCCTCCCCGTCGACGGTGATCGTGCCGTCGGACGCGATGAAGACATGGCACCGGTGCACCGCTGCACCGTGTGGTTTCCCGGGAGCCGCTCGAGGGCCCGTCAGGGGACCGGCCGACTGGGCCTTGCGGTTCTCTTGCCGGAAGATGGGCACTTCACTGACCTTCCGTGTCTGGGGGAGAGGTTGAGCTCGGCTGGGGTCAGGCACGCTGTGAGAAGCCGGCCGTGCGGCACCACAGGGAAGTTCCGCCGGACGCGGTCGGATGTGTGCCCAGGTCCGCGAGGCGTTGCCGCCCGGGACGAGGCGTGTGTGTCCTGCCGGCTCGGCGACTCGTCACCGGGCGACGACGACGCCGTCCTCCGCCGCGAGGCACGGCGACGGATGTCTTCCTGCTCGGACACGCAGCCAGGGGCCCGGACAGTTCAATTCTGATTGGTCGAGTTCCAGGTGAACTGTGTGACCGCACGCGTCCGTGTGTCTGTCGAAGGAAGCACACGGTGGCCGCCGGCACCGACGTCCGGTGAGGTGGACAGGGACCGCCCGGACCCGCCGTGAGCGCCCACGCGGGCAGGCCGTGGCACGCGTCGTCGGCCCCGCCGAAACCCAGCTGTCGAGCCTGCTCTCGGCCTGCCCGCGTAACGCACCCAGGACAGAGGAGACGAACACGATGGGCACTCCGGCCGCGGCGTCCTCGTCGGATGCGTGGATCCGCGGGCCGGTACCCACGCCTGAAGTCCCCCACGAATCGGATGAGTTCGGAGCTCCGGCCGGGGAGCGGCCGTCGCCGCAGGACGCACAGCGGCGACATCCCCCGCTCCCCTTGCTCCCCCCGCGCCCCGGGGCCGCGGCTGCCGTGCCCGGCCCGGCGAGGACACACGGAGCCGAGCACGCCGAAGACGTTCCTGCAGCCTCACGGACCGCGGACATCAGCTGGGCCAACGCCCACGGAGGCGCCGGAGCCACCACTTTCGCGGCCGCACTCGGCGGAACTGACATCGGCCACGCCTGGCCGGACGTCGGCCGGGGGGAACCGGGACGGACGCTGCTGCTGGCCCGCACCCACGACAGAGGGCTGCGAGCCGCGGCGCAGGCCCTCGACGCGCTGAGAACGGGCCGCCATCCGCCCGGAGTTCACCTGGTGGCGGTCGTTCTGGTGGCCGACGCCCCGGGGCGGCTGCCGCTGGAACTGTTCCGCCGGGTCCGGGTGCTGCGTTCCGCGGCCCGCACGATCAGCGTCCCGTGGATCAGCCAGTGGCGGGTGGGCGAGCCGGTCGCCAAAGCGCCCAGAGCCATCGTCGAACTCGCGGCACTCATCGGGCCGGCGGGACCAACGCAAAGAGACGGACAATGACGAGCCAGACGGCTGCTCACGACATCCTCGCGGCCCCTCCCTTCCAACCGGGCGCGGACGCCGACTTCGTTCTCGGCGTTCTCGCCTGGGCTGCGTCCGCTGCCGGAGTCGCGGGAGTGCTCATCACGGGGATCCTGATGGCGATCCAGCTGCGCCGTGGCGAAATGGGCGAAGGGGCCTCGTACCTGCGCGGTCTGTTCTTCGTCCTCAGCGGATGCGTCCTCGCGGCGACCGCCGGTCCCCTCGTGCAGTACCTCGGCTATCTGGGCCTGTGAAGCACACGGCGCACGGGCCGGTAGCGACCCCCGCTTTCCCTTTCTCACAGACATTCGATCTTGGAGACATCTCATGAACTGGCTTCTCGCCGCCGGTGTTCCGAATCCCACCCGGCAGGCGCCGGCGGCGCTCACCGACAAGATAAACCTCGTCCTGGGCATCGCCGCGTGGGCCGGCACCGCCGCAGGTGTGGCCGGCGTTCTGGTGACGGGCGCGATGATGGCCATCTCGGTGAAGCGCGGCGAGAGTTCCGAACACATGAGCCGCCTCGGCATGGTCCTGGGCGGATGCGTGCTCGTCGCCACGGCGGGACCGCTCGTCCAGTTCGTCTTCAACTAGACGGGAAGAGAGGGTTCCCGTGACGACATCAGCCGATGCCGAGAAACAGCAGGCGCCGTTCTGGACCCGACGGGGCTGGCTGATGGCCGCCGGATTCCTGTCGTCGGCCATGATCACGGCCCTGGTCGCGGTGGTGACGGGCGACGGGCGGTCCGGGCAGCCGGCGCCGACCGCAGCGCCCGGCCCGCTCACCCGCGCCGCGGCCGACACCCCGGGAAGGCCTCAGGGATGCGTCACCGACGACCGTGACCACGGTACGGACGAGGCGCCGCCCGAGGACATCCGGTGGCGGACCATCGGGGGCACACGTGTTCCCGTCTCCGCGACGGCGGGACCGACCCGCTCGGCGGGGGCGGTGCTCTGGTGCTTCGCCCGCACCCCGGCAGGAGCGGTCCTGGCGGCGCACGTCATACCGGCACAGATGACTTCTCCGGACTGGCGCGTCGTCACACGTGACCAGGTCGTGGCGGGATTCACCCGGGACCTCTTCGTCTCTCAGCGCGCGTCCCTGCCGGACCGGGACATCGAGGGCCGCCAGAACGGCACTTACACCGGATACCGGGTGTCGGACTACACCTCGAACCGTGCCACGGTCGACCTCCTGATCAGCAGCGTGAGCGGGCTGCGCTTCACCACCTCCGTCACCCTGCTGTGGAGCGGGGGCGACTGGAAGGTGAAGCCGGGCGGCGACGGAGGTCTGCACTCCGAAATGTCCTCAACGGCCAGTACCACCGGTTTCGTCCTCTGGAAGGCGTGAGATGGCCTGCGAAACGGGAAGCGGCCCCGGCGACGTCGTCAAGGGCTTCTTCGACTTCCTCGGTGACCCCATCGGCACGATCCTGGCGGTGATCGCCAACAAGGTGCTCGCGGCCGCCATCACCGCGTTCGGTGACCTCACCACGAACATCCCCACGCTCTCCACCGACGCGTCGAGCGCGGTGAACGACCAGACACAGTGGATCGTCGTCTACACCGCCGTCGCGTCCTTGATCTTCGCCGCCGGACGCATGGCGCTCGAACGGCGGGGCGAGGCCGGCGGCGTGGCGCTCAAAGGCCTGCTGCGCGTGATTCTCGTGGCCGGTGGCGCGACAGCCGTCGTGACCGCACTGGCCCGCCTGGCCGACCGCTACGCGGACTACCTCTTCGCCACTTCGGCACAGGAGCAGGTCACCAGCATCGGCTGCCGCGGGGCCGACAACATCCAGTCGGTACTGCTGCTGGTTCTCGCGCTGCTCCTCCTCGTCGCCGCCATCGTTCAGACGATCCTGATGTACGTCCGGCTCGGCGTCATGATCATCCTGCTCGGCACCCTTCCGATGGCGGCTGCCGCGTCCATGACCAACTGGGGCACCGGCTGGTGGCGCAAGCACCTCGGCTGGATGACCGCCTGGCTGCTGTACAAGCCGGCTGCGGGGCTCGTCATCTTCGCCGGCGCGGAGATGATCTCCACGAGTGAGACCAACGACGACAACGCCGTCCACGTCAAGATCGCCGGAATCGGCGTCCTCCTGCTCTCCGCGGTCGCCCTTCCCGCCCTGCTCAAACTCGTGGTCCCGGCCACGGCCGCCCTCGGCACCGGAGGCGCCGGCGGCGTCGGAGCCCTGACCGGCTCGCTCGCCTCCGGCGCGAAGTCGATCGGCGGCGCCACGGGCGGGGGCGGGAGCCAGGGCGGAATGCCGGGTCCGGCGGGTGGATCCGGCGGAGCCGGCCCGTCCGGCGCCCGCGCCGCGGGCGCCCCGTCCGCTGGCGGCGGCGCCAGCGCTGGTGCCGGAGCCGCCGCTGGCGCCGGCTCGGCCGCCGCGCTCGCTGCAGGCCCCGTCGGCGCAGCCGTCGCCGCCGGCACGGCGGTGGTGAAGACGGTGGGCGGGATAGCCGCCGGAGCTGTCGACGGAGCCGACGGAGACCGCGGACACAACCGCTGACAGGGGCGCGGCCGGCCCGGGCGGCCGCCCGGCGTCCGGCCACGGCCGACCAGACCGCGTGACATCTCCCGGGCAGCCGTCCGTCCCTCGCGAACGGCTGCCCGACACCTCAGCCACTCACCCTTCGGGAAGCACCATGTCGACAGAAGCAGTTACGCATCCCACCTACGGAAACTGGCGGCGCCCACGACGCCCCGGACTCGGCCCCCTGGGGCTGGTCGGCACGTTCGGCGTGTTCAGCGGGTTGGTCCTCACCCTGCTCGTCTCACTGATCTCCCTGGTGGCGGCCCTCTTCGTGATCCTCCCGCTGGCCCTCGCGCTCGCGCCCCTGACGGTGCGCACCCAGGACGGCCGCAACCTCTATCAGCTCCTGGCGCTGCGGGTCGGCTGGCTCCGCCGGCGTGCCAAGGGGGCCCACACCTACGTCAGCGGCCCGCTGTCACAGCGGCCCGGCGGTCGCTTCCGCCCGCCGGGCCTGCTCAGCCGCATCACCATGAGCGAGGGCCGCGACGCCTATGACCGCCCCTTCGGCGTACTGCACCACCCGGGCCGCAACACCTACACCATCGTGCTCGGCTGCGAACCCGACGGCGGCTCGCTCGTGGACCCCGACCAGACCGACGTATGGGTGGCGGCCTGGGGCCACTGGCTCGCCCGGCTGTCGCACGAACCCGAACTGCGGGGCGCCTGCGTCATCGTGGAGACGGCACCCGACCCGGGCACCCGGCTGGCCAACGAGGTCCTGCCGAGGATCAAGGAGAACGCGCCGGCCGCCGCGCAGGCCGTCATGAGAGAGGTCGTCGAGCGCTACCCTTCCGCCTCCTCCGAGATGCACACCTACATCGCCCTCACCTATGGCGTCGCCCCCGGCCACAAGCGCGACCGGAGCGAGATCGTCACGGAGCTCGCCATGCGCATCCCGAGCCTGCTGAGCGGGCTCGTCGGAGCCGGCGGCGGATCCGCCGCACCCCTGTCCGCCGAGCGCATCGCGGAAGTCGTACGCGTGGCCTACGACCCCGCGGTCGCCGGCGACGTGCTGGACGCGCGCGCCCGGCACGGCGGTACCGGCCTGGAGTGGGAGGACTCAGGCCCCGCCGCCGCGGTCGAGACCGTCAGCTCCTACCAGCACGACTCCGGGGTGTCCCGCAGCTGGCTGCTGACCCTCGCACCGCGCGGCACCGTACGCTCCAGCGTGCTGCGCGGCCTGCTGGAAGCGGCCCCCGGCACCCGTCGCAAGCGGGTCGCCCTGTTCTACCGGCCGATCGATCCGGCGACCTCGGCGCGGATCGTGGAGGCAGACCGCCGAGCAGCCCAGTTCATGGCGACCTCCGGCCGCGGCATGATGCAGGCCCGCGCCGCCTCGGAGATGCGGGCGGCGGAGCAGACCGCAACGGAAGAGGCCGCCGGAGCCGGACTTGTCGAGTTCTCCCTGATGCTCACCGTCACCGTCGACTCCTCCCGCCAACTGCCCGACGCCGCCGTCACCGTCCGAAACCTCCAGGCGGCGGCCAGGCTCTCCCTGCGCCCGGCCGACCGGATGCAGGCCGCCGCCTTCACCTGCACGCTCCCCGTCGGCGTTCTGCCGTGGGAGCACACCCTCATTCCCCAGGCACTCCAGGAGGCGCTGTGAACGGCAAGGGCGACACCTCGGGGAGGCGCCCGCCCGCCTCCCCGTTCCACGGGCCGCGCGGCGGCCGGCAGCCGAAGCCCGGACCGCGGGGCTGGCCGGGACCGGGCGGAGGCGAGATCGGCAACCTCGACCCGCCGACGCTGTGGCGCGCGACCACCGTCCAGGCCTGCGGGCTCTGGCCGTTCGCCGCGGGCTCCGGCTCGCCCATGACAGGGGTTCCGCTCGGTCAGCACCTGGACACGGGTGCCACCGTGTGCGGCGATCCCATCTCCTGGTTCACCAGGGCCCGTTACATCTCCAACCCCTCGCTGTTCATGCTCGGCATGCCAGGCCTGGGCAAATCCACCCTGGTCAACCGCATGCTCATCGGCCTGGCCGCCACCGGAGTGGTGCCGCTCGTCCTCGGCGACCTCAAACCCGACTACGCCGACACCGTGCGCGCCCTCGGCGGCCAGGTCATCTCCATCGGCCGGGGAGTGGGGGGTATCAACATCCTCGACCCGGGTGCCATGGGCGAGGCCGCGGCCCGTCTCGGCGGCCCGGCCGGACAGGCCCTGGCGGCCGAGGCCCACGGCCGGGTGCTCAACATGGTCGCCGCCCTCATCACCGTCGTGCGCGGCCGGCCGATGGACGACCACGAGCAGTCCATCCTCTCCGCCGCCCTGCACCATCTGCGCGAACGTCTGCCCAGCGGCAGACCGCCCCTGCTACCGGACCTGCTCGCCGTGCTCCAGGAGGGACCGGACCGGGTCCGCGCGGTCACCCTGGACCGCGGCGACGACACCCGCTACCGCGACGCCGTCGACCCGCTGCACCGCTCCTTGCTCGGCATCCTCGACGGTCCGCTGGGCGACACCTTCGCCTCACCGACGTCGACCCGGATCGACTCCTCCGCCCCGGCCGTGTGCATCGACATCTCCCGCATCGGTGAGGCAGACACCCAGCTCACCGCCGCGGCGATGCTGGCGGCCTGGTCCGACGGGCTGGGAGCCGTGGCCGCCGCACACGCCCTCGCCGACGCCGGACTCGCCCCGCGGCGCTGGTACTTCACCGTCCTGGACGAACTGTGGCGCCCGCTGCGCGCCGCTTCCGGCATCGTCGACCGCATCGACGCCCTCACCCGCCTCAACCGCTCCCTCGGCCTCGGCGACGCCAAGATCACCCACACCCTCAAGGACGCCGAGGCCCTCGGTACCGAGTCCGACCGGGCCAAGGCCCGCGGTTTCGTGGAACGGGCGGGCATGGTCGTGTGCGCGGGCCTTCCCCGCACGGAGATGGAGGAACTGGGCCGGGTGGTCGGGCTCTCCGATCGGGAGATCGATCTTGTCTCCTCCTGGTCGTCCCCGCCCGGCTGGGCCATCACGGGCGGCCACGAGGAGCCGCCCGGACGGGGCCGCTTCCTCATCAAGGTCGGCGGTCGGCCCGGCATCCCCATCAAGGTCGCCATCACCGAGACGGAACGCGACCTGCACAACACCAACAGCCGCTGGGCGGCCGACGGACAGACCGGAGCCGCCGCCCTCCGGCAAGGGGGGAAGCCGGCTTGAGTCCCCGCCCCAGGCCCTCGGCCAACGAACTCGCCCCGTGGGCGATCGTCGCCGTCGCCGGCGTCACGCTGCTGCTGTCCGCGATCGTCTGGCTCGGCGGGACCATCGCCGCCGCGGCCACCGGCGCGGGCTGGAACCCGCCGCCCTTCGCCCTGTCGACCTTCGCCGAACTGGCCGGCCACGGGGCCCGGCCGATCTGGCCGGGAGCCTCGCCCCTGGCCGTGTACACCGGCATCGTCGCCGTGTCCGCGGCCGTCGTCGCCTGTGTCGTCCCGCTCGTGAAGATCGTCCGCGGCAGCCTCGGGCGCGGTACGGGTCTGGCCGGCGCGCGCGAGCTCGCGGCCCTGGCCCCTGAGGGCATCGCCGCCCGAGCGCGCGAACTGCGTCCCTCGCTCAAGGGCGTCAAGGAGCTGGAGGCCGACGACACCGGCAACCTGCTGGGTGACCTCTCCCCGAAAGGACCCGAACTGCGCTCCTCTTTCGAGGATGTCGAACTCGACCTCATGGCACCGCGAGCCGGCAAGTCCACGGGCATCGCGATCCCGCGGGTGCTCCGTGCCCGCGGCGCCGTTCTGCTGACGTCCAACAAGTCCGACGTCTACGCCGTCACCCGGGCCGAACGCGCCAGGACCGGCCGGGTGTGGACCTTCGATCCGCAGGGCATCGCCCACGCACCCCGCCAGATGTGGTGGGACATGCTCGCCGACTGCGTCACCATCGAGGGCGCCCGCCGGCTCGCCGGACACTTCGTCGCCTCCGTCAACGACGACTCGTCGAAGAAGGACTTCTGGATATCCGCCGCGCAGAACACCCTCACCGCGCTCTTCCACGCCGCCGCCGGCGGCAAGGCGCCGGTGACGGAACTGCTGGCCTGGCTGGCCGATCCGTCGGACCGCACCCCGATCGACCTGTTGCACGACATGGGGATGCACGCGCTCGCCGAACAACTCCAGGGCACTGTGCGAGGAGCGGTGGAGACCCGGGACGGCATCTACGAAACCGCCCGCCAGTGTGTCTCCTGCCTGCTCGACCCGGAGATCCTCGCCTGGGTGACACGGGATCCGTCCCTCCCCGAGTTCCGGCCCCACGAGCACGTCCTCACCCGGGACACCCTCTACCTCCTCTCCAAGGACGGCGGCGGCTCCGCGGCCGGAGTGATCGCCGGGCTCGCCGACGGCACGATGCGCGCCGGCGTCATGGCCGCCGAACGCATGGGCGGGCGCCTCGACCCCCCTATGACCGCGGTCCTCGACGAGGCGGCCAACGTGTGCCGCATATCCGATCTCCCCGATCTCTACAGCCATCTGGGATCACGAGGGATCAACGTGGTCACCCTGCTCCAGAGCTACCGGCAGGGCAGCCGCGTCTGGGGCGAGGCCGGCATGGACGCCCTGTGGAGCGCCGCGACGATCAAACTCCTCGGCGCGGGGCTCGACGACGCCGACTTCGTCGACAAGGTGTCCAAGCTCGTGGGCCATCACGACGTCAGCACCGTCAGCGTCTCGCGGAGCAAGGAGGGCACGTCACGGTCGATCTCGTACCGCCTGGACCCCATCCTGCCGCCCGACCGGATCCGGGCCCTCCCCAAGGGCACGGCGCTGCTGCTGGCCACCGGCGTCAGGCCCGCACTGATCCGGCTGCGCCCCTGGTACAAGGAGCCCGGCGCGGCCGCCATCTCGGCCGCGGCGGCCGAGGAGACCGCCGCGATCACCAGGCGCGCGGCGGAGAAGTGGGTGAGCCATGGCATCGAACAGTGACGACGGCACGACGGGTCTCGCCCACCCGGCACCGGACCCCCGCTCCCTCATCCAGGGCCGCGGTGTCCTCGGCGGGTCCGTCCCCGACGGCTTCCCGGGCGCGGACGCGGACGGCTGGGCGCGTGCCACCTCGCCGCCGCCGTCCGAGCCGGACCGCCCGGTGTCGGTGTTGTCGCCCGGTCGAACCGAACCGGACCCGCCGCCTGCCGAGGGCTCCCCGCCTCTGCCCTTGCCCGGCCCGCCGTCATCGGACACCGCTGTCCGGCCGCCCGATCTCGCGGGCGCACCACATCCGACGGCCCCGGACGGCTCGCCACCGGGGGAGGGCGGCCCCCCGGCCGAGGAGAACACCGTAGGGGCGGACGGCTCACCGGCCCCGGACGCGGATTCCTGGGCCATAGAGGAGACCACGGAGGCCATAGGGACCACGGAGGCCGGGGCGGCGGAGGTCGGGGCGGGCGGAGAGGCGGGCGACGCGCCGGACGCGCCTGCGCCGGCCGAACCGCCCTTCATTCTCTACAAGTCGGGCGAGGCGTTCGGCTCGGCGACAGCCGACCTCGCGACGTGGGTGCACGGACTTCTGCTGCCGGTCTACGGCCGGGAGGTCTCCTCCACGGCCGCCTGGTGCACGCGCTGGTGGGAACACCTGGAGGCTGTCGCACAGCTGTACGGCTTGTGGATGGCCTGGATGGCACTGACCAACGGGGATGCTCCGCTGACCGGTCCGGCGTCATGGCACCGGGACTTCCTCAACCCGGTGATGCTCACCCTGCGCGACCCGTCGGGGACCTTCGCGGGCTGCAAGCCCGGGAGGCACCGCAAGACGGAACCCGTGCCGATCGAAGAGCCCTGACGCGCGTCCCGTCCCGCGGCCGGGTGCCACGAGCGTCGCCCACGGCGGCACCGGGCCCATGACGTGTGCCGGAGCGTCGCCGTCGGCGTCATCGGCGGTCCGCGGTGACCGACCCGCATCCCGAACAGAGAGAACCCCTCATGGAGTACTTCGGGCCGGACGCATTCCGTCCGCGCCGCCGTCGACGGGTCCTGGCCGCCCTGTCGGTCCTGGCCGTGCTCGGCGCGGCTCTTCTCACGGCCTTCGCCGTCGATGACCGGCCCGCGGCATCGGCATCGGCCTCTGCCTCGCCCTCCCCGGTGGTCGTCCATGACCTCGTGCCGCCGGACAGCGCCGGGGGAGAGCCCCTCGACGGCGGCTCTCCCCCGTCCGTCGTGGAGGATCCGGAAGACGGGCCGCCGCTCACCGAGACGGTGTCACCGACGGGCGAGGGCGAGACGGTGGAGGCCCCGGGCCCGGATCCCACGGCCGGCCAGGACCCGGCGCCCGAGCCGTCCCGGGGCACTCAGCGCCCGTCGTCCGAAGCCGGCGACACGTATCGGCCGGTCGACGGATACGTCGTCACCGCCCGGTACGGCCAGCCCGGTTCATGGGCGGCCGGGCATCACACCGGAGTCGACCTGGCGGTACCCGTGGGCACCGAGGTCGTCGCCGCGCGCGGGGGCACCGTGGTGTGCGCGGCATATGACAAGGCTTACGGAAATTTTGTCCTTCTGTACCAGAGTGACGGACTCTATGCCCTGTACGCGCACCTCTCGAAGATCACCGTGCGGATGGGGCGGACGGTGAGCGCGGGAGACCAACTGGGCCTGTCCGGCGCGTCCGGCCGCGTCACCGGGCCGCACCTCCACTTCGAGATGCGTTCGGCTCCCGGCTACGGCTCCGACATCGACCCCATCGCCTACCTGCGCTCCCACGGGATCGTCCTCTAGGGCGCCGGCGCATCGCTCGCACCGGCCAGCGGGAGTCCGCGCGCCGCATGACACGACGTCAGACAGCCCTCGAACTCTCGGTCGGCCGGAGCCGTAGTGATGAGAGCACCCGGAACCGAGCGCGTGTCCATCAGCCCGAGACCGACCCGAGGAGCAGCATGTCCACACCGACGCCTGTGGGACCGAACCCCGTACCTCCCGTGCCGGGCGGCGCCTCTGACACGAGCAGCATTTTCTCACCGAGGCCCCAGCGAGGCTGGCGGCCGACCATACTTGTGGAGCCGACGCCGGTCGGCGAAATGGATCCGCCCCCTGTGCCCCCTCTGCCCCCCAAGCCCGCTGACCTTGTGACTCCGCCCCTTGCGCCTGCCAATCCGCCTCGCCCTTTGCCGGTTCCGCCCGGCAACTCTTTTGACGCGGTCGGTGAAATAGCTCCGCCCCCTGTGCCCCCTCTGCCCCCCAAGCCCGCTGACCTTGTGACTCCGCCCCTTGCGCCTGCCAATCCGCCTCGCCCTTTGCCGGTTCCGCCCGGCAACTTTTTTGAGGCGGTCGGTGAAATGGCTCCGCCCCCTGTGCCCTCCAAGCCAACGGACAGGCTGCTCGTCGGCTCTCCCGCGAGCAGCAGCCCGCAAGGCCGTTTTCGTGAAGGCGATTTCACCAGTGCCGAAGGGGACGCCACTCTCGACGATGGGTGGGACCCCCGTCCCGGGCTGAACCGCCCGGAGCCCGCAGGGGATCGCCGAGCCCCGGAATCCGTAGGAAGTCGCCTTGCCAGGTGGGCGCTCGCGAAGATCAAGAGCCTGCTCGGTCGGGCGGTCAGCTCGATGAAGAAGCTCGATGAGCGATTTCAAGTGAGGGACAGGGCCCTCAAAATCCTGAAGAACCGAAAGCAGATGGTGGCTGCGGGTGTTGTGATCGGGGCTATTGCCGCCGGTCCGTTCGGCGCCTTTGTCGGCGGCGTTGCCGGATACACGGTGAGCTCCGCGGTCAGGGGATTGGAGAAGTGGTGGCAGAGGTACGCGGAACTTGGGCGTCTGAGGGAGGCTCATCGTTCCGGCTCGGCAGGCGTGGAAAACTTCCAGGCGCCCTCGGCGATGAGTACTCCTCGTCTCGCACAGGTCGCTCCCACGGTGTCGGAGCAACAGCAGCTGCGTTACGGCCAAACGGTTCCCCAGCCGTTCCGGGCGACGAGTCAGCGCGAGTCTGACTTCTCGATTGCCGCGGCCCAGTGCCTCCCCCAAGGCGTCGGTTCGCCCGCGATGGCCGACAGCGATGCCTGGGCCGCCGCGCGCCGGCACTCCGCGCCCGCCGCCAAGGGAAGAAGCAGGTAGCCCTCTCGCGAGCGGCGTCGTGGCCACCACCGCACACGTACCGAAATCCCACACCTCGTCCGTTCGCGCCGGTCGTGCACCGGACGGGAAGCGCTCCCTCGTGCGGCCCGCCGGAGGCCGATGCCCTGCCGTGGTCGCGCCCGCCGCGAGCCGGCCCCACGGCGGGCGCCGGCCTCCGCGGCCGTCACTCCGTGTACGCCGGAGTCAACTCCCGTTGCAGTGCGAGCAGGCCGTAGTGGACGCGTGACTTGAGCGTTCCCTTGGGGATGCCCAGCGACTGCGCCGCCTCCTCCAGGGTGCTGCCGCGGAAATACACCTCGACCAGGGCCTGCCGGTGGGCGACGGACAGGGCGGCCAGACCGCCCCGGACCATCATCTCGGTCAGCACCCCTTCGCTGATGTCCAGCTCGGCCGACTCGTACTCCGTCCACAGGTCCCCGCCTATCTCCTGCGGGCGGCTCTTGCTGCTTCGGTAGCCGTCGATGACGAGATTCCGCGCCACGCGGAACATCCACGGCCGCAGCGTCGCGTTCCCGATGGCGCCGTAGACGTGCCAGCACCGCAGCAGTGTTTCCTGCACGATGTCCTCGGCGCGCAAGGCATCGCCGCCCATGAGCCGCCGCACGTACGCGTGCAGTGCGAGCACCTGCTTACGGTGGTCGGCCAGTTCTTCTTCCGCGGTGGATGCTGACGACCCGTCGGACTCTGCGGACGTCCAGCTCATGACTACTCCTAATGGTGTCCGGGTCTGTCGCGATGCCGGGCGCGTGAAGGGATGTCCGCCGCTGCCTTCCGGCGGGAATCACGGGAGTCGGCCCGGCGAGATCCGCAACGGCTCGCCGACCGTCCCGGACAGCCCGGCCGAGACCTTCACCCCGAGGACGGCCGCCCCGGCCTTCTCGTCCGGCCCCCTGTTGCGGGCGGGCCGAAGCGGTGGGTGAGGGAACGTCGGGTCGGAGCGGTCCTGGAGCCGGCGCCGGGTGGCTTGCCCGATGACGTTGGCGAGGGGTTCGCGCGGTCCGTCATCGAGTGGGCGAAGCACCGCCGGACCGGTCGCTGACGGATTCGAGGGTGCGTTGTGCCTGGGCTCCCAGGTGCGGGCCGGCGAGCCAGGTGTCGGTGGCAGGGCCGACCGATGTGTTGCTGACCAGTGCGAGCGACCCGTCCGGGCTCTGCGCGAACCAGCCGCCTCCGGAGGCGCCGCCGTTCATGGTGCAGCCGATCCGGTACAACGCGGGCTGATCGCGGTCCAGCACGTAGCGTGTTGGACGGTCCTGGCAGGAGTAGAGCCGCTCACCGTCGAAGGGCGCCTGCGCGGGATAGCCCCAGGCGCTCGCCGTGGCGAGCGACCTCACGGTCGGCACGTCGAACCGCACGGGCACGGCGTTACCGAGGCTCTCCTCCAGGGACGAGGAGCCGGCCGGCGGCCTGACCCGCAGAACGGCGAAGTCGAAGGACGCCCCGGCCCCGCCGGTTTCCGCACCCTGCGCCGTCCATTGCGGGGGCACCGCGGCCTTCTCCGCCCACCAGGTGCCGAACGGCGCGACCTGGTCCAGTGGAGCCGTCCGACGGGCCGATCCGCTCAGGTCGTCGTCGTTGTAGGAGGGGACGAAGACGATGTTGCGGAACCAGCCGCCGTCCGCTCCGGCGTGCACACAGTGTCCGGCCGTCCACACCAGATCGGACCGGCCGGGCCGGGCGGGATCGCGAACGGCCGTCCCGGAACACACCTTCGGGCCGGTGGGCGAGTCGAAGAAGACCTTTCCGACCACGCCCGCGGTGCTGTGGTACGGCGCCGCGGTCGGCCGGGCGGTGAGGGGCTCGGGCTCGGGATCGGACGCGCCGTCCTGCCCCGCTCCCTCCGCGAGCGGGGCGTCGGGGGAGGACGAGGACGACATCCGCTCCCCGCTCCACAGGCCGCCGATCGTCGGGTTGTAGAAGTCCCCGTTCCGCCACCGGTCCGCGCGCCAGTCCTTCCAGCCGCCGTCGATCCACGAGCGCGAACGGTCCGCGGACGCCCCGACTGTCCTGCCGGCGTCCGGCAGCACGAGCACCGCGGCGAGCACCACGACAGCCAGGGCCGTGACGAGGGGCAGGGATTTGCGCAAGGAGGGCATGACAGAAGTGCTCCAGTGATGGGGGAGAAGGGGGCGCGCCCTCAGCCGTAGAGCCGGGCCGCCTGCTCGCGTATCCGCCCGAGACCGAGATACGCCGTCGTCCCGGGGCAGTCGGTGGACGTCCAGTCCCGATGTCCGGCGACGGCGGGGCCCTGAGTCGTTCGCCCGGTGACCACGTGCCGGTAGGTGACGCGTGAGAGCGGGGCCAGGCCGTGGAGCGAAGCCAGTGCGCCCGTCAGGTTCACCAGGGACTCCTGCATCCGAGGTGTCCGTTCCGCCTTCGTGAAGTCGCCGAGCAGCGCGATGCCGATGTTGCCCGGGTTGAAGCCGATGGTGTGGAACGCCGTCACGACCTCGTCGCGCGCATTGTGCGCGGGCCTGCCGTCGGTACCGGAGTAGCGGCCCTCGTAGATCTGTCCCCGCTGGTCGATCAGGAAGTGGTAGCCGATGTCTCCCCAGTCGTTCGAGACGGCGTGCTGTTGGTAGATCGCGCGCACCGTGGCGGCCGGGTCGGGGTCGTCCGGGTCGGTCGCGGTGTGATGGACCGTGATCATCTGGAAGGGGGTGAAGACGGTGGGCGACGACTCGGAACCGTTCGCGGTGAAACGCTTCGTCTCATCGGCTCCCCACGCGGCCCGCGTGATCAGGCCGGAGGGCGGGAAGGCCGGTCGCGGCGACAGGCTGCCGCTCGGGTCGCGCGAGGCCCGGGCCGACGGAGTGCCGGAGGCGAGAGGTTCACCCGTCCGCGGTTCCCGTTCCGTGTCGATGGCGAGCGACTCCGTCACCCGCACGCCGGATGCGGCCTCGAGCTGGTAGCCGTAGCTGTTGCCGGCCGGCACCAGGGCCTGGTTCCTGGGCGCCGTCGCCCCGTCCCGGCCGGGACCGTCCTTGCCGCAGGGACAGCCGGGGACGACGGTCCGCCAGGCGCCCGGCTTGCCCTTCCGGTTGTACAGACGCAGTCGCACGCCGCGGGGCGAGCCGGTCCAGCTGAGGGCCACCGCCGTGATCGGGAAGTCCGTGCGGTGTATTTCGGGGCCCGGTGACACCGAACGTGCCATGCGGGTTCCCGGAACCTTCGCCTGACGCTGTTCCGCGCCAGGGGCGGCTGCCTTCCCGCCCCTGGCGGTCGTCGCGCAGGTGCTGAGGACGGGTACGGCGACACCTGCGGCGCCGAGTGCCATGAGGAGACGGCGGCGTGACGGGGTCCGGTCTTCGCTGTGGCCGGACGAGCGGTCGGTGGTCAGGCTCTTCAACATCGGCTCCGTCGGGATCGGCTGTCCTACACCGACACATACGGCGGTGCGCCGACGGCGAGTTCACATTTTTTTCGGGGGTGCGGCCGGGAGCACGGGGCTGCGGCGTGCGGCGGAAACCACGCACCGGACCGCCTCGTCGGCCGTGCGCCGGAAGCCATGACCAGGAGCCGTGCACCGGCATGACCAGGGGCATGGCGAGGAGACGGCTGAGGCGTTCAGGAGAGTCGTGGGCCTGATGCCGATCCGGGCTGCGCACGGTGTGCCCCTCGCGTGCACCACGGGATGGGCAGGTTCACGGGCACCACCTGGACCGGCCCGTGCGGAAGCCGCCGCCGGCGGTGCGGGACGTGAGCGGCCGTCCGGCGGACGGTTCTACTGCCTTCTCGCCGGAGCGGCCGCCCGCGGCCGGGGAGCCGCCATCGGTTCCCGCGTGTTCGAAGTCGCTTCGGGAGCGGGGGCCTTCACCCCGGCCGGCATCTTGGAGGCAACGGCGGCGATCCCCGGCGTCTGCGCCACCGCCTGCTTCTTGTCCTCCTCCTCCAGGCGCTCCATTTCGCGTGCGACGTGCCCCTGTGGCTGCGCCTCGCGTGACGGTTTCGGCATGTTCAGTCCCTGGGGATCGAATGACTCATTGACGGTTCATGGGCCGGCGGCGACGGGCGTGCGGGTCGGCCCGGGGACGGCAGGCGGCATCGATCAGCAGGACGACGTGAGGTTCCCCGCCGCGGCGGGGAACCTCACGGACGGCAGGGCAGAGGTTCAGGAGGGTGTACCCCGTACGAGCTTGTTGCCGAGATCGTTCTCGACCACGACCTCCTTGACCTGCTGCGCGTCGATCGCGGCCGCGCCCTCCAACTTCCCCTGGCCGACGGGCGGAAGTTTCGACTGCGCGCCGTTCCGTGGAATCACCCAGCTCAGGGCCGTTTCCCGGCGGCCGTCGGTGGAGACGACGACGAGCCGGCACCGCACTCCACCCGGCACACCGGTGACGGCGGCATTGATCTTGACGTAGTCGTCGAACGGCGTGAGCTGTACCCGCATGGACGCTTTGGTGGTGGCGTCCACGGCGGACGCCACCAGCACCCCTGCTGCCGGCGAGGGAGGCGGCGAGCCTGCCACGGTCGCCGTCGAACCGCTGTGGCCCACCATGAGCCCGCCGAAGAACAGTGCGGCGGACGACGCGGCGACACCCACGCCCACGGTCACGAACCTGCGGCGCCGCCCTTTGGACTGCTCCGCGCGGACCTCCCGAAGGGTTCGCTGAAGCATCAGTTCGCCGTCTTCCGGGGGGCCTTCCAGGAACGCCTCGGGCGGCACCTCTCCCAGGGCGGCTTCCATGTCCCGCAGCGCCGCGAGTTCCATCCGGCATGCCTCGCAGTCGGCGGTGTGTTCTTCGAGCGTTGCGCGCTCGTCGTTGTCGAGGGTGCCCAGCACGTACGCGCCGAGCGTCTCATCGCTCGGATGCTGCCGTGTGTTCATGCAGCCCCCACCTTTCGAAGAGTCAGGCTCTTGGTGGCGCCAGGGTTGGTGGAACCGAAGTAGGACTTACGCAACGCCTTGAGCGCGTGGTGGGCCCGGGACTTCACCGTACCCTCCGGTATGCCGAGGCGTCCGGCCGCTTCCGCCGCCGTTCGGCCCCGGTAGTAGATCTCGACGAGGACGTCCCGGTGCTCGGGCTTGAGCTGGTCGAGGGCGTCCAGCATGACGACCGCGTTGACGACACCGTCGGCGTGATCGTCCAGAAGCGGTGAAGCCGCGTCGGAGTGGGCCACCTCGTTGGGGCGTGCCGCCTTGGCCCGGTAGCGGTCGGTGGTGATGTTCCGGGCCACCGTGAGGAGCCAGCCACGCAGGGAGCCCTGTGGATTGCTGATGACCTCGGGATGTTTCCATGCCCGTATCAGTGTCTCCTGGACGATGTCCTCTGCTGCCGCGCGATCGCCCGTCAGCCGTGTCGCGTATGCCAGCAGGGCCTTGCCGTGTTCCCCGTACAGCGTGCGGATCAGAGCTTCATGACTCGTGGCCTCGGGGGCACGAGACCTCAGGATCGCCATCTAGTTACTCCATCCCCGTGGGTTCACTCGGCATACGAAGCGAGGGCGAAGTCAGGGTCTCCATGCCAACGGTGATGTAGATCACTCCCGTGCGTAGTCGCCCGGCGTTGCCCAGGGGCGTCCCGGCAGGGAGCCGGAAGTGTCGGAAGGGCGCGGTCCGTGACCCGGATCGCCTTGTCACGGCGTGGCCGGTCCGGCATCGGCCCTCTCTCCGTTGTCGTCATGAAGGGCGGGTATATCGGAGAGCTTCCGAGGAACCGGGCCCACGCCCTCCATCGAGGCGAACCAGGTGCGGACACCCACGATGTAGGCCTGGGAATCGTCGGTCGCCGGAACGCCTCCGGCTGCCCGAACCGCGTCGACGCCCACGTCGTACGCCGTCAGCGTCAGGTCCAGGACATTGCCCGTCACCTCCTGCCGGTCCAGTGAATCCTGCATCTGGGCCGACAGTTCGCAGAGGTACTTGGCCTGGACGTCGATCGACTTCTTGGCCTCGAACGGATCGGCCTCCTCTCCCGCGAAGCGCGTGAACACCTCGCGGGGCACCTGCGATATGCCTTGCGCGCCGTTCGGGCCCACGAACCGGGAATCGAATCCGGATTCGTATTCGATCTGTGCCGCGATGACCACCGGACCTATGGCGTCACAGATTCCGCCGGCATCCTGGATGGCGCTGTACAGATCTGTGGGCACAGTGCAGGGCGCATTTCCGCCGCCCCCCGTACTGTCGGGCGGCGATAGTTCCAGTTTTCCGCGTCCGTCGCCAGTGATGATGGCCGAAGCTCGGTTCGAGGCGGCGTCCGGGTTTTCCTGCAGAGAGACACTCTCCAGCCTTTCGCAGAGCTCCTCGGCGTCCGTGAGTCCGGTGTAGGGGTCGCCCAGGCTGCCGAGTCCCGAGAACGAGAGCCCATGGAAGAACATGAAGATCAGCACGATGGGGAAAAGCAGTACGGCAAGCCCGCCCACGACCAGGATCACGCCGATGATGAGAGTCACTCCAAGGGGAGCGGCAAGGAATCCGAGACCGCCTGCTGCCGCCGCGATCACTGTGCTCGCTTTTACGCCGGACGCCACCTTGAATTCCTCTCGGTCCCTCAACTGACCTGCCCTGCCGCGCTCCTGACGTGAGCGAGGCACCCCTTCTTTCGGGGTACGGGCCTGCGCGGCGGCTGGTTCACTGCCACTGTCGCGCTCGGGAGGGCGGCGGCCCGGCGGGGGCGCGCCGACGCCCTCGTCGCGCGCTACTCTGTGCCTCGCGGTCCGCGCCCGGCCGACTCCCCGCAGCATCGCTCGATGCCTGCCCGGATCTCCTGGAGTGGCTTCGGCCCGCTGTCCGGTACGCGTCGCGTTCCACCGTCCGGCGTCCATCCGGCCCACCGCTTTCCCGGCTCTCCCGGTTTCCGTCTCTCTCCGCCGAACGCGGACGGAGACGGCGGCGCGGCACTCCAGGGCTTCCCGGAGTCCGGGATGCCCGCCGGTTCTCCTGCCGCGGGACCGGCTTCCCACAAGAGACTGCTGGTCTGTAGTATGTGGGCATGACGACCTTCCAACGCGCCAGAAGTGAGGAGCAGCGCTCGGAGAGAAGGCTCGGCATCCTGTTGACTGCCAGCGCGATGCTCAGCGAGATGCCCGTGTCCGAGGTGAGCCTGAACGAGCTGAGCCGACGTGGCGGCCTCGCGAAATCCGGCCTGCTGCGCTACTTCGAGTCGCGGGAGGCGGTCCTGCTCGAGCTGCTCACCCTGGCCGCGCGGGACTTTCTGGCGGAGGCGGGCGAACAGCTCGCCTCGCTCGTCGACGCCCAGGATCCGCTCGAGGTCAGAGCCGAGGCCGTCGCGTCCGGACTCGCCGCGTCCTTCGGCGCGCGACCGATGCTGTGCGAGCTGCTCAGCGCGCAGGCCGGCGTTCTGGAGTACAACGTCTCCGTCGAAGTCGCCACACGATTCAAGCAGACCGCTCGCGGCAGTTTGCCCGGCTTGGCCGAGATGCTGCGGAAGCTCCTCCCCGAACTCGGCCAAGAACACTCCGGACAGGCCGCCACGCTGATTATCTTGTTGATCGGCGGCCTGTGGACTCACACGAACCCCGCCCCTGCGGTGCGCGCGGTCTACCGCGCCGACCCCAGTTTCTCCTTCATGGACTCGGAATTCACCGATGCCCTGCACCGATCGCTTTCTGTCCTCTTCGCCGGATTCCTCACACTCGGATGAGGCACCCGCGTTCCCCGCAACCGAGACACGGAACGGCCGGCTGACGCGTCCCATGGGCCGACGTCATGAAGCCGGCAAGGCCGCCATGTCCCCTTCCTGCATGCGGAGTCCGGGTTGCCGCTCAGAGGCGGGTGCCGGTGGCGAGCCGGGCCCTCGTCCGGTGAGCCGACACGGCGACCCGGTGGGGCCGGGCCGCTGTCGACCCGGCCGGCCGGTCACCGCGCCGCACGTCGCGCATCCGAGCTGCACAGGCGGCGGTCGACGGTTCGCGCCGCGCGGTACCCGGTGTCGCGGGCGGACCGCTCCGACCACCGCCGGATCGCGTCGGCCGGTGACCGGAGGCGATCGTGCCTGCTGAACCACGCGTCGACGACGGTGCGTCACGGCAGCCCGCCCCACGGTCGTCAGCGACCCGTTCCCTGGAGTTCGCGCGCTGGTGCGCCCGCCAGGGCTGGCCGGTGCACCCCCTCGCCGCCGGCCGCAAGACACCGGCCGGCAACTGCGCCGCATGCCGTGCCGCCTCGCACCTGCCCGCCCTGTGCCCGTGCCTGCCCGCCGGTCGTTGGTGTCACGGATTCCACGCCGCGACCCTCGACCAGGACCGCATCGCCAACTGGTGGGGCGCACACCCGGAGTTCGGCGTCGGCATCGCCTGCGGCCCCGCCAGGCTGGTCGTCATCGACATCGACGCCCACTCCGCCCGGCTGCCCACCCGCGACCGCATCCTTCCCGGCATTCCCATCGACGACGACGTCGATCTCACCGGCCTGGCGAACGGCTTTCACACCCTCGGTCTCCTGGCCGCGCTGCGCGGCCGGCCCAACCCGGCGGACGACCGGGCCACGCTGCGCGTCCGGACACCGTCGGGCGGCCTGCACGTCTGGTACCGAGCGATGGACAAACGCCTCTGGCGCTGCTCCACCGGCTCCAGCCGCCGCGCCGCCCTGGCATGGCAGGTCGACGTCCGGGCACACGGCGGCTACATCGTCGCTCCCGGCACGTCGACCCGGGACGGCACCTACACCCCCGTCGACAGCGTCCGTGACATCGCCGAACTGCCCTTCTGGCTGGCCCAGGAACTCGAACGCACCGGCCACCTTCCCACCCCGACCGCGCCCACGCCCCGTCCGGTTCCCCCCAGAGCCCGGCAGGCCGTACTCGCTGCGGGCGGCGGCCGAGACCTCTCCACACTCGCCTCCGTCCTCGCACCCGTGGAAGCCTGCGGCAGGACGACCGAGGGCGCGGGATTCTCCGACACGCTCAACCGCGCCGCCTACACCCTCGGAGGCCTCGTCGCCGCCGACCGCCTCACCGAAGACGAAGCCGAACGCGCGCTGACCGAGGCGGCCGCCACCGCTCGGCCGGGCCAGGAACGACGTGCCGCGCTCATCATCCGCGGCGGCCTGACCGCCGGCCGGCGGCGCCCTCTCCCCGAGCGAAGGGGGTCCCGATGACGACACCCGAACACGACGGGGCGGCTCTCTTCGACTTCGACGCCGAAGCCGTCGCCGCGCAGATCCGCGACCGGGCCCGCCGTGCCCAGGCCGCCGTCGCCCTGGCCACGCAGACGGACAGGACACGTGCGGGCGCGGGGGAGGCGACCGCGGCGGGGCTGCTGCCCGACACGCTGACCGACCGCGGCAACGCCAAACTGTTCGTCAAGCTGTACGCCAACGACTACCGGCACGTGCCCGGCATCGGCTGGTACCGATGGGACACCACCCGCTGGCAGATCGACGAGGACGACACCGTGCTGTGGGCAGCCGGTGACCTCGCCGAGGCCATCGCCACCCACGATCCGCGCGGCCTCTTCACCGCCCAGGCCCTGCAGGCGCATCGCCGGCGTGCCCTGTCGACCACCGGCATCAACGCCATGCTCACCCAGGCCAGGTCCGCACCCGGCATGGTCCTCAACGCCGCTCTCCTGGACGCCGACCCCTATGCCCTCTGTACGCCGGACGGAATAGTCGACCTGCACACAGGGCTGGTGCGGACCCCCGACCCGAACAAGGACTTCCACTCCCGCTCCACCGCTGTCAGCCCTCGACCCGTGCCCGCCCCCCGCTGGGAACGCTTCCTCACCGACACCTTCGGCGCGGACGGCGACGGCCGACAGATGATCGACTACCTTCAGTTACTGCTCGGCTATTCCGTCACCGGTGACGTCGGCGGCCAGGTGCTGCCCTTCCTCTTCGGCTCCGGCAAGAACGGCAAGTCCGTTCTCCTGGACGTCCTCATGAAGCTGCTGGGCGACTACGCGGACGCTGCCCCGCCGGGCTTCCTGATGACCCGGCCCTACGAAGGCCACCCCACCGACCTCGCCGAACTCCACGGGCGGCGCGTCATCGTCTGCTCCGAGGTCAAGCCGGGCGACAGGTTCGACGAAGGCCGCGTCAAACTTCTCACCGGCGGTGACCGGATCAAGGCCCGCCGCATGCGCCAGGACTTCTTCAGCTTCGCTCCGACCCACAAGCTGTGGCTGCTGGGCAACCATCGTCCCGAAGTCGGCACCGGTGGCTTCGCGTTCTGGCGCCGCATGCGCCTCATCCCGTTCGAACGAGTCGTCCCCGACCACCGCAAGATCGACAATCTGGCCGACATCCTCGTCACCGAGGAAGGCCCCGGCATCCTGGCCTGGCTCGTCGACGGCGCCCGCCGCTACCTCGCCGGCGACAAGGACCTCGCCGGCCCTCACCGTGTCCGCATCGCCACCAGCACCTATGCCGAAACCGAGGACCATACCGGCCGCTTCTACGACGAGTGCTGCACCCTCGCCACCGATCTGCGCGCAGAACAGACGGCCCTCTACGCCGCCTACCGGACCTGGTGCCAGAATGAAGGAGCGCCGGCGATGTCCTCGCGTGCCTTCGCCGCCCGTACGCGCGAACTCGTCGGACTGGCCTCGCCCAAGGAAATGATCTTGTCCAACCAGCGCAAGCACTACCCGGGTATCGGACTGCTCACCGGCCAGGAGAAGGACCCCGCATGCATTCCCTGAGTCGATCTCCCGGCCGCTCGGGGAGATCCGTCCGCGGCACGCGAAACCCGTCCCGGCGGGACCGTGCGGCACGCTCCCGCCCGCGCGTCCACCCGGATCGCGCGGCCACAACCGCCCATGTGAGAGTCGCAGACGGGATGGTCCCCTGATGAGCTCCCTGATCGCCGAGGACGAGATCAGCAACGAAGCGAGCATCGTCTGGCTGGAGGACACCGAGCAACTCGACTATGTACGCCAGAGTCTGGACCGCTTGCCCACCCGCAGGACCAGGCCCGCCTACCATCGTGACGGCCGCATGGTCGGCTATGCCCTTCTGGACAGCGCCGCCAGGGCCTCCCGTGCCTCCGGGACGTTCCGCCGGCGCGTCTTCTGGCTTCTTCCCCACGACCGCGACAGCGAGCCCGAGGGCCTCTACGCCAACAGCGCCCCCGCCGAGGCGATCGACCCGCGCACCCTGGCACCGCGCCTCAGAGGCTACAAGACCGAGCGTTCCGAGGGCGGGCCGCCCTCCGCGGCCATGAAGGAACTGGGGATCACCCTGCCCCTGTAGGCGTCGAAGGAGCGGCTGACCCGAGTCCTCCTCCCCACCGAGCGGCGTTCCCGCACACTCCGGAACCACCCGGGAACAGCAGGCCGGGCGGACGGCCGAGGCTGAGGTCAGCGGGCTAGGAGAACACCTCGTCGAGCTCCCACAGCCGGTCCAGTCTGTTGCGCAGGGCATCAGCCTCGGCATCGGCGTGGTCGAGCCGCTCCATGACGTCCAGCCCCTCGGACCACGCGGCGCGAGCCGCCTCGGGGCGACCGGCACTCAGATGGGTGTCGCCGAGGCGTTTCAAGGTGCCGGCGATGAACCGGGGAAGACCACCGTGCTCCCGGTAGAGGGCCAGCGCGTGGGAGAAGCTGACGGTCGCCTGGTCGTTCTGTCCGAGGCGGTGCTGGGCGTGACCGATGCTGTCCCAGGTATGGGCCGTGAGGGCCTTGTCCCCGAGTCGCTGGTGCAGGATCAGCGCCTGCCGGCAGTGCACGAGTGCCCGCTGGTTCTGGCCGAGCAGCGCATGGCACCAGCCGACGGTGTTGAGTGTGACCGCGCGGGCCAAGCTGCTGCGGTGGTCGTCGGCGTCATGGCCCTCGTGGGCCCGGTGGATCGTGAGAGCCTGCTGAGCGGCGTGCAGCGCGGCGGCCGGATCACCCTGCTGTTGCGCGACCCAGGCCAGCGTGCAATAGCTCTCGGAGAGGGTGTCCGCATGGCCCGACGCGGCGAACAGCCCGACGGCCAGCTCGGCGTGCACCCGTGCCTCGTCATGGCGGCCCAGACCCGCGGTGGCGATCGCGAGGCCGTGGTGAGCGTCGGCCTGGGCGGCCTGGTCACTCAGCCGGTGTCCCGCGTCCATGGCCGTCAGGCGCACGGCTTCCAGCTCCCGCCACAGGCCCCGCACGTGCAGCTGACTGGAGATGGCCCAGGCGAGTTGCCACGTGTGGACGTCGTACCGGTGGGCGGCGGCCGAGCCGACGGCCGAGATCAGCACCGCCTGTTCCGCGGTGAACCAGGCGGTCGCCTTCGCGGCGTCTTCCTCGAATCCGTCGACGCTCACCCCGTCCGCGACGGGAGCCAGGGAGATCAGGGCCCGTGCACGGGAGGTCAGCGCGGTCACCCGAAAGGCGGTGTGCAGGTAGTGGTCGAACATCCGGTGCCGAGCGGCGTGTGTCTCCTCGGGCGGGTCGACGGTGTTCAAGAGCTCCGTGGCGTAGGTGCGCAGCAGGTCATGGCAGGCATAGCGGCCGGGAGACGGTTGTCGCACCATGTGCGCCTGGACGAGCTCGGACAGCAGTCTCCGGGCGTGCGCGAGGGTGCATCCGATGAGGCTGGCCGCCGCCGGCACGGCGATGTCGGGGCCCGGGTGCAGGGCGAGCAGCCGGAACAGATGCGCGCCGTCGGCGCTCAGAGCGTGGTAGGACCACGAGAACACGGCGCGGACATCGGCCGAGGTGTCGCCGTCGTAGAACGAGTCCAGGCCGCCGGCGCTGGATCGCAGTTCGGCCGCGATCGCCTCCAGCGACAGTTCCGACATCGTCGCCGCTCGCGCGCTGGTGACAGCCAGCGCCAGCGGCAGCCGCGCACATCGGGCGATGATCTCCTCGACCGCGTCCGGCTCCGCCGCGACCCGTTCGGTTCCCAGCCGCCGCTCGAGGAGTGCGCGGGCTTCCGGCACGGAGAGCACACCGAGAGCGATGGGGTGGGCGCCGTTCACGGCGACCAGACCGGCGAGTGAGTTCCGGCTGGTGACGATGACCAGGCAGGCTCCCCCCGGCAACAGCGGGCGCACCTGGGCGGCGTCACGGGCGTTGTCCAGCAGCAGGAGCATGCGCCGGCCGGCCAGGAGGGTACGGAACCGGGCGGCCAGCGCGTCTGCCTCCTGAGGAAGCCCACGCGGATCGGCGCCCAGCGACTCGAGCAACGTGCGAAGGGCGTGTTCGGACGTCACCGGTGGGCCGCCCGGGTCGAAGCCCCGCAGGTTCAGGTACAGCTGGCCGTCCGGGAACTGGTCGGCGACCTGCCGGGCCCAGTGCACCGCGAACGCCGTCTTGCCGACCCCCGCCATGCCCGCTATGGCCTTGACCAGCACCGTGGTACGGGGGAGAAGACGGGTCACCTCGCTCAGTTCGGCTTCTCGGCCGACGAACGCCTCCAGCCCCGCGGGCAGTTGGGCAGGCACGACGGCCGCAGGGGTGGACGATTCCGCCGGACCCTGCGGAGCGAGCAGCCTCGCGTCGGCCCTCAGCACACGCTGGTACATCTCCTGGAGCGCCGGCCCCGGGTCGACCCCCAGCTCATCGGCCAGCAGTATCTGCACTTCGCGGTAGGTCTCCAGAGCCGCCGCCTGTCGTCCCGACCGGTACAGGGCAAGCATCATGAGCTCCCGGAACCGCTCGTCCAGTGGGTGCTCGGCGACCAGTCCGGTCAGATCCGCGGCTGCCTTCGCGTGGGCGCCGAGGCCGAGTTCGGCCCTGATGCAGGAGACCTGTGCCGACAACCGGAGTTCGCTCAGGCGCTGCCGCTGGGTCTGCGCGTACTCGCCCCGCAGGCCGGCCAGCGCCGTTCCCCGCCACAGCCCGAGCGCGTCGCGCAGATACTTCGCCGCGCCCAGGGCGTCCGCGGACAGGCGGGCCTGCTCGGCCTGCGCGAGCAGTTCCCGGAACGCGCTGAGGTCCAGCTCGACCGACGGGACCAGCAGCTGATAGCCGCTCCCCGTGGACCGGATGACGGACGGCGCGGTGTCGCTCGCGGGTTCCAGCGCCTTGCGCAGCCAGTGGATGTATGTGCGCAGAATGCCGGGCGCGGAGGCCGGCGCCCTGGTGCCCCAGACCGCGTCCACCAGTTCACTCGTCAGCACCTGCGAACCCTCGGCGAGCAGCAGCACGGCCAGTACCGTTCGCTGCTGGGGCGGCCCGATGTCGATCTCGTCGGTGCCGCGCCAGGCCCTCACGGAGCCCAGCACGGCGAACCGCAATCGCTCTTCCAACGGGGCTCCTTTCCTGGGAGACGTATCAGGCGTGCTCACGGGCGAACGTCCGGACTCCCCACCACAGCGCGAAGCCGGAGACGAAGAGGACCGAGAAGCTGCCCATCCCGACGGAGTCCATGGTGAAATCCCCTCGAAAATAGGCCCGGGTGGCCTCCATCACGTGATCGATCGGATTGAGTTGTGCCAACCGGTAGAGCCACCCGGGAGCAAGTCCCTCGGTGATCGGCAGGAATGTCCCCGAGAGCAGCAGGAGTGGCATCAGGAGGGCGTTGATGAGCGCGGAAAGCGATTCCTCGTCTCTTATGCGCAGTGCCAGTGCGTAGGAAGCGGAGGCGAGCGCGGCGGACAGGAGGGCGACCATCAGCATGCTGGCGATCAGCCCGAACAGCGGGACTTCCAGTCCGAAGGAGACGCTGCACAGCAGAACGATCAGCGCCGACTGCGTGAGTACGTTGACGACGACGCAGAGGACTTTGCCCAGGAGCAGTGCGGTGGGTCGGATGGGGGTCACCCGGAAGCGTTCCAGGACTCCGGCACGGTACTCGGCAAGCAAGGACATACCCACCGTGGAGGCCCCTACCAGGACCATTTGCAGCATGAGTGACGGGGCGAAGATGGTCCACGTGGAGCCCGGCGGAAAACCGGGTGTGTAGGCGACGAACTTGGTGAGCAGCGGGCCGAAGAAGTACATGAACAGCAGCGGCTGGGCCAGCCCCATCACCACCCAGGCCGGCTGCCGGACGCGATGGCTGATCTCCCGTCCGAAGATCAGCCAGACATCACGCAGCACTGTTCCGGTCCTCGTGCGGTGAAGAGCCGGCCGGTGCCGCAGCGGACGACTCGCGCAGGCTCCGTCCGGTGAGAGTGAAGAAGACGTCGTCCAGCGTGGGCCGCTGTACGTTCAGCGAGGTGACGGCGACGCCGATCTCGTGCAGGGCGTGCGTCAACGACGGCAGCGCGACGCTTCCGTGCGGGACGCGGAACCGGATGAGTCCATCCCGAGCCGTGACCGCGTGGGCCCCCGGCAGACGGCTGACCCGCTCGGCCGCCTCCCAGACCGACCCTTCCGGCACGCCTACCGTGACTCCGTCCCCGGCGACCTTGCTCTTGAGGAAGTCCGGGCTTCCCTCCGCGACGATCGAGCCGTCGTCGATGATGACGATGCGATCGGCGAGGGCATCAACTTCGTCCATGTAGTGCGTGGTCAGGAAAATGGTGACCCCTTGTGCGCGGTGCAGCATGCGGACGTGATCCCACAGGTTGGCGCGGCTCTGTGGATCGAGTCCCGTCGTCGGCTCGTCGAGGAACACCAGCGGGGGCCGGTGGATCAGGCCGAGTGCGACATCCAAACGGCGCCGTTGACCGCCGGACAGCGTCCTGGTCCGCCGCTGCCGCAGATCTCCCAGGTCGAGTTGATCCATCAGCTCGGCGGACCGATGGTGAGCCTGAGCGTGCGTGAGACCGTACAGGCGGCACTGGATCACCAGCTCCTCGACGACGGTGCTCTCGGGCGAAGTGCCGTTGGACTGGGCTACGTAGCCGATGCGCCGCCGTACGCCGGCGGTGTCCCTCGTCAGGTCGCAACCGGCGACGACGGCTTCGCCCGCGGTGGGCCGGAGCAAGGTGGTCAGCATGCGCAGGGTCGTGGTCTTGCCTGCTCCGTTCGGGCCGAGGAACCCGAAGATCTCCCCTTCCCGCACGTCCAGGTCGATCCCTCTGACCGCGTTCACGAGCCCGCCCTGGCGGTTCTTCTGCGAAAAGGTCCTGGAGAGACCGCGTGTCCTGATCACTGCTCCAGAAACTCCCTGCCGGTCGTCATGGTCGGGGCCGTCGTCGGAATCTTCACTCTGCGCGGGTCGGGGCGGCGTGACAGGGGCCTGGCCCTCTTCACCAGGCCACGGGAAGCGCGGCGACACCGTAAATGGCGGACTGGGTGCGGAATTCAAGTTCGTCCATCGCCGTGTCCAGCCGCAGACGCGGAAACCGCTCGAACAGGGCAGGCAGTGCCGTATTCATTTCCAGACGGGCCAGCGGAGCACCCAGGCAGTAGTGCACTCCATGTCCGAAGGCGAGATGGGCGCTGTGATTCCTCGTCGGATCGAAGGCGTCGGGGCCGGCGGTGTACGAACTGTCATGATTTCCCGACGGCAGCGAACACAGGATCCGCTCGCCGCGCAGGATGCGCTGACCGGCGATCGTGGTGTCGTGCCGGCATACTCGCGGTACGCCCGTCTGGACGACTGAGAGATATCGCAGCAGCTCGTCCGTCACCTGCTTCAGTCTCTGCGGATCCTTCAGCTGTTCGATGTATTCGGGATTCTGGAGCAGCAGGAGGGTTCCGAGTGCGAGCATGTTGGCCGTCGTCTCGTGCCCGCCGAACAGGATGACATCGCCGATCCCCGCGAGTTCCTGGTCGTCGAGCTCGTCGCCGTGTTCGCGTACCAGCGAGCCGAGCAGTCCTTCCCCGGGACGAACTCGCTGACGGGCCACGAGACGCAGCATGTAGCGCCGGGATTCCTGGATCGCGGCCGCTCGGGTCGCCAGACTGAGCGTGCTGTCCAGACGGACCACGGACCGCTCGTGAAAGCCGGCCCGGTCCTCGTAGGGAACGCCCAGGAGCTGGCAGATGATCAGCGAGGGGATGGGCAGTGAGAAACTCTGCACCAGATCCGCCGGGGACCCGGTCCTCTCCATCGTGTCGAGTGTCTCGGAGACGATGACACCCACGTTGTCCCGCAGGTCGGCGATCCTCCGGGCGGTGAATCCGGCGGCCACCATGCGCCGCAGTCGCGTGTGGTCGGGAGGATCGTACTGAGTGATGTCGCCGTGCCGGACAGGCGTCACACCGCTCACGACGACGCCCCCTTCGTTCGGATCGGAAAGAGTGCCGTGGTCGCTGCCGAACCGGTCGGCGTCCGAGAGCACTTCACGGATGTGCGCATGCCGGGTGACCAGCCACGCGGTGGCCCCGTTCGGCAGGACCAGGCGCGCGACCGGCTGGTCGTCCCGCAGCCGGGCAAGTTCCGGCGCGAGCCGAAAGCCGTCCCGTGCGAGGTGCGGGGGTACGGCGGAGATGCCGGTCATGAGGTATTCCCGTCTGTGCTCTTGGTGAAGGCGGATCCGCCGTCGGGACGTATCCCGGCTACGAGTAGACGGTCACCTGCAACCGCGGCGCGGTCGCCCAGTCGTGTGGTTCGTACGACACCTTGGCCAGGGGGATGCGCCGTGCGGCTGCCTGGAGCAGCTTCTCGATCTCCGTCTTCTGCCGCGACGTCAGGTAGTTCCAGAAAAGGCTGTGCCACAGGACGGTCCGGACGGACTTGTCATGGACGGATGCCATCAGTTCGGATTCCAGCCATGAGACCGCGTCGGCCCGGGCGACCCGCACGGACTGGGTGGCGGCCAGCTGCATCGCTTCTTCCAGTTCCAGCTGCTCGACCTCGCGCTCGTGCGGAAGGAACGACCTGAGGATCATCGCGTCGGCGGCGTTGCCGGCGTCACGTGGTGCGAGGTCGCACCCGGCCCGGTCGACGATCTCCAGGGCGCCCGGCGGCTTTCCTGTCGCCGCGAGCCTGACGGGTGACGAGCGGTCACCCCATTGCCATCCGGGTCCGAACCAGTGGTACTTGTCGAGCAGGAGGTTCAGGCCGGCGCAGGCGCCGATCTCGAGCAGCCTGATCCGCTGTGCGTCCAGCATGGCCAGGCCTCTGAGCAGTACACCGGCGCGGCTGGGCTGGTGCTGCTGGACGGGCCGGTCCAGCGCGGCACGGATCTCCTGCGGGTACGCCAGCACGGCATCCTGGAAGAGCTCCCAGGTGCGGTCCGCGTATGCCTGGTCGCTCATGCCGGTGGGGGGCCTGCTGATGTGGTCGATGCACTCCGGCGTCAGACCGGACAGGCCCAGCCAGCGGACTCCGGCGGGTACCCGGAGGAAGAACAGCGGGAGGGAGGCCTCGGGATGACCACCCACCAGCCGTGTGATCGGCCCGTTGCCCGCCACGTCGTCGGCGAGCCTCGCGAGAACGGTGGCCGTCACGGGGGCGTACTGCTTCATTCCGTGTGCCATGGCCAGCAGATCCGTGGCGGCCGCGCTGAACTTCTCTCTCATACGCCCCCGCCCAGAGGATTCACCTTGGAATCGACGACCGAGGTGTCGATCATCCATTGGAGGAGATCGCGTTGGGTCGACGGTGGAGCCAACTGCTCCAGAAGACCGGAGACGTGGCCGTGGATTCTCCGCAGGCGGCGGTTGTACCCGTGCGCCACGGCAGGTCCGTGGAGCCGGTCCCACAGTTCTTGACGCGCCGTCATGTCATGCCGGGCCGCATCGCTCCACTTGACCAGGGTTTCGGCCTCGTACGGCTCCGCCGACTCGAGCGCGTATGCCAGAAGGAGCGTCCGCGTACCGTTCCGCAGGTCGGCGTCCTGCTCCGCCGTCGGGTAGGCACGGTCGTTCGCGGTCTGCCGCAGAACACCGAAAAGCCGACCGAGGGTGCGCCAGCCGCGCGATGCGGAGGCGCTCGCGCCGGCCAGGTGCGCGGCCATCGCGGCGTCACGCCCGTAAGCGGCGCCGGTCTTTCCCACATAGCTGGTCATGACCTGTTTCCATGAGAACGAATCACGGGAGGACTCCGAAAGATCCGCCAACTGCCCATCGGCGGCATGCAACGCGCCTTGGGTCAATTCCCTGGTCAGGAGAGTCTCCAGGTCCTTGGCGTACCCGTGCTCGGCGACGAAGGCTTGAGGCAGCAAGGTGATGCAGGCCGCGCCGGCGACCGTGGCCGCGGCCCTGGTCATCGCGGCACTGCCCGTGTCGAACTGCTCGTCCAGCAGATCGTCCAAAGTCTCCGCCCCCGCCCACCAGATGCGGGACACCACGCAGACCGGAAGGGCCAGACCCGGATCACCGGCGAGCATGCCCGTGATGGGACAGGCGAGAAGCCGGTGATGGCTGACGGCACTGCTGTCCGCGTCCAGCAGCTTCAGCACCGCGTCCCGCAGCGAGGGGTCATCGGCACAGACACGGCGGATCGCCGACCGCGTCGCCTCGACCAGAAGGGAGCGCCGCGCCATCAGTTCGTCGATCGCCCCGTGGATATCCGCTTCTGTCACAATTTCCCGCGTCCTGGTCTCATCGAAAAATGGGGCGCATACGAATGCGCCCCACTCGGCCTGGCGATCAGTCGGCTGCTTGTCAGCAGTAGGTGTTGAGGTTCTGGCCGCGATCCATGCTCACCTCAAGGGATTCGATGTCGTCGCCCTGAACCGAAGGGACATCGCTCATCTCGCCCTGGAGAACGAGCTCCGCATTTTCAAGAACCTGAGAATTCATCGCAAATCCAATCTCACTGGAAACAGAGAACAGTTCTCTTGTGGCGAATAAGTTTCGGAAGGAGTGGAATGCGCCTCGCCACCAGGGGTGTTTCATGCCTGGAGGGGCCGCAGGCGAACGCCGCGAACAGACATCAGTCGGTTCCGGGCAGTCGAGTCGCCGACCTCGATGTGCCCATGCCATCACGCAGGACGAGTCGATGTCCAGAATTTGAATGCCGAATAATTGAAGGTGAGTGCCACGCCCTGACGGCGGCTGCTGAGCCTGACCTCGTGGGGGCTGCCGGCTCGAGGCGGCGTACTCGCGAGGATGGCTCTGGCGGGAATTCCGGATGCCGTTGGTGATCTTCAAGGGGGCAGGGTCTGGCAGAGCCGCCGAAACGGGTAGCGGCTCTGGGCTGACGCGGTGCCAGCGGCGTTGTCGTGGGCGGAGGCGGCCAGGGCGACGACGCCGATGACCAGCCCCAGCACGTCGACGGTCAGTCCCCGCTTGCGCCCTGGCCGACGTGGCCGGTCGCACGGCGACCGCGCATGTCGGCCAGCAGTGGCTGGGCCAGCTGGGTAAGACCGACAACGGCATCGTCACAGTGACCACCGTGGACCGACGGCGGCGTGTACTACCCGCTGCACGCGACTCCCTGCACCCTCGCCCACCACTTCGCCCGCGGCCGGTCTGACCCGGCCTTCCGCACGAAACCGCAGCTGGCCGCCGCTCTCGCGGCCCGGGGGAAGGCGGCGGGCTTCGGCTGCCGGGCGGTGGTCGCCGACTGCGCCTACTCCGTCAGTGACGACTGGTACCTCGCGCTGCGCGAGGCCGGCCTGGCCTACGTGGTCGTGCTCAAACCGCGAAACCTGGTGGGCTGCCGATGCCTACCTGGGCGGTTACGGTCCCGACTCGTCTCGCCAGCTGGTTGTGGCCACCACCGACCCGACCGGCCCTGCCGGAGAAAGCCACCTGGTACCTGGCCACCAACCTGCCCCACTCCGACGCACCCGACGCCACGGCCATTCTGCAACCGCCAGCCGACCTCGCCGAGATTGTGCTCCTCTTCGGCTGCGGCCGTGGATCGAGCAGGGCTACAAGCAAGTCAAGGGACGAACTCGGTTGACCGACTTCCAGGTCTGCTCCGCCCGCGCCATCCGTCGCCACCAGACCCTGCTGAACTGCGGCTTCTCCTTCTGCTGGGACCAATGGTTCGCCCTGCCTGGACCCCTGGATGCCACCGCACCGAACCCTGCCCCGAAGGGGGCCAGAGAGGGGGCCCGTCCCGTCCCACTTAGAGGCCATCTCATTTGGCGAGTCTGCGGTAGCAGATGAGGGTGCAGGCGATGCTGGTGAAGGCCAGGAAGTGAGCGGCCTTGCGTTCGTAGCGG
>NZ_JBEYIL010000028.1:0-113523 GCF_040635845.1 Streptomyces sp. NPDC006872
AGAGCTACCTCGCCGGACTCCACCTCCGCGCAGCGACCATCTGGATCAGCAGCCTCCTCAAAGCCCAATGATCACAACTAGAGACAGCCCCTAGTGCCGCATCAAGCAACGTTGGCCCTGTTGTGACGTGACTCGCCGCTCGGGTCCTGTCCCGGGCGGCGTGCGGCCCGTCAGGCTGTGGGGATGGCTGAACGAGTATGTGTCTGTTGGATCGACGACGATGAAGGCAGGCGGTTGCTGCGGATCATCCGCCGCGGCACGGGTCGGTGGTGACCTGGCACCGGGCCCCGCACTGGCAACTTGCTCGTGATGTGCGGCGCATCACACTGGAAAGCGCCCGCAGCAGGCATCCCGAAAGGCCCGAAACGCTATGCGCTTTACCTCTGAGACATCGTCCGACGGCGTCCTTGAACAGCTCTTTCTCCTCGGCGACGTCCCTGGCGTGCTGTGGACTCCACGAGGTGCCCACGGGACCCGCCCCCTGATTGCCATGGGGCACGGCGGCGGTCAGAACAAGAAAGCCCCTGGCGTCGTGGACCGTGCGCGCCGTTTCGTGGCCGAGTGCGGTTTCGCCGTGGTGGCGGTCGATGCGCCCAGCCACGGTGACCGGCCGGAACATGAGGAGTTCACCCGGATCGCGACCGAGTACGAGGCCCGGCTTGAGGCCGGTGAGGAACTGGCCCCGCTGATCGCCGGCTTCCATGCACTCGTTGTCCGCCAGATTGTGCCGGAATGGCAGACCGTGCTCAACGCGGTCCAGAAGCTCAGTCATGTTGGCATTGGCCCAGTTGGCTACTGGGGTGTGTCGCTGGGCTGCGTGATCGGCGTCCCGCTCATTGCCGCCGAGTCCCGGGTCCGGGCGGCGGTGCTGGGCCTGGGCGGTGCTGAGGTGCCAGCCGAGACCGCCGCGCGGATCACCGTCCCGGTGGAGTTCCTCGTGCAGTGGGACGATGAGCGAGTGCCACGGACCCAGAGCCTGGCACTGTTCGACGCCTTCGCCTCAACCGAGAAAACGCTGCACGCCAACCCCGGCAAGCACGGTGAGGTCCCGGCATTCGAGATGGACAGCACGCTGCGGTTCTTCGCCCGGCACCTTGGCTGATACCGCCACCTGTACTAACCGTTTCGGTGCCTGCGCAAGTACATCGCCAGGGCGAACGTTGCCTGACGCGGCACCAGAGAAGTCCGCCGTCTGCAGCAGCACCGTCCCCACCCGAGCGCCCGGATCAAAGCCCGACCACGGCTGTGCTGATCACGCGGCCAGGGCGAGGTTGTGCAGGTGCGCGGCGGCTCGGACCGCGTGGTGGAGGCCGTCGCCGTACTGTCACTGTCGGCAGTCGCGGTCAACGGAATCCGTCGGCCGTCCCGCCCCGTCGCGCGCGCACCGCCGCGCCCCGCCGTCGTGGCGAGCTGATGACCGCCATGCGCGTGAACGAGGCGGGACGGCCGCAGCGTTGACGGTCTTTGAGCCCGGGTAGGCCCGCCTGGGCGAACCGGCCACGCCAGCGGCGCACGGTGTCCAAATGCAGCCCCGTATCCCGGGCGATGCATGCGTTGGAGCGTCCATGTGCGGCGTGCAGCACCACCTGTGCACGCACCCGCAGCCGGTGCTCGTTCCTGTGGCCGTAGGCCATCTTCTTCAACCGCACGCGTTCGGCGGCACTCGGGGCTGTCGGACAGGGGGTGCGGACGGGCATGGCAGGCGAACCGATCGGCCGAAGTGGATCACTGGTACCCCGCAGCCTGCCCCGCCCGTCACCGCCCCAGCCCCAGCCCCAGCCCCAGCCCCCGCAATGACCGGTGCAAGAGGCCACTTGGACAGGGAAAACGCAACTTCGACATGGCCCGCAGAGGCAGCTACCTTCACCTGGTCTTCGGCGATCGCCCACGGTCGCGCAGGAGTTCCTTCAGGCTGAGCCACCCGCGACGGGATGAGTTGGTCATGCCCCACGAACCCTCGCCCCCATACGAAAGCCACCGAACCGGGTCCACGCCAGGCAGCCCCAACCAGGGAGAGACGCATGCCCCATCTTGCTCTGTACACATTCGGCGTCCTGAAGTCACCTCTCGTCGATCCCGCACCTCTCACGCGCGAGTTCTACGACATTGGTGAGGCCGTCTACCGGAAGATCAGTCAGCACCCCGGGTATCTCGCGCATGCTGAAGCGGCAGGCGGTGACCGGGGCATGCTCTTCGAGGCGGACTGGGGTGCATGGGGAGAGTTCGCCGTACCGACCTGGTACGGCAAGGGCCATACGGTGGAAACCACCGCCCTGGCCGCGACCCTCTCACTCTGGACCGACCTGCGCCCCGCCTTCGACGCCATCTACACCGGTCTGCACCGTGAGGCGCTGAACAGGCGTTACGACTGGTTCGAGAGGACAGGACACCCGAATTACGTGTGCTGGTGGGTCTCCGACGGCGAGATACCAACCTGGCAGGACGGGGTTTCCAGGCTGGAACACCTCCACGACCACGGCTCCTCTGCGCCGCACGCCTTCACCTTCCACCACTCATTCGCCCCGGACGGAACTCCGACCAGGATCAAAGGCATCGGGCCGAAGAGCGACCAGGTTCGCTGACAAGGAAGCCTGAACGACTGGATTCGCCGTCAAACGCCTCGATTGAACGACGGCGAACAGATGTGTCTGCGCCAACGGCGGATCCGCCAGTACCTGGGGCTTCGCCCTCTACCTCGCGAGCACCGGCGGTTCTTCGTCCTGGCCCATGGGGCAGGACGAGGACACGTTCGCGGCACCTCAGTCGAGACAGAACTCGTTGCCCTCGATGTCCTGCATCACGAGGGTCGACTCGTTGACTCCATCGGCAAGCAGTAGTCGCCCGCGTACCGCGCCGAGCGCGACCAGTCGTGCGCACTCGGCCTCAAGTACGGCCAGGCGCTCCTCACCCACGAGTCCGGTGCCGACCCGTACGTCAAGATGCAGCCGGTTCTTGGCGGCCTTCCCTTCGGGGACGCGCTGGAAGTACAGTCGCGGGCCCACACCTGAGGGATCACTGCAGGCGAACCATGAATCCCGCTGCTCAGGGGGCTGCGAGCGCTTGAAATCGTCCCAAGTGGCAAACCCCTTCGGCGGCGGCGGTACGACGTATCCCAACACCTCGCACCAGAACCGAGCGACGCGCTCAGGTTCTGCGCAGTCGAAGGTGACTTGGAACTGCTTGATCGATGCCATCAGCCCTCCCAAACGCGTGCTGTTCACCGAAGCCCCGGATGTCATCGCCGCGTGGAGAGCAGACGCGCCGCCAGGGACGCCTCGATGTCCACCCCGTCGTCGTACGACTTGGTGATCTCGGTCAAGGCTGGCGAGCCTGCCACATGATCACCCGAGGGCTCAACGAAGTTTCCACCTGCCTCGTCTGAGTGGGGTGCGAGGATGCCCGGGGTGGTGAACCTTGAAGAGTGGCATCGCATCCGCAGTGGCCTGCGGTTCGGGCAGCGGTTTCAGGGGAGGGTGACCAAGGTTCCGAACACGGGGCGACCGGGAGGCGGCCTGGCTGGCCGGCTGAGCACGGGCAGGTCCTGGCAGAGGACACCACGTTGGCCGAGGCATGGGTGGATGCGACGGCGACGCCCCCGAGGAGAGCCGGCGTGGTGACGGGTTTCAGCCAAACGATCGGACGCGATCTCTTCCCGATTGGCGAACTCGACGAAGGCCGTTTCTTCCTCGGCATCGATCAGAGCAACGAGATCTATCTGGTCGAGACGTGGGTCGCGACCTTCGGTCCGGCCCAGGACGCGCTGGAGAAGCTCGTCCTGGGTGTTGCTCCGGAAACAGTCGCTAGGGCATGAACCCGGAGCATCAAGGGCCTGGGCAGGCTCCGCTACGTCGTGGAGCAGACCTTCGCCCTGCTCCACCGGTTCAAGCGCCTCGCCGTCCGCCGGGAACGCCGAATCGGCAAGGGACCCGGATCAAGCAGGATCTCGTCCTCGCCCACCAGACCCTGCGGCCCTGATCGTGAGCTGACGGACTCGCCGGCTCCAGCCGCCGGTCAGCAAGCCCCCTGCAACCGATCAGGCAGTCTCCTGCAACGAGATCGAGTCGCCCACTCGGACCGTCCCTGATTCCAGAACCTCCAGGTACACGCCGACGCACGACAGCCGGCCCAGGTCGAACACCGGAATGCGGTGGTCGCGGGCAACCGCGCGCATGATGCCAGGGTCCGGCGGCAGTTCGTCATGGCCGAGGGTGGGGACCACGCAGCGAGGTGTGGGGACCACGACGCGGAACAGCGCCTCCCCCACGCGCAGCCGTGACCCCAGCCAGGCGTCCTCCGGGAAACCCGGCCCTCCCCCGGTCTCCACTACCAGGTTCGGCCGGAAGCGTCGTGCGTCGAAGTCCCCGGCGGGATACACCGTCCGCATACGGGCCAGAGCGGACGTGGTGACGAGATGAACCTGCCCGAAGTCGAAGAACGTCCCCGTGGCGACACTGCCCGTCGTGATCCTCTCCCCGGTGACATCGACGGCTGCCGACTCCCGTGCAGCCTCCGGGACACCGCCTTCGTACTCAGGCACGGCGCGCTCGAGTCTGGTGTGCTCCGGCACGGCGGCCGAGACGAAGACCTGACGGCCCAACAGCTTGGACAGCTCCACGTCCAGGTCAGGGTCTTGAACGGACAGGGCAGCGCCGTCCGGCAGTACGACCCGGAGCATGCCGGAGTCGTCGAGGCGACTCCGGCAACGCAGCAACTCTCCCCACTTCCGCGGGTGTTTGGCGCTGCCCACCGCGCCCGTCTCATCGAGCACGGCGTACACCCGGTCCCCGGCGAGCCCGCCTTCCGTGACCGACACGGCGATCACGGCCTCACCCAGCATCGACTTCACCGGATACCGGTACAGCGCTGTCACAGTCCCCATGGATCAATCATGGCGCTCGCCACCCCGTGCTGGCATGGATTTCAAAGGTCGGCGTGGACGCCACCGGACGGTGGCCTCCGCGCCGAGGATCACTTCTTGACGGAGTACGAATGTGCGCCGGTTCCCGCCAAGCCGCTGCCGTCGGCGATCAGGTACTCGTCGCGGAGGGGACGGCCGGCGAACCAGGACTCCAGGATCTCGCGGGTGCCCGCCGCGTAACGGGCCTGCGCGGACAGCGACGAGCCCGAGATGTGCGGGGTCATGCCGTGGTGCGGCATGGTCCGCCAGGGGTGGTCGGCCGGGGCCGGCTGCGGGTACCAGACATCGCCCGCGTAACCCGCCAACTGGCCGCTGCGCAGGGCGCGGTCGACGGCGTCCCGGTCGACGATCTTCGCTCGTGCCGTGTTGATGAGGTACGCGCCGCGCTTCATCGTGGCCAGCAGTTCGTCGCCGAAGAGGCCCTCGGTCTCCGGGTGCAGGGGCGCGTTGATCGTGACGACGTCGCAGTGCGGGACCATCTCGGCGGCCGAGGCGTGGAAGACCAGGCCCAGCTGGCGCTCGATGTCCTCGGGCAGCCGGTGGCGGTCGGTGTAGTGCAGCTTCACGTCGAAGGGGGCGAGGCGGCGCAGGACCGCGAGGCCGATGCGGCCGGCGGCCACCGTGCCGACGTGCATGCCCTCCAGATCGTACGAGCGGGCCACGCAGTCCGCGATGTTCCAGCCGCCGTCGAGCACGACCTGGTGGGAGGGCAGGTAGTTGCGGACCAGGGACAGGGTCATCATCACGACGTGTTCGGCGACGCTGATGCTGTTGCAGTACGTCACCTCCGCGACCGTCACGCCGTGGGCGATGGCCGCGTCGAGGTCGACGTGGTCGGAGCCGATTCCCGCGGTGACCGCCAGTTTCAGGTGCTTCGCTGCGGCGATGCGCTCGGGCGTCAGGTACGCCGGCCAGAACGGCTGGGAGATGACGATGTCCGCGTCGGCCAGCTCACGGTCGAAGACCGACCCGGCGCCGTCCTTGTCGGAGGTGACGACGAGGGTGTGGCCGGCCTTCTCCAGGTAGGTGCGCAGGCCGAGTTCGCCGGAGACGCTGCCGAGGAGGTGGCCGGGGGTGAAGTCGATGCCCTCGGGGGTGGGGGTCGTCTGGCCGCCCGGGTAGTGGTCGATCGCGGGGAGGTCGTCGCGGGCGTACGTGGTCGGGTATCCGTCGGCGGGGTCGTCGTACAGAACGCAGAGCACCTTGGCCATGTCGCGGCTCCTCAACTGGCGTTGCGGGTAGGTGCCGTTCACGATCCTCGGGGTCGTTCGTCCTGGTCAAAGCGATCCTTGCTATGCCTTCATAGCCCGCTTCTATCAGCCGCGTCCGCCCAGGTAGGAGTGCAGCAGCTCGTCCAGTGCGTCCCGCACCCGCGCCTCCCGCGCCACCGTCACCAGTGCCTGCGCGAGAACCGAGGCGGGTTCGGTGCGGGCGACGACCAGCCCGACCCGCGGTCCGTGCGCGGGCCCCTCCAGCGGTACGACTCTCATCCCGTCCGGTACGCCGAACATGTGCAGCCAGGCGTGCGAGATCACGCTGGACCAGCGGCCTCCGGGGAGGTGGGCGTACAGTCCGGCGACGCTGTCCGACTCGATCGCGGGCGCGGCCGTGGCCCCCTCGGCTGCGAAGCACTCGTCGATGATCCGCCGGTTGCGCATCCGTGGGGCCAGGAGGCACAGGGGCAGGGTCGCGGCTTGCGCCCACGACGCCGCGTCGGCCGCGCCCAGCGGACCGTCGACCGGGGTGAGCAGGACATAGCGCTCCTCGTAGAGCGGATGACGGCGCACCTGGCGGAGCGTGTCGTCGTCCAGGTAGGTCATCGCCGCGTCCAGCTCGAACTCGGCCAGTCCGCGCGTGATCTGTGCCGACGACAGCGACTCCAGGGCCACCCCCGCCCGCGGATGCCGGTCACAGAACGGTGTGGTCAGCAGGGAGGCTACCGGGAGTGCGGTGGGGACGACGCCCAGCCGCAGTGTGCCGGTCAGCCCGCCGCGCAGGGCCGACAACTCCTGCTGCAGGGCGTCCCGTTCGGCGAGGATGCGGTGCGCCCACGCCAGGACGACCTCGCCCTCGGGGGTCAGGCCCTCGTACCGTCTGCCGCGCCGCACGATGGGGACGTCCAGCTCGTGTTCGAGGCGGCGGATCGCGGCCGACAGCGAGGGCTGCGAGACGTAGCAGGCCGCCGCAGCGCGGGCGAAGTGCCGCTCACGGGCGAGCGCGACGAGGTACTCCAGTTGGCGCAGCAGCATACGCGGCCTCCGCAGGGGGATCGCACGGCCAGGGTTCGGGGGTGCCGACGTACAGCATCGGCCAAGCCGTGCGCCTGCTGGGAATGAGTCCGCAGACCGCACACCGCTCACCTCCGTGCGCGACGCGTTCGCCGGGCCGCTCACGCCCTCCGGGTGCAGTCCGCGGCCAGGCGCAGGCTCTCGGTGACCGCGTGCGGGATGTCGTCGATCGGGAACAGCGTGTGGCGTACGGTCCGTTCGGCGTCGACGACCAGGACCAGGCGTTTGTGCCGCAGCCGTCCCGTGCCGCGGAACATCGGCAGTCGCAGAGCTGCTGCCAGTCGGTGGCCGGCGTCGGAGAGAAGCGGGTACGGGACGTCCTCGACTCGAGCGAACTCCGCCTGCTCGTGGGCGAGTTGTGTGCTGATGCCGCGTACCTCCACGCCCGCCCGCTGAAAGTCGGGCCAGGCGTCGCGGAAGAGCCTGTTCTCCAGCGTGCAGCCGGCGGTGCCGGGGATCGGCGGCTCGCCCCACTCGATGCCCGTGCCGGGGTAGGTGAACAGTACGGTCGCGGCGGCGTCCGGTGCGACCAGGGGCAGGTCGGCACCCTGTGTGCCGGGCAGTTCGAGGCCGTCGGGCAGGCGGGTGCCGGCCAGGGCGTGCACCCGGGCGTGCTCGGCGCCGTCCTCGGCCGCGGTCGCCGTGAGGCTGCCGTCGCCCAGCACCCATCGGTCGCCCCAGTCCTGCATGGCGACGAGCAGCGGCAGCAGCGCGGTCCCGGAGTCCGTGAGCAGGTATTCGTAGCGCACCGGACGCCGCTGGTAGAGGCTGCGGTGCAGGACTCCCTGGGCGACGAGCCGGCCGAGGCGCTCGGTGAGCACCTTGCGGGACAGCCCGATCTCGGCGGCCAGCGCGTCGAAGCGGACGTGGCCGCGGGCGACCTCGCGCAGGACCAGAACGTTCCACCAGTCCCCCAGGACCATGGCGGCCTGGGCGATGCCGCAGGTCTCGTCGGCGTTGTGCATCCTCATGCCCCCATAGTAGGTTCCTTTTCGGGACTCACTTTGTTTCCGGATGGAACTTAATAAGGTCTACTGCCCGCCACCGCGCGGGCCCAGCGTGAGGAGCTGCACCGTGACCGCCATCAGCCGGGTCGTCGCACGGGAGATCATCGACAGCCGGGGCAATCCGACCGTCGAGGTGGACGTGGAACTCAGGGACGGCTCGCTCGGCCGCGCCGCCGTGCCGTCGGGCGCCTCCACCGGCGCCCGGGAGGCAGTCGAACTGCGCGACGGCGACCCGGCCCGCTTCCACGGCAAGGGCGTGCGGAGGGCCGTGGACGCCGTGAACGAGACCATTGCGGACGCGGTGACCGGACTCGACGCCGAGGACCAGGCGACCGTCGACCGCACGATGATCGAACTGGACGGCACCGACACCAAGGCGCGCCTCGGCGCCAACGCCCTGCTCGGCGTCTCCCTGGCCACCGCCAAGGCCGCCGCCACTGCCCACCGGCTGCCGCTGTACCGCTACGTCGGCGGAGTCGACGCCCGGCTGCTGCCGGTGCCGATGATGAACATCGTCAACGGCGGCGCGCACGCCGACAATCCGCTCGACTTCCAGGAGTTCATGATCGCCCCGATCGGCGCGGCCACCTTCGCCGAGGCCGTCCGTATGGGCTCGGAGGTCTTCCACACCCTGCGCGGCAACCTGATCGCCGCCGGCCACAGCGTGAACGTCGGCGACGAGGGCGGTTTCGCGCCCGATCTGCGCACCGCCGACGAGGCCCTCGACTTCGTGGTACGCGCCATCGAGCAGGCCGGCTACAAGCCCGGCGCCGACATCACCCTCGTCATGGACCCGGCCACCTCGGAGTTCTTCCACGACGGCGTCTACGACTACGCGGGCGAAGGCGTCCGCCGTACCCCCGCCGAACACGCCGACTACCTCGCCGCCCTCGTCGACCGCTACCCCGTCGCCTCCATCGAGGACCCGATGGCCGAGGACGACCACGACGGCTGGCGCCATCTCACCGCCCGGCTCGGCGAGCGCTGCCAGCTCACCGGCGACGACGTCTTCTGCACCAACGAAACACTCCTGCGCGCCGGCATCCAGGACGGCATCGCCAACTCGATCCTGGTCAAGGTCAACCAGATCGGCACCCTCACCGAGACCCTGGCCACCGTCGCCACCGCCCACCGCGCCGGCTACACCGTCGTCATGTCCCACCGCTCCGGCGAGACCGAGGACACCACCATCGCCGACCTCGCCGTCGCCACCGGCTGCGGCCAGATCAAGACCGGCTCGCTCTCCCGCGCCGACCGCACCGCCAAGTACAACCAGCTCCTGCGCATCGAGCAGGAACTGGGCGCCCAGGCCCGTTACGCGGGCCGGGAAGCACTGGGCCTGCGCCGGTAGCGGCTGCCCGCGACGGCCGTCCTCGACGCGCCCGGCCCGACCCGCCGGGCCCGACTCACACGTCCAGCCGAACGTCTCCCTGCCGCGACGGCTCGTTGAGCGGGTGCCAGATCCCACCGACCGAGAGCAGGGGACATGACCGAGAGCGACGACTACAGCGGCGCTGACCCCGGCATCACCGCCGAAGAGGCAGAGGCCGACGAGGACACCGAGACGAACGAGGACGTCCCCGACGACTACGAGCCGGGCACCGGCTACGACGGCTGAGCGCCCCGCCAGCGGGGTGATCGGGTAGTCGCTGATGGCCTCAGCCCCGACTCAGCCATGGCCGCGGATGCCCCGGAAGGGGGGTCCGAAGCCTTCTCGCCGGGTCGGAGCCGAGCGGTTCGGCCTCTTCGGAGGCCGAACCGTCCGGATCGCCCGTACCCTTCATGGTGTCTACGGCGTCACATAGCGGGCGCCAAACCACTGGAGGCAACACCCCGTGCTGATCGCTCAGCGTCCGTCCCTGACCGAAGAAGTCGTCGACGAGTTCCGCTCCCGGTTCGTGATCGAACCACTGGAGCCGGGATTCGGCTACACCCTCGGCAACTCCCTCCGCCGAACCCTCCTGTCCTCGATCCCGGGTGCGGCGGTCACGTCCATCCGCATCGACGGCGTGCTGCACGAGTTCACCACCGTGCCGGGCGTCAAGGAGGACGTCACCGACCTGATCCTCAACATCAAGCAGCTGGTCGTGAGCAGCGAGCAGGACGAGCCGGTCGTCATGTACCTGCGCAAGCAGGGCCCGGGTCTGATCACCGCCGCCGACATCGCGCCCCCGGCCGGTGTCGAGGTGCACAACCCCGACCTCGTCCTCGCCACGCTCAACGGCAAGGGCAAGCTGGAGATGGAGCTGACCGTCGAGCGCGGTCGCGGTTACGTCTCCGCCGTGCAGAACAAGCAGGTGGGGCAGGAGATCGGTCGTATTCCGGTCGACTCGATCTACTCGCCGGTGCTCAAGGTCACGTACAAGGTCGAGGCGACCCGTGTCGAGCAGCGCACCGACTTCGACAAGCTGATCGTCGACGTCGAGACCAAGCAGGCGATGCGTCCGCGTGACGCCATGGCGTCGGCCGGCAAGACGCTGGTCGAGCTGTTCGGTCTGGCCCGTGAGCTCAACATCGACGCCGAGGGCATCGACATGGGCCCGTCCCCGGTGGACGCCGCCCTTGCCGCCGATCTGGTGATGCCGATCGAGGAGCTCGACCTCACCGTCCGTTCGTACAACTGCCTCAAGCGCGAGGGTGTCCACTCCGTGGGTGAGCTCGTCGCCCGCTCCGAGGCGGACCTGCTCGACATCCGCAACTTCGGTGCGAAGTCCATCGACGAGGTCAAGGAGAAGCTCGCCGGCATGGGCCTGGGCCTCAAGGACAGCCCGGCCGGATTCGACCCGACCGCCGCCGCCATCGGTGTGGACAACGACGCGGACGCGGGTTTCGTGGAGACCGAGCAATACTGAGCGCCGCGCTGCGCCGGCCATAGAGGCACTTCGCGACGGGGGCGGGAGACCCTCCAGGCTGCCCGCTGGGCGGCCTCGGCCGGGCCCGCCCCCGCGCACGACCCTGGGCACGCCCCCGGGCGAAGGCAGCCGGCGACAACACGGCGCAGCACCGGCGCTCCACGTACAACCCGCTCAACCCGCTGCTCGACCGGCCGACGGTCACCTGCTTCGGATCCGGCTTCGGATCCGGCTTCCTGCAGGAGACCGCTGTCTCTTCGAGGAGTGCATCGGCCGCCGACTCCGCCTGGTACTTCCACCGGGGCCCGGCGGCCACGCACCTCGGACGGGCACGGCGTACGCGGGCGCTGCCGTGGTCCATGCGAGCGGATTGCCCGGGGCCGCGGATTTCTCCGACCGCGCCTCGGGCAACACGTGTGCGTGCGAAAGTTTCCTCACCTTTTGGTTCTGATCGCGGCGATGATCGTCGGAGGTCCGGCCGCCGCCGCATCTCACGACGGGGACGAGCCGATCGTGGCCGCCGTCCAGCGCGCGGCCCGGCCGCTGCACTCCACCGAGCCTAGGGACGGTCTGGAAGACCTCGGTCCGGTGGGGGCCATGGTGGGCCGGGCACGGGTCGTCGGTCTCGGCGAGGCGACCCACGGCTCCCACGAGTTCGTCACCATGAAGCACCGCGTCTTCCGGTACCTCGTGGAGAAGAAGGGCTTTCGGACGGTCGCCCTGGAGGCGCCCTGGAGCACCGGGCGGCGCCTCGACGCCTACCTCGTGCACGGGCACGGGGATCCGCGCCGCATCATGAGCGAGGACCTCCAGTACGCGTACGAGCTCTGGAACAGCGCCGAGTATCTGGACCTGGTGGAATGGATGCGGGCCTACAACCTCCGGCACCCGGGCGATCCGGTACGGATCATGGGCGACGACTTCGGCTACACCGGCCCGGAGCTCTACGACCGGGTGATCGGGTACGTCGCCGCAGCACACCCCGAGCTCCGGGAGCGCATCGCCGAGCTGTACCGCGGCCTGCCGCCCACCCTGCCTTCCGGCGCCTACCAGAAGGCGTACTTCGCCCGGCCGCTGACCGAGCGCCAGGAGATGGCCGACCGGACCGGGCAGGCCGTGGCACTGCTCGCGGGTCTCGCGCCGCCCGCCGCGGCCGGCCCGCAGGCGCGCGAGGAGCATGCGTGGGCGCTGCGGGATGCGACGGCGATCGACCAGACCGCCCACCAGTACGCGTTCGACCCCGCCGATCCGGAACAGGTGGCCGCCATCATGCGCTGGCGCGACTCGGCCATGGCGGACAACGTCGTGTGGTGGCAGGAGCGGACCGGGACCCGGGTCCTGCTGTCGGCCCACAACGGACACGTCGCCTACGAGTCCGAGGACCCGCTGAAACAACCCAAGACCCAGGGAGCCTTCCTCCGCGATCGGCTCGGCACGGGGTACACGGCCATCGGGTTCACTTTCGGCCAGGGTTCGTTCAAGGCCACCGACCCCGCCGAGACCATGATGCTCACCCAGACGGTCGGCCCCCCGGCACCGGGCGGCAACGAGTACGTCCTGGACCGGGTACGCCACCTCCGCTATGTCCTGGATCTGCGCACCGCTCCCGCCGTCGTCCGCGACTGGCTGACGACGGCCCGCCCCACCCGCAGCATCGGTACGGCATACCCCGAGCCGGAGTACGACATCGCTTTGGCCCGCTCCTACGACATCCTCATCCACCTGCACCGAGTACAGGCCGTCCGTCTCCTGAACGAGCCCTGACCGCCGTCGCCGCAAGGTCCGTGCGGCCTGAGGCCGACTCGCCCGGAGTCCGACGCGCCCTTGCACCCCTGTTACAGAGAGTACACATTCGCTCCCTTTAGGTTATTATCTGCCTAGTCATCGACGAGAGGAATGCCATGAGCTACACGCTGTTGCGCGGCCTGTTCGTCATCCGATATCCCGACCTGCCGCGGCAGGGGCCGGAGCCTGACGGCGACACGGTCAAGTTCAAGCCGGACTCACCCGCCCTCGTCGAAGGCCTGCGCCGGCCGTCGGGGACGCCCCCGGACATCAGCGCCCGAGGCATCTCGGTGCGCCTGGAGGCGATCGACGCGCTGGAGACGCACTTCGGCGAGACCCACCAGGAACTGGCCGGCGCCAACCAAGCCCGCGAAAGGCTGCTGGAGCTCCTCGGGTTCACCAACGTCACCTTCTTCGAAGACCATCCGAACAAGGTCAAGTCGGCCGACCAGGACAGCATCCGCGGATATGTGCTCTCCAACGGGATCGACGCCAACGGCCGCATGATCGGGTTCGTCTACCCGGACGACCCGACCGAGCCGGACGGGGCGGACGTGTTCCTGAACGAAGCCAGGGTCGACCAGTCCGCCAACGCGGCGCTGCTCGCAGAGGGCCTGGCCTACCCGGCGTTCTACGCGACGCTGCCCGCCGCGCTCCGCACCCACCTGGCGTCGACGTCCCAAGCGGCGCGGACACCGCCGGTGGGGGTGTGGCCCCGCTCGAAGGCCGACCCGAACGGCAAGGCCGGCGTCCCGGACCTCGACGCGCTGCAGCAGCTGGTGATGTGGCCCAAGCTGTTCCGGCGGATCGTGCCCTACCTCGCGTCGGGAGCCACCGACTTCAACGGCTTCGACGCCTGGCTGCGGAGTGACCCGGTGCACCGCGACGATCCCCTCTTCCTCCTGGACCAGGGCGAGCACGGCAACCTGCACGACGTGATCGAGGCCGCGGGCCAGGACATCCAACTCACGGTCTGGCCGGAGGACTTCATCATCAGCCCCGACCCGGCACCGCCGGGGGCGACCATCCACCCCTAGCGGCGGCCGACCGCAAACACACCAACCGCGTCACCGTCGTCCAGGATGTCCTCGTATCCGATGGTGGCGCGGATGGCGTCGGCCCGTAGTGGGTCAGTGCGGACGCGGTCCTGCGGGCAGCTCCGAGAGGTGTCCTTCAGCGACGAACGCCACGTCGCCGCCCACGGTGACACGGTGGATGCCCTGTCCCTGGCCGTGTGCGCCGATGGTCATCCGGCTGGGGCGGCCGGTGAAGCGTCCCTGGTGCAGGACGACGGTCTCGCCGTCCTCGATACGGCCGTGGCGGCGCAGATACGCGGCGGCGCAGCCCGCGCCGGAGCCGGTGGCGACGTCTTCCAGGAGGCCGTCGTTGTTCCAGTGACGTCCTTCCGGTGCGGCGGCGTCGAGCAGGTAGGCGAACTGGGCGCCGAGGGCGGCCAGCAGGGCTTCGAGGTCCCGGGCGATCCGGGCGCGCTCGAGTGCGTCGCCGCGTACGGGGACCATCAGGTAGCGCAGTCCGGTGGAGAGCACCTCGGGAGGCAGATCCGGGTCCAGGTCGTCGGCGTCCAGGGAGAACCAGGAGGCCAGTTCGGGGATGTGGGGGCGGCCGAGGAACGAGGCGGGGCCCTGGTCGAGGACGCCGGTGTACCGACCGGCGGCGCGGCGCCGGGTGGTGACGTCGACCGTGCGGGCCTTGAGTTCGAGACGCCAGGTCTCGGTGTCGTCGCTGCCGTGCAGAGCGTGCAGGACGCAGGCCGCCCCGATGAGGGGGTGGCCGGCGAAGTCGAGCTCTTCGGTGAGGTCGAAGACGCGCGCATGCCAGGACTGCCTGCCGGTGCGGTCGGGCGCCAGGAAGACCGACTCGAAGTGGCGCATCTCCTGGGTGATGCGGGCCATCTGTTCCGCGCTGAGCTCCGCGGAGTCGGGAAACACAGCCAGGCTGTTGCCGCTGTAGGGCTGAGGGCTGAAGACATCAACGTGTAGGTAGTGCACGTTTCGGACACTACGGTCCGGTGCAGGCGGAAGGAACCGGCGACTTTCGAGGGGCGGACATAACCGCTGCCTATGGGGTCGGACCTGGAGACCGCGTTGTCACGACGGACCGTATCCGGTTGGACAGCGGACGCGACTGGCGTATCGCCTTCGAGAGCACCGGCCTGCCCGGTGTGCAAGCGCGGTCCGCGCCGGGCTGGGCACGGCGGCCCTCCTTCCCGCCCAGGTCGAACACGGCATGGCGACGCGCGGACTGCCCGAACTGCCCGGCGTGGAACTCGGGCTGCTCCGGCACCGGGCCACCCAGGGCGATCCCCTCGTCGACGCGGTCGAAGGACTCCTGAAGAGCCTGGTCGGCATCGCCCTCACCGCGCTGGGGACCCTTCCCTTCGCCTACGGCGGCCGGCAGGCCAACGGGCTCATCCTTGCTGCCGCACTCGTCGTTCGCGGCGCGGGACTCAGCGCCGCCAACATGGCCGTCATGGTCGGCGCCTACCTTCTCGACGGCATCTCCGCTCGACGGCCGGCCGCCTGGTCGTGTTCGGTCGCCTTCAGCCCGGTTGGAAGAACGCGAGCATTTTCCGGCCGGCGTCCGGCGACGTCAGGATTTCCTGGACGTGCGCGGACTGCCGGCCGGCGGCGCTGGTGCGTTCGAACATCTCGCGTTCGCATTCCTTGACGGCGGCGGGAGAGTCGTCCGGGTGCGCGGCCAGCGCGAGGCCGAGCAGGGCGCCGTCGAGCAGCGCCATGTTGGCGCCCTGCCCCACCGGCGGCATCAGGTGCGCGGCATCGCCGAGCAGCGTGACGCCTGGCGTCGACGGCCAGGTCAGGCCGACCGGGAGAGTGGTGATCGACCGTGGCAGGACCGTGTCGTCACAGGCTGCGATCAGTGCCGTGAACCGTGAGTGCCAGCCGGTGAACAGGCCGATCAGCCGCACCCTCGCGGCGGCCGGGTCGCCGAACGGGATCCCACTGGTGGCGAACCAGTCCTCGGTGGTGTTGTAGAAGCTGAGGTAGATGCGTACGCGGCCGTCGCCGTTGCGCTGTGCCGACAGGGATTGTCCGTTGCCGAGCACCCAGTAGTTGCCCCGCCCGACCATCGCCGCGAGGTCGGGGTGGGTGCGGTCGATATCTGGAATGCCCAGCTCAACGACGTTTTGGCCGGTGTGCGCTGGTCGGGCGTCGGTGAGCAGGGCGCGGACCCGGGAGTCCGCGCCGTCGGCGCCGACCAGCAGGTCGTACGTCGCACTGCTGCCGTCGGCGAAGCGCAGCAGGCCACTGTCGACTGATTCGAGGGCGTGCCCCCAGCGCACCGTGTGGTCCGGGAGAGAGTCCAGCAGCAGATTGCGCAGATCGGCACGGTCGATCTCAGGTCGCTCGAGCGGGGCGTCGTCGGGCGTGTCCTCCTGCAGCAGCAGGGTGCCGTCCGGCTCGAGAAGACGCAGGTCCTGGCCTTCGCCACGGGCCATCGCGTGGAACTGGTCGATCAGGCCGGCCAAGCGCAACGCCCGCTGCCCGGTCCCGGAGTGCAGATCAAGCATTCCGCCCTGACCGCGCGCACCGCGCGACGATTCACGTTCGTACACGACGGCGTCGATGCCGTTCACGTGCAGCACACGGGCAAGGGCCAGGCCGCCCAAGCCGGCTCCGACGATGGTGATGGTCATGGCTGCCTCCGATGCACCGTATTGCCCGCTCGCGGGAGATCGACCCGTGGTGCGCGCGAGCCACCACGGGCGGTGCGCATGCCGAGCGTGATCGCCGACTCTGGCAGGCCGGGCCGGATGTCGGCCTGACGGATGTCGCCCTGACGGATGTCGGCCTGCGCGCCCGCAGGTTGCACGCGACGTCCATCGCCAGCGCTTTCGGCGGCGAGACGCACAGGACTCGGCAGCGTGCCGACAGATCCGTCAGCAGCGGGTCGGCGGTGCCCAGCCGTCGCCGACGAGAACGGCGCCAGCGCATCGTCGCTCACCGCGCGCCCGTCCGCGCCTGTCCCACCGACAGTTAACGGCCCGCTGGTCAGGCGGTTCACCGGCGGAGCCGGGGCGCGAGGACCGTGCGCACGACCTTGGCCACGCTGCTCGCAGCGGATCCGCCTTCTTCTCCGGGTTCCGGTTCCAGCACGCGCTGGATCTGCAGGAGCAGCTGGTTGGTCGACCGCCAGAGCGGGACGAACAGGCCGGCGACCGGCCCGACGCCCTGGATCGGGCCACCGGACAGCTCGGCGACCTTCTTGGCGGCCGTGACCGTTGTCGGGTCCCGAAGGATCAGGTGCACCTCATCGTCGACCAGCCGGATTTCCATCTTTCGGGCGGCGGCTTCCTCCGGGTTCGCGTCCGTGGTCGTCTCCGGATCCAGTTCGTCGATCTTGGCGGCGACCGCGGCCGGGTCGACCCCGAGTTCGCGCAGCACCCTGGCCGCCATGCTGTTCTCCGCCTGCAGCATCGCCTCCAGCAGATGATGGCTGCCGACCGGTGCGCCACCGGCCAGCGCGCCGGCGGCGGACACGGTGTCCTCGGTGGCAGGTGTGCCGGCCGGCCATGGGCCGGTCGGGACGTCCTGCGATCCCTCCAGTGCCGCCAGTACCGCGGCGCGGATCTTGGTGATCGGATTGATCCGCTCGGCAAGCGCCTTCGCGCCGACGCCCTCACCTTCCCTGACCAGGGCGAGCAGGATGTGTTCCGTACCGATGGAGGTGTGGTGCAGCTGCTGCGCCTCGCGCAGGGCGAGGTCCAGTGTCTTCTTCGCACGCGGCGCGAACGGGATATGGCCGGTCAGCTCCTGTGTGCCGGGTTTCACCACCGCGGCGATATCGACCTGCGCCGCCGCCTTGTCGTACCCGAGCTGGTGCAGGACTTTCGCCGCCATGCTGTCCGGCGCGGCGAGCAGCCCCAACAGGATGTGCTCCGTGCCGATGTAGTCGTGCTTGAGCAGCCTCGCCTCCTCCTGGGCCGCGACGACTGCCTTGCGGGCTTCCACGGTGAACCTTTCAAATGGCATGGCTCTATGGTCTCAACCATGTCAATACACTGTTATTGATAGGGTCACCGTGCTGAAGGGAGGGTGCGATGGAGACACCGTCGGACTGGGAGGACCGGCTCGCACGTTGGCAGAACGAGCTGGAGCTGTTCGAGCAGCTGGACGAGACACCCTGGGTCACGCTGGCCAAGGCGGAAACCGAGACCGGTGTTTCCCGCTCGGCGCTGCGGTCCTGGTACCGCAACGGCGAGATCCAGTCCCGGCTGGTGGACGGCCCGAACGGGCCGCAGCGCCTGGTCCGGCTGGACGCGGTGATCGAGCGCGCGGCCGCGTCACCGCGCATTCAACGCAGGGCGGAACGAGAAGTCAGCCTGGAAGCCCAGGTCACCTTGCTACGGCACCGGGTTGACCAGCTTGAGTTGCGACTGGCGGCGCTGGAGCGGAAGTGACGATCGAAGCGGTACCGGCCGGCCGCCAGGACAGCTACGGTCGGGCCCGGCGCACCTGACGCTGCTTCTGGCCGGCGTCGCGCGACGTCCTCGTGCAGGTGGGCCTCGACGGCGCCCAGGTGCTGATCCTGAGCGACGACCAGGTCGTCGTCGAGACTGAGCAGGCGGACGCTCCCGCTGGAGAAGTGGAGCGTGAGGCCGGCCGTGAAGTCGACGCGGCCGTCGTTGTAGCTGATCTCCCGAACCGGGCCCAGTTCCTGGTCGTGAGCGGCGGTCTGTGGAGCAGATTGTCTGTCAGCGGTTGGCTTCGAGTTCGTCAGACTGAGCACTCATGCCCCAACTGCCGCCCGAGGAAAGGGACGGCTTCCCTTGCCTCCGGTGTGCGCTACGTCTCATCCGTGCGCTGTTACGGCAGAGGGCTGGCTGGTGTCTTGATGCCGAGTCCACGACATGGGGAGAGATGATGAGCGGGAACGCCCAGCGCGGTGGTTGCCGGTGGCTGGTACAGGGCGTGACGGCGGGCCGGCAGCCTGGCTCGGCGCGATGGTGCGCCGGTGACCGTGGTCGATCCGCGTCCCGGGTTCGTCGAGCAAATCCGTCTGCACCAGCTTCCGACCGGTTCCGATGACACGGTCGAGAACTTCGGGGCCGCTGGCAAACATCTGGGCGACGGCTCCGGCAAAGATGAATTGGCTGAGCCGATTCTCGGCAGGCTCTGGTGAAGCGCATCGGAAGCCGCGAGACCGATGTCGGTACGTACCTTCAACGCGCCCGGCGCCGGCGCGACCGGGTTTCGCTGGTGAACATGGTTGCCGGTGCCGTGGATGACCTGGCTGGGCGTCAAGTACCGCGACTCGGCGGCTGCCCGGCCGCTGGGCGCGTCTGCGGAAGAGCTGTTGTTCACCGAGGTCGCACCGGACGCCAACCCCGGTCCGGGCACGGACCCCGTCCCTGACGCAGCGGCAGCTGAACTTATTATCACAGGAGAATCAAAATGAACGCCTGGAACCGCGTCCTCTGGCTGCTATCAGCCGCCGCGGCAATAGTGGGCCTTACCGTCCCACTGACCGGGACACACGTCACGACGCCGATACTGCTGCTGTCCGTCCCGTTCGCGCTGATCCACGGGGTGCGGAGGTACGGGTGGCGGACGCTGCTGTTCTTTCTGATCGTGACCCTGGTGGTGAGCAACTTCTTCGAGAACCTCAGCGTTTCCACCGGGTTCCCGTTCGGCAACTACCACTACACGGGCCATCCGCAGCTGATTCATGTGCCCATCGAGATCGGACCGATCTACTTCGGTCTGGGCTACATCTGCTGGCAGGTGGCCAACACCTTGCTCGACGAGGCGGACAGCCGCCTGAACGGCTCGTCCGGGTCGCTCGCCGGCCGGGTCGAGGTGGTGGCGCTGCCGATGGTGGCCGCGGCACTGATGACCATGTTCGACCTCGGCGTCGACTCGGTCGCCTCCACCGTGAAGCGGGTCTGGGTCTGGGAAGATGGAGGCGGGGTGTTCGGGGTGCCGTACACCAACTATTTGGGCTGGTGGTTTGTCACCTATCTCTACTTCCAGATCTTCGCGCTGTATTTGATGAAGCGCCAGCCGGCGTCGACCTCGGTGTCGGCATCGGTACGGACCGAGGGGCGGGGGGTGTTGGCGCAGAACGTGCTCTTCTACGGGGCGCTGGGGCTGAGCTCGGTTCCCTACTTCATCGGAGCCTCCACTGACATGGCCAAGGACGGTGCCTCGGTCAGCTGGAGCGCAGATGCGATCAACGAGACGTTGATGACGATCAACCTGTTCGGCATGGTGTTCGCTGCGTTTCTTGCCGCGGTCAAGCTGGCTCGCAACGACCTGGCCCTGCGCCGCTGATTCCGACTGACGCAGAACGGCCGCCGGCCGGATTTCCGGCGGCCGTTCGCGGTGTTTTCCGACGAATGCGGTGAGTCCCTTTTCCGCCGCGACGATGCCCGGTTGTAGCAGAGCCGTTCGGCGGCTGCGGCTGCGGCTGCGGCTGTACAACCATGTGCCATTGAACGGCCCGTGGCCCCCGGCAGGTGGTGTCCTGCTGGGAATGACGCTTGCCGTAGCAGTATGGCGACGATCACACCTAATCGCGTGTCACATATGAGGGTCGGCCACGGTCTTATGACCATGGGAAAGATTGTGACACGACGGGTACTTCTCGGTTTTCTGGTTCTCGCATGCCTGGGTCATGTGTGGGCTTACTTCGCGCCAGAGCTCTGGTATGACACGTTTCCTCACATTGGTCGACCCTGGCAGCCTCGCCTCGGTCCGTACAACGAGCATCTGGTCACGGACATGTCCGCGTTGTACATGGCCCTTTTGGTCGTGACAGCCGCGGCCTGGCGTTTTGCCGACAGCGACCGGTACGTCATCACGGTCGGCGCGGGTTGGCTCACCTTCTGCGTCTTCCATTTGCTCTACCACCTGCAGCATCTCAGCATGTTCACCTCGGGTGAACGCATCGCGCTTGTGGGCCTGCTTTCTTCATTGACGCTGGTCTCCGCCGCACTGCTGGCGCCGTCGCCCACCGGGAACGCAAGCTCGCGTTCCGGAGCGAGCGATGTTTCACCTGGGACGAAAGGCCAGTAGCGGGAATCCGATCAGCCCTGCTGCGAGGCTCGTAGTGAGCGGCAAGGATCGAGGGGCACCGCTATCGGCACCGGGATCCGGCTAAGAACTCAAATCAAAATGAGGTCTTCAAGCATCGCCAGCAGATGATCGCGCAGCCGAGGGTGAGGAAGGCTTGGTGGATGTCGGCTCGGATCTCCCAACGGATGTGCAGTCGGCGGAGTCAGTGCAGGAGAGCGCAGACTGACGGATAGTCATTCCGTGGGGCCCGTGGCGTGGGACTGCCCTTCCAGTGCGAACCAAGGTCCGCGGTCCAGGCGGTCCAGCACGACCTCGCGCGCGTCGGGGTGGACGACCCGGTCGGCGAGGCGCCGGGCGCGGGCTTTGAGTTCCCTCGCGTCCGGGGCGCCGGTGGCGGCGGCCGTCCGGGCCCGGATCTCGGTGGCGAAGGCCCGGTCCCAGTCGGTGAAGGCCGCCGGGTGCTCGGCGATCAACTCCGCGTAGCGCGGGGCATGGTGGGCGGCGACCTGGAGGCGGCCGATGGCCAGGGCGGTCTGGGCAATGGTGTATTCGCCGCGGCCGTGGTTGGCCGGGGTGCCCGCCTCCAGCCAGTGGTAGCACGCCGCGTAGGCCTGGTAGAGGGCGCGGTCCTGCTCGGCGCGCGGGGTGGCGGGGGTGAGGTCGAAGAGCAGGTCCCCGAGCGCGTTGTTGAGCTCGACGGCGAACCACCGGTGCAGATCGCGTTCGCGCGGTTGGCGGTTGCCGAACGCGGAGACCACGTCCTGCCAGCGGGCGAAGCCGTGTTCGCGGGCGATGACATGCTGCGCGTCGTGTATGGAGAAATGGACCGGGTCCACCGGGCCGGCCTTGGCCGCGCGCTCGGCGGCGCCGGGCTTACCGCCCTGGACGGCCAGGCGCAGGTCCTTGGCCTGGTTGCGCAACTGCCCCAGGTCGGCCTGGACGGGGAGGTCGGGGGCGGTGCTGTTCACGGTGCTGTTCCTCCAGGTCACCTGTGGCGGTCCGGGCGGGTCGGTGGTTGGGCGGGTCACCAGAAGCGCGGTTGGGCGGGGATGGCCTCCAGGTCGGTGAGGACAAGTTCGCGGTCCTCGTCCTGGGCGATATCCTCGGCCGCGGCCAAGGCCTGCTCGGTCCAGGCACGGGCCTGCTCCTTGTCGCCGGCCACCGCGTGGGCTCGGGCCAGGGACTCGTAGGCGTAGGCCAGGTCCCAGTCCCCGATGCCGTGCGCCTGGCAGATCTCCAGGCCGCGCCGGGCGTGGTGCAGGGCGGGCTCGGCCCGGCCCAGCACGCAGTAGACCCGTGAGCACTGCCACTCGCCGCGGCTGAGATTCACCGGGGCGCCCACCTGGCCCCAGTGGTAGCGCGAGGCGTGCGCCATGTGCAGCATCCGGTCGTCATCCTCGACGCTGCGGTCCTCCTGCTCCAGCAACCGCCACACCCCGTTGAACAGATCCACGGCCACCCGCCGCTCGTCGCCTGCGGCTCCCTCGGTCCTTTGCTGCGTGTCCTGGTCGGTCATCGCTGCGGTGACTCCGTCCTCGATCAGATGGTCCGTCTGGTGGAGATCGCCGCGGACCCGGTCCAGGCGTGCCTGGAGCCGTCGTCTGTGCTGGATCAGGACCTGCTGGATCGCGGCCGCGTCGTCCGGCTTGGCCAGGCACGCACGGACCTGCTCCAGCGGGACGTCGACCGAGCGCAGGGCCTGCACCAGCCGCGCATGGGCAACCTGGTCGGGTCCGTAGAAGCGGTAGCCCGTGTCGGGGTCGACCACGGCAGGTGCCAGTAGTCCCACTCGGTCGTAGTGCCGCAGCGCCTTCGCGGTCAGGCCGACACGGCGTGCCAGCTGACCGACCGTGATCAGCTCAGGTCCATCCACCATGCCCTGAACCTAGAACCTTGCCCCGCGGGAACCTCAAACCCGGCACCCACGTCTTGAATCGCATCGAAGACGTCACGGGAGATGGCCGGCCGTGTCACGAAGGGATGGTCAGCTGGAGGTGAGGGGGTTTCGGACTCGCCGCCCGGTGAGCCTTTCGGGGTGGCGGACGTAGTAGAGGCCGGTGACTCGGGCGTTGTCCACGCGGAAGGCCAGTACGCCGTCGATCACGCCGTCCACGCGCAGGATGAGTCCCGGGTTGCCGTTGACTGTCGTGGGCTCGCTGGTGAAGGTGCCGTCGGCCCTGCCGACCCGGCCGGCCAGGTAGCGGACCACCTTGTCGGCGCCGACGACGGGCCGCACGGCCGCCTGCTGAAGACCGCCGCCGTCGCTGACGAAAACAACGTTCGGGGCGAGTATGTCGAGCAATCCCTGCAGGTGTTGGGTCTCGAGGGCGGACTGAAACGAATTCCGTGCCCGTGACAGGTTCTCGAACCGTTCGAGGTCCTCGGCCACTTCTGGCGTGGCAAGCAGGGACTCGGGCAGCCAGGTGCCGGCGTGGGTCGCGGGGGCGGAGACGTGGTCGTTCATGTCGTGTGTTTCGCTTTCTCGCGGTCGGCCCCATGTGCCAATAGCAGGCCGTTGAACATGAACCCGGTCTGATGCCGGGGTCATTGGCGGCCTCGCCACTGGTCAGGTCGGGTGGGGCGAGCTGGCGGAAATTACGCCCCGGATCCCGGCACGGAATGCGAGGCGTTGTCTGCTTGTCACTGCGGCTCCTCCTTCCTTCGGCCGGACCGACTGTCCGGCCGAAGGAAGGAGGAGCGGTCAAGCGGCGCGCCCGTTGCTGGACGGAGCCTGTCCCTCCCCAGGCGTGTCCAGGCCCTTGGTGCTGTCGCCGTGGGACGCGCGGGTTGCGCGGGAACTGGCCTTGCGCGCTCCGGAGAGCAGTTTGTTGAGGGTGAAGCGGCAGGCGATCTCCTTGACGCCGGCGCCGGTGCGTCCGCTGATGCTGAGCGCGTTGACCTTGTCGTCGGGGTAGGAGAACTGGGTGACGCCTTCGTTGCGGCCGAGGCTGAGGCACTGTCCGGCGAAGAACATCCGCACGGGGGCGGCCTTCTTGCCCGCGATCCGGCGCAGGACGGTGTCGGCGGCGGCCGGGCCGAGCTGGGTGGCGGCCTGGCAGCTCATGCGGAAGGGGTGGTCGGGCATGACTCCGGCGTCTCCGGCGGCGATGATGCGTTCGTCGTCGTAGCTGGTGAGGGTGGTGTCGGTGAGCAGGCGGCCGTCGTCGTCGGTGCGCAGTCCGCTGCGGGCGGCCAGGTCGGGGACGCGGAATCCGGCGGTCCAGACGGTCACCGCGCTGGGCAGCGTGCGGCCGTCGTCGAGCTGCACGGCGTCCTGGGTCACCTCCGTCACGCGCGCGCCGGGGCCTTCGACGACGTGGACGCCCAGCTTGGCGAGGCGGCGGGCGACGGGGCGGCGGACCCGGGCGTGCAGGGAGGGCCCGAGGACGCGGCCGCAGACCAGGGTGACCTTGCGGCCCGTCTCCGCCAGCTCGGCGGCGGTCTCCAGGCCGGTCGGGCCGGAGCCGACCACGGTCACCGGATCCGACGCGGACGTCGCCTCCAGCGCCGTCCGCAGGCGTTGCGCTCCCTCAAAGTCCGACACCCAGTGCGCGAACTGCGCCGCTCCGGGGACGCCGGGGTCGGCAGCGCCGCTGCCCACCGCGTAGACGAGGTAGTCGTAGGAGAGCGTGCCGCCGCCGGCGAGGGACACCTGGCGCGCGGCGGCGTCGATCCGGGTCGCGGTGTCGACCACCAGCCGGACGTTCGCGCCCAGGACCTCGCCGAAGCCCTCGACCGCGTCGTCGGAGCCGGTCACCAGCTGGTGCAGCCGGATCCGCGAGACGAACTCGGCACGCGGATTGACCACGGTCACCGACACGCCGTCGCGCCGGGCCAGCTTGTTGGCCGCCGTCACGCCCCCGTACCCGCCGCCGACGACGACTACCTCGACGTTCGTGTTCATGATGTCTCCTCGTGCTGTGGTGGACTCGACATGGAGACACCGGCCGCCCGCCCGGCGTAACAACCCCGCGGATGAGACGTAGCGCACACCGGACGCGGCGGAACGCCGCCCCTTCCTCGTGACGGTGGGCGGCCAGTGGAACGGACTGATTGACGTCCGCAAGCGGGACGCCGACGAACGGATCGACATGGTGACCACCAAGTAGCGTCCACATGGTCACTGACAGGGTGTCACCCCAACGTGTGACAGCGTGTGTTGTGACTCGTATAAAGTGTCAGCACTGAGCGAGAGCGCCTTGCCTGTCCTCCCCTGCGACCTGCCCGGCATGCGATCCGTGGGCGGACGGGGGCGGGCGGGGGCGGCAAGTTCCCCTCGTTCTGCGCCACTTGAAAGGATCCCCTGTGCGCAAGAAGCTTCTCTTGAACCGTCGTGCCGTCCTCATGGCGGCCGGTGCCGCGACCGGCGTCGTCGCCGGCCTGGCAGCCGTGCCGGCGATCGGTGCGACCACCCCTGCCACAGCCACTTCGGGCGCGCGTGCGGTCCGTGTGCCGCGTACGCGTGCCAAGTCCGTCACCGGTACCGCCGCGCGGACCGTACAGGCCGAATTCCCCGTGGAGCACGTCGGCGTCAGCTGGACCGGGTCCAGGCGGGGCGCGAGCATCCGGCTGATCGGCCAGGACGGCAGCCGTGGCGAGTGGACGGCGCTGCAGCCGGTCTGTGGCGCCGGCGCCGACGGGGATTCCGGGGACCCGGCGAAGAACGTGAGCGTGCTGGTGCCGGCCGACGGGGCCGCGGGGTACGAGCTGCAACTGCCGGACGGCGCGACCGACGTGCGTTCCACCGCCATCGACACGGTCAACGGGCCGTCCAAGGAGGTCGCCACGGCCGCGAAGGCGGGGCGGATCGCAGGCGTCGAGTACATCACCCGGGCCGGATGGGGCGCCGACGAGTCCCTCCGCTTCAAGGCGGACGGCACCGAGAACTCGCCGCAGACCTACTACCCGGCCCAGACGATGACCGTGCATCACACTGCGGGCGTCAACGGCGACCCCGACCCGGCGGCCACCATCCGGGCGTACTACTACCTCCACGCGATCACGAACGACTGGGGCGACATCGGCTACCACTATCTGATCGACGAGGCCGGCCTCATCTACGAGGGCCGTTACTCGGGCACGGACGGCATCCCCGCCCATGACGTGAGCGGGAAGATGGTGACCGCCTTCCACGCCTCCGGCTACAACTCGGGCAACCTCGGCATCGCCCTGCTCGGCAACTCGAACGAACAGCCCCCGACGGCCGCGGCCCGTCAGTCACTCACCCGGCTGCTTGCCGCGCTGTCCGCCTACCACAATTTCGACCCCGAGGCCGCCGTCACCTTCGTCAACCCGGTCAACGGCGTCCGCAAGGACGTCCAGATGATCAGCGGCCACCGTGACTGGCTCGCCACCGAGTGCCCCGGCACCACGCTGTACGGCGACCTTCCCGCCCTGCGCAAGGACGTCGCGGCGAAGCTGCTGCAGCCCCACGTCTGACGGCCGGACCGGGCTGCCGGGCTGTCGGTCGGGCGGGGCGGCACGTGCGACATCAGGCCGGCGCCGCCGGCGGTCTCCTCGGCCGCCGGCGGCGGGTCGGCGAGTTCCGCTCGGTCAGCCGTTGGGATGTGGATGCGGTTTCACCAGGCCGCTCTGGTAGGCGATCACGACGAGTTGGGCGCGGTCGCGGGCGTGGAGTTTGGTCATGGCCCGCTGGATGTGGCTGCGTACGGTCAGCGGGCTCAGCACCATCTCGGCGGCGATCTCGGCGTTGGACTTCCCGTGCGCGGCCAGGGCCATGACCTCGCGTTCGCGGTCGGTCAGGGCTTTGACCGCGTCGGGGAGCGCGAGGAAACCGTCGGTGTCCGGAGTGGCCAGGAAGCGGGTGATGAGAGCTCGCGTGGCGGTGGGTGACAGGAGCGAGTCGCCGGTCGCCACGGTGCGGATGCTCGACAGCAGGTCCTCCGGACGGACGCCCTTGCCGAGGAATCCGCTCGCACCGGCGCGCAGGGCCTTGGCCACGTTCTCGTCGTTCTCGAAGGTCGTCAGGATCAGGATGTGGGTGCCCGACAGTTCCGGTCGGGAGCAGATGGCTGCGGTGGCCGCCACGCCGTCGACGTTCGGCATGCGGATGTCCATGATGACGACGTCGGGCCTGTGGGTGGCGGTGAGGTCGACGGCTTCCTGGCCGTCGGCGGCCTCCGCGACGACGGTCAGGTCCGCGACCGAGTCGATGAGGATGCGGAAGGTGGCCCGGAGCAGGGCCTGGTCGTCGGCGAGCAGGACGCGGATGGTCATGGGGCGGGGCTCTCGTCGTTTCCGTGGAGGGGAAGGGTGCAGGCGACCTCGAAGCCGCCCTGCGGGTGGTGGCCGGCGTGGAAGGTGCCGCCGACCGCCGTCGCGCGCTCGCGCATGCTGCGCAGGCCGAAGCCGCCACCGGAGCGGTGTGCGGTGGTAGGTCGGTCGGGCAGGGTGTCGTTGGTGACGGTCAGGGTCAGGTGGCGGCGTGTGTAGTCGAGCCGGACCTGTGCCGTGCGGGTGGCGGCGTGCTTGGTGACGTTGGTGAGCGCTTCCTGGAGGATCCGGTAGGCGGTCAGGTCGATCACGGAGGTGAGCGGGTGCGGCTGTCCTCCGTTGGTGACGGTCACCTGCAGCCCGGCCGCCGAGCAGGCGTCGACCAGGTCCGGCACCTGTTCCAGCCCGGGTGCCGGGGCCCGCTCGTCCGTGGGGTCGGTGTCCTGACGCAGGAGTCCTACGGTGGCCTTGAGTTCGCGCAGCGCCGCCGCCGTGGACTCCGGCAGTCTCCCGACGATCTCAAAAGCCTTGTCGGGGTCGGTCCTTGCGAGGTGGGCGGCGGTGCCGGCCTGGGCGTCGGCCAGGGTGAGGTGGTGGGCGACCACGTCGTGCAGTTCCCGTGCGATGCGCATGCGCTCCTGGATCACCCGATGCCGTGCCTCTTCCTCCCGTTCGCGCGCTGCGTGCTCGGCGCGGGCCACGGCGAATTCACGGCGCACCCGGACGTAGCTGCCGAAGACCGCCGACAGCAGCACCCAGGCCGCCGGGTTGACGATGGCGAGGATCAGGGAGTCGTAGAAGGAGGGGAGGAAGAAACCGGCGACGATCATGCCTGCCGCGGCCGCCAGCGCGCTGTTCCAGGTGGTTCGGCGCGGGGTGCGCACACTGACGGAGTACTGCGCGATCAGGAGCGCGCCCATCAGCCCGGGAGTCAGGAGGTAGCCCAGAGCGCCCAGGCCCATGGTGCACAGCAGGGTGACGGCGACAACCGGAAGCGGTCGGTCGCGGCGCCGGACCAGAGCCGCGCAGGAGACGGCGGACAAGGCCACGCCGGGCCATAGGGCCGGTGTCACGGGCATGACCGTGCGGGTGAACGCGAGGCCACCGACAGTGACGGCGAACAGCAAGCTCAGTGTCGCGGCTTCGACGACCTTCGGACGGGTCGCTGCCCTGCGCTGCCAGTATGTGCTCATCACGCCTCGATACGGTTCCCCTGGCAGAGTACTTGGACCTGCGTGGGCCGCGGCGCCGCTGTGTCCGGCGCCGCGGACAACACGTGCTGATCGCATCAGACGCGGGCCGGTTCCTGGTGCGCGGGCTCGCTGCCCTCCGGCCTGGTGGGGTCCGTCGGCGACGCGGCGAGCCCGGAGCCCTCGACGTCGACACGGGGCAGCAGCCGGTCGAGCCACCCGGGCAGCCACCACGCCTTGTCACCGAGCAGGGCCAGCACCGCGGGCACCAGCGCCATCCGTACGACGAAGGCGTCGAACAGCACCGCGACGGCCAGACCGAAGCCGATGGTCTTGATCATCGACTCTCCGGAGGCGATGAACCCGGAGAACACCGCGATCATGATCACCGCTGCGGCGACGACCACGCGGGCGCTGTGCCGGAATCCGGTGACGACCGCCTGGGGAGCCCGGTCGCCGTGGACGTAGGCCTCCCGCATCCGGGCGACGAGGAACACCTCGTAGTCCATGGCGAGGCCGAACACGATGCCCACCAGGAAGATCGGCATCAGGCTCATGATCGGACCGGCCTGCTCCACGCCCAGCAGTTCCGCGCCCCAGCCCCACTGGAAGACCGCGACGACCGCGCCGAGGGCGGCCAGTACCGACAGCAGGAACCCGAAGGCGGCCTTGACCGGCACGAGTACGGAACGGAAGACCACCAGCAGCAGGATCAGGGCCAGCACGACGATGACGGTCAGGTAGGGCACGAGGGCGTCCTGCAGGGCCACCGCGATGTCGATGTTCATCGCGGTGCTGCCGGTGACCTCGAACGTCGCCCCCGTCGCCCCTTCGAGGTCGGCGCGTTCCGCGCGGATGGTCTTGACGAGGTTCTTGGTGTCCTCGGTGTTGGGGCCGGCGGTCGGGACCGCCGAGAACAGCGCGGTGTCACCGGCCGGGTTGAACCGCGCGGGAGAGACGGACACGACCCCACGGGTCGCGCCGATCTTCTTGGCGATCTCGTCGGCAGCCGCCTTGGCGTCTGCCGCCCCCTTGGCGTCCACCACGATCGTCAGTGGCCCGTTGAAGCCTGCTCCGAAGCCGTCCGCCAGCGCGTCGTAGGCACGCCGCTCGGTGGAGGAGACGGGCTTGGACTCGGCGCCCGGCATGCCCATCTCCAGGCTCGCGGCGGGCAGGGCCAGGATGCCCAGGCCCGCGACGCACGCCACCAGCACGGCTACGGGGCGGCGCAGCACGAACCGAGCCCACCGGGAACCGCCGTTGTGCGTACCGGTGTTGTCCGTACCGCCGTTGTGCGTACCGGTGTTGTCCGTAGCGCGGTAGTCCGCACCGCTGTTGTTCGCGGCTTCGGCCGGCCGGCCGGCTGCGCGGCCGCGCTTGCGCGTGGCGCGGGAGAGCACGGCGTTCGGCCACATCCCGAGCAGGGCGGGGACCAGGGTGAGAGCGACCAGCACAGCGACGACCACGGCGCCCGCGGCGCACAGACCCATCTTGGTCAGCATCGGAACACCGACCACGGACAGGCCCGCCAGCGCGATGACGACCGTGAGGCCGGCGAACACCACGGCCGAGCCGGCCGTACCGGTGGCGAGTCCGGCCGCCTCGTGGGGAGCGTGGCCGCCTGCTCGTTCCTCCCGGTAGCGGGAGACCACGAAGAGGGCGTAGTCGATGCCGACCGCCAGTCCGAGCATCGTGGCCAGGGTCCCGGTGGTCAGGGAGAGGCCGAAGACGCTGCCCAGAGCCAGGATCGAGGCCATGCTGACGCCGACGCCGACGAGGGCGGTGAGCAGGGGAAGCCCGGCCGCCGCGAGGGATCCGAAGGTGATCAGCAGGACGACGGCGGCGAGGGCGATGCCGACGGCCTCGGCGGAGCCGCCCGCCGCGGGCTGCTCGGCGAGCGCGTCGCCGCCGACCTCGACGGTGAGACCGGAGTCGCGGGCGTCGTCGATGGCCTTTTCCAGTACGGCCTTGTCCGCGTCGGTGAGATCGCCGGCCTGCACCTTGAAGTTCACCGTGGCGTAGGCGGTGGAGCCGTCCTTGCTCACCGCGCCGGCGGTGAACGGACTCACCGCGTTGGCGACCTCCGGCCCGTCGGCGGCCTTCGCCACGAGCGCGTCGATGGCGGCGCGGTTGCCGGACCCGGTCACCTTCTGGCCGTCGGGGGCGACGAACACGATGCGTGCACTGGCGCCGTTGACGTCCGTACCGGGGAAGCGCTCTCCGATCAGGTCGAAAGCCTTCTGGGCCTCGATGCCGGGCATGAAGGACGTGCCGTCGTCGGAGGAAGCGGGCGCCTTGGCGGCGCCGAGGCCGACGGCGCCGAGAAGCAGGACCCACAACAGCGTCACGAGCCAGCGCCGTTGGAAGGCGGTCCGGCCCATCCGGTAGAGGAAGGTAGCCACGAGAAACGGATCTCCAGGTCTGGGGTGGGGTAGATCACCAGCCTGGCGGACAGGGTGCGTCGAGGCATCGTGCCTGTGCTGGCACTCCGGCTTGGTGCCGTCGCACGAGCCGCCGCGCCGCCGCCGTCCTTGAGGACGAGTGGCGAGTACGACCTGGGTATGACGCCGGGTCCCGCACCCGACGCCCGCGCGCGGCAGCAGCGACGATTCCGCTTTCGGACGGCCCCGCTCGAAGCCACAGGTGAGTGCTCAGGCAGCAAACGGGCACGTTCGGAGCGGACCCGGGTGGGGATCTTGCTCCGCTGTTGGCCGGACAAGGCTCCTGCCTGCGGAAATACCGCATGCGAAACGGGCACATACGGTCACGGAATTCATGACGTCCAGCCTGTTCATGAGGCTGGGCGTGCTTCTAAATAGTCCGCATGAGCCCGAACGGGCCGGGCTCATGCGGAGGCGCATCCGCGCCGGACCGCAAACGGCCGGACCGAGTGTCGGGCCGGAGACGCGGAGGGAGGTGTCGCCGTGGACGCCGAAGAACGCCGACGCGCCATTCTGGAGGCGGCGCGCCGCGCCGGCTCTGTGGACGTGGCCAAGATCGCCGCCGACCTGGGCATCTCCAGGGAAACCGTGCGGCGCGACCTGAACCTGCTGGATGCTCACGGACTGGTGCGGCGAACCCACGGCGGCGCCTACCCCGTCGAGAGCGCCGGCTTCGAGACGACACTCTCCTACCGCACCACCAGTCAGGTCGGGGAGAAGTCGCGGATCGCCGCCGCCGCCGTGGAACTGCTCGGTGACGCGGAGACGGTGTACATCGACGAGGGCTACACCCCACAGCTCATCGCCGCTGCTCTGCCTCGCGACCGGCCGCTGACCGTCGTCACCTCCTCCCTCGCCACGGCCGGCACCCTGGCCGCCGTCGAGAGCGTCACCGTGCTGCTACTGGGTGGTCGGGTCCGAGGCGCCACGCTGGCGACAGTCGATCACTGGGCGACCGACATGCTGTCCGGCCTGGTCATCGACCTGGCATACGTCGGTGCGAACGGCATCTCTCGCCACTGGGGGCTCACCACTCCGGACCCCGCGGTGAGCGATGTGAAGGCGCAGGTCATGGCTGTTTCCCGACGCCGGGTGTTCTCGGGCGTCCACAGCAAGTTCGGAGCGACCAGCTTCTGTCGTTTCGCCGAGATCGCCGACTTCGAGGCGATCGTCACCGACACCGGGCTTCCCGCATCCGAAGCCCATCGCTACTTCCTCCTGGGGCCGCAGGTCATCCGGGTTTGACCCGCGTCCTCCTCCTCCCTCCCCGCGTCCTCCTCCTCTCTCCCCGCGTCCTCCTCCTCTCTCCCCCGCGTCTTTCTCCGACCCACCACGCACCCGCACGACCGGGCCTGGGCCTCCCATGCCCTCGAACACCTCTGGAGTCAGCCATGCCCATCCGAAAAATCACCCGTGTCCGGAGAAGCACCCGCGCTGTGCTCGCCGCCGTGGCCGCAGGCACGATGCTGGCCGCGTGCAGCGGGGCCGGCGGGTCGAGCTCCGGAGGCGGGGGCGAAAGCATCAATGTGCTGATGGTCGGCAATCCGCAGATGGAGGACATCGCGAAGCTGACGAAGGACACCTTCACCAAGGACACGGGCATCGACGTGAACTTCACGATCCTTCCCGAGAACGAGCTGCGCGACAAAGTCACCCAGGACATCGCCACCCAGGCCGGCCAGTACGACGTCGCCACGATCGGCGCCTACGAGGTGCCCATCTGGCACAAGAACGGCTGGCTGCACGAACTGAGCTCCTACGCCGAGAAGGACTCGTCCTTCGAAGCGGCCGACCTGCTCAAGCCGATGGTTCAGTCGCTGTCCGGCGACGACGGGAAGCTGTACGCGCTTCCGTTCTACGGTGAGTCCTCGATGCTCATGTACAACAAGGAGGTCATGGCGGAGAAGGGCATCACGGTGCCCGAGAAGCCGACCTGGCAGGAGGTCGCCGACATCGCCGCCAAGGTGGACGGCGCCCGCGCCGGGATGAAGGGCATCTGTCTGCGCGGTCTGGCCGGCTGGGGCGAGCTCGGCGCGCCGCTGACGACCGTGGTCAACACCTTCGGCGGCACCTGGTTCACCAAGGACTGGCAGGCGCAGGTCAACAGTGCGGAGTTCAAGAAGGCGACGAACTTCTACGTCGACCTGGTCAAGGAGCACGGTGAGGTGGGCGCCCCGCAGGCCGGGTTCACCGAGTGCCTGAACGCGCTGAGCCAGGGCAAGGTCGCGATGTGGTACGACGCGACCAGCGCGGCCGGATCGCTGGAGGACCCCAAGTCCAGCAAGATCGCAGGCAAGGTCGGCTACGCGTACGCGCCGGTGGACAGGACGGACAGCTCCGGCTGGCTGTGGACCTGGGCGTGGGCGATGCCGAAGACCACCAAGAAGGCCGACGCCGCCTCGCAGTTCATGCTGTGGGCGTCGAGCAAGAAGTACGAGAACCTCGTCGGCGAGAAGCTCGGCTGGTCGCGTGTTCCCGCCGGGAAGCGAGCCAGCACCTATGAGATCCCCGCGTACAAGAAGGCCGCCGCGGCCTTCGGTGACATCACCCTGAAGTCCATCGAGCAGGCGAACCCGACCGACCCGGGTGTACAGCCGCGGCCCACGGTGGGCGTCCAGTTCGTGGCCGTCCCCGAGTTCCAGGACCTCGGCACCAAGGTGACCCAGGAGATCTCCGCGGCCATCGCCGGCAAGACCAGCGTGGACAAGGCTCTGGACAAGGGCCAGGAGCTCGCAGAGGAAGTCGCCAAGACCTACCAGAAGTGACCCTCGCCGCCCGGTCGGCCGCCGACGCCGGCCGGGCACCGCTTCCCCATCCCTCGGCCGTCACCGGCCGGTTCAAGGACCCCCTCATGACCACGCTCACTCCCGCGCCCGCAGCGGTGCGCACATCCCCTCCACGTCAGTCCGGCAAGCGTGAAACGGCGCAGAAGTGGCGGCGGCGCCTCCCACTGCTGCCCGCGCTGATCTTCACGGTCATCGTGACGCAGCTGCCCTTCGTGGCCACACTGATCATCTCCACCCTCCGGTGGAACATCCTCAAGCCCGGCGAGAGACACTTCACCGGCCTGTCCAACTACGCCTTCGTCTTCACCGACGAGAGACTGCGCACGGCGGTGCTCAACACCATCGTGCTCACCGCGTCGGTGGTCGTCGTCAGCGTGGCGCTGGGGCTGGGTCTCGCGCTCCTCCTCGACCGCCGCTTCCCCGGCCGGGGCCTGGCCCGCACGCTGCTCATCGCCCCGTTCCTGGTGATGCCCGTCGCGGCCGCGCTGCTGTGGAAGCACGCCATCTACAACCCCGACTACGGCCTCCTCAACGGCACCCTGAACGCCGTCTACCGCCTCTTCGGAGCCGAGAGCGGCCCCACCGTCGACTGGGTGTCGAACTCGGCGATGCCCGCCGTCGTCGTCGCGCTGGTGTGGCAGTGGACGCCGTTCATGATGCTGATCCTGCTGGCCGGGCTCCAGGCCCAGCCCGGCGACGTGCTGGAGGCCGCCCGGGTGGACGGTGCCTCGGCGCTGCAGACCTTCCGCCACATCACGCTGCCGCATCTGCGCCAGTACATCGAGCTGGGTGTCCTGCTCGGCACGATCTACGTCGTGCAGACCTTCGACGCGGTCTTCACCATCACCCAGGGCGGCCCCGGCTCGCAGACGACCAACCTGCCCTACGAGATCTACCTGACCATGTTCCGCAAGTACGAGTACGGCGAGGCGGCCGCCGCCGGTGTGGTCGTGGTGATCGGTTCCATCGTCGTCGCCACGTTCGCCCTGCGCACCATCGCGTCCCTGTTCCGCGAGGAGGTCTCCCGATGACCGCGCACGCGGCAGTCGCCGCCCCCAGGGCCGGGCTCAGGAAGTTCCTCCGCCGCAAGGACGACCACGGCGGTCCGCCGCGGCTGACACCGGGGTGGACCTTCGTCGCCTGGCTCGCCACCCTGGCCTTCTTCGCCCCGGTGGCGTGGATGGTGCTGACCAGCTTCCACCAGGAGGCCGACGCCGCCACCAACCCGCCCAGCCTGTTCGCGCCCCTCACCCTGGACCAGTACGAGCTGCTGCTGGGCCGGGACATCACCCCGTACCTCCTCAACTCGGCCATGGCGAGCGTGTTTTCGACGCTGCTCGTCCTCGCCTTCGCGGTGCCGGCGGCCTACGCGCTGTCCATCAAGCCGGTCGAGAAGTGGACCGACGTGATGTTCTTCTTCCTGTCGACGAAGTTCCTCCCGGCCATCGCGGCGCTGCTGCCGGTGTATCTGATCGTCAAGGACGCCGGGATGCTGGACAACGTCTGGACGCTGATCATCCTCTACACCGCCATGAACCTGCCGATCGCGGTGTGGATGATGCGCTCCTTCCTCGCCGAGGTCCCCAAGGAGATCCTGGAAGCCGCCGAGGTCGACGGCGCCGGCCTGCCCACCGTGCTGCTGCGCATCGTCGGCCCGGTCGCCATGCCAGGACTCGCCGCCACCGCGCTGATCTGCTTCATCTTCAGCTGGAACGAGTTCCTCTTCGCCGTCAACCTCACCGCGACCAACGCCTCCACCGCCCCGGTGTTCCTCGTCGGGTTCATCACCAACGAGGGCCTCTTCCTGGCCCGTCTGTGCGCCGCCGCCACCCTGGTGTCCCTGCCCGTCCTCATCGCAGGCTGGGCCGCCCAGGACAAGCTGGTTCGCGGCCTGTCCCTAGGAGCAGTCAAGTGAAAGCCGCCGTCATCGAAGCCCCCGGCAAGGTCACCGTCACCACGGTCCCCGATCCCACCCCCGGGCCGCGAGAGGTCGTCGTGGACGTGGCCGTCTGCGGGCTGTGCGGCACGGATCTGCACATCCTCCAGGGCGAGTTCGCCCCCAGGCTGCCCATCGTCCCCGGCCATGAGTTCGCCGGAGAGGTCGTCGGCATCGGCGCCGAGGTCACCGAACTCGCCGTCGGCGACCGGGTCGCCGTCGACCCCTCGCTGTACTGCAACGAGTGCCGCTACTGCCGCAACGGCCGCAACAACCTCTGCGACCGGTGGGCCGCGATCGGCGTCACCGTCGCCGGCGGCGCCGCGGAATACGCCGTGGCCCCCGTCGCCAACTGCGTCCGGCTGCCCGAACATGTCGACGTGGCGGACGCCGCCCTCATCGAGCCGCTGTCCTGCGCGGTCCGCGGATACGACGTGCTCAATGCCAAGGTGGGAGCGAAGGTACTCATCTACGGCAGCGGCACCATGGGCCTGATGATGCTGGAGCTGGCCAAGCGCACCGGCGCCGCTTCGGTGGACGTCATCGATCTCAACCCCGAGCGCCTCGCCACAGCCGAGAAGCTGGGCTGCTCGAGGGCGGCTGCCTCGGCGGAGGAGTTCCAGCAGCCCGGCGGCTGGGAGGTGGTGATCGACGCGACCGGCAACGCGGCCGCCATCCAGGACGGCCTGGACCGCGTCGCGAAGGCGGGCACGTTCCTGCAGTTCGGCGTCGCGGACTACGCGACGACGGCGACCATCTCGCCCTACCGCATCTACAACCAGGAGATCACCATCACCGGTTCCATGGCCGTCCTGCACAGCTTCGAACGCGCGGCGGACCTCTTCGCCGCCGGAGTGCTCGACCCCCAGGTGTTCATCAGCCACCGTCTGCCGCTGGACGACTACCCGCAGGCACTCGCCCAGTTCGCGGCGGGCCAGGGCCGGAAGATCGTCATAGCGCCCTGACATAGGGGGCTGTACCTCGTGGCCACTGCGGCCCGTACCAGTGAACCGCGTCCGGCACGCTCCGGCACGCTCCGGTACGGGCCGCACGCACGCTGCGGTCACCGGCGATCAGCCGGTGCTCGGTCAAGTGGCCTACGGTGCCGACTGGATGTCCCCGCGTGTGGAGGACGCGATGGTGTCGCGGTGGGCGAAGTCGCCCGGGGGGATGCCGGGGTGGTGTCCCAGCCGGGCCGGCGGTGCCGCGGCCGAGGGGCCGAGGGTGAGCCGGGAGACGATGCGGTAGCGGTCGCCGCGGTAGATCGAGTGGACGTATTCGACGGGCTGACCCGTGGTGTCCGAGGTGAGCCGCTCGAAGAGCAGCGCCGGGGACAGCTCGGGCACGTCGAGCAGCTCGGCCTCGGCCCGGGTGACGACGGTCGGCTCGATCGCCTGCACGGCCTCCTGAACGTGCACGCCGTGCTGTTCGCGCAGGTGCTCGTACAGGTCGCCGGCTTCCAGTTCCTGGGCGGACAGGGCGGGGACCAGATCGGCCCTGATGTGCAGATGCTCGATGGCCATCGGAGCGCCGTCGACCAGGCGCAGCCGTGCCACGTACACGATCTCGGCGGCCGGTGACAGGCGCAGTCTGCGGCCCACGCGCGCGCCTGCCGGGATGGTGGTGAACTCCAGCAGGCGGCTCGACCAGGTCCCGGAGGCCTGAGGCACCGTCATGGCCTGCTGACCGGAGACGAGTTCCTGGGTGATCTTCTCGGGTGCTACGAACATGCCGCGACCGTGTTCCCGTACCAGCAGCCCCGCGGCGACGAGCTCGTCGACCGCCGCGCGCAGGGTCGGACGGGACACACCCAGCTGGGCGCACAGGGCACGCTCGGAGGGGATCGCGTCCCCCGGACGGTGTGACTCCACGAGGTCGAGGATGAAGTCGCGGACCCGCTCCCGTTTGAGCACCGCACCTGGCTCGTCGGCCTTCATTGCATCGGCCTCCATGTTGCACTCCCTCATACGCGGAATCCCCGGTTAAGCACTTGACCAGTTGACCAGTGGTCGCCCGCAACGACCTTCCCCGTCGGGGAAGTGTAACTGCCGCCGATCGGTGATCGTCCAGATACCGGCTGGCCTGCGCGCCAAAACCCTTCTGCGCACAGGGGGTTGACGCCCCCAATTGGTCTATGCCACCTTCATCCCCACGTCAACAGGTGAGCTGCCCAGTGGACTTCACTGGTCAGGTGGTCAGGTCATGTCCTCCCGAGGTGAACCGTGAAGCTCCGCTTGTTTGCCGGTGTGTCCGTGCTCGTGGTGACGGCCGGGCTGAGTGCCTGCAGTAGCTCCTCCGATACCTCCGGCGAAAGCTCCGGCGGGAGCACCACCATCGACGTCTGGCTGATGCGCGACAGTGTCTCGGCCGCGTTCCAGAACGACTTCGTCAAGGGCTTCGAGGCCGCTCACCCGGACATCGAGGTCAAGGTGCAGATCCAGGAGTGGGACGGCATCGGCGAGAAGGTCACCGCGGCCCTCGCCAGCAACGACGCACCGGACGTCATCGAAACCGGCAACACCCAGGTCGCCCAGTTCGCGCAGAGCGGGGGCCTGCTCGACCTCAGCGACAAGGTCGACGAACTCGGCGGGCAGGACTGGCTCAAGGGCCTTGCCGAGCCGGGCGCCTACGAGGGCAAGCAGTACGGCATTCCGTACTACGCCGCCAACCGCGTCGTCATCTACCGCACCGACCTCTTCAAGAAGGCGGGCATCGACGCGGCCGCCATCAAGACCCGCGACCAGTGGATCGCCGCCACCGAGAGCCTCAACACCGGCGACACGCAGGGCATTTACCTGCCCGGCCAGAACTGGTTCACCCTCGCAGGCTTCGTCTGGGACGAGGGCGGCGACCTCGCCCTCGAGTCCGGCGGCAAGTGGAAGGGCAGCCTGGACACCCCCGAGGCGATCCGTGGCATGGAGTTCTACGCGAAACTCCAGGCCCTGGGCAGGGGTCCCAAGGACTCCGACGAGGCCAATCCCCCGCAGGCGGACGTCATGGCCAAGGGGAAGGTGGCCCAGGTCATCTCGTCTCCCGGCGGCGCCACCGCAGTCATCGAGAACAACCCCGAACTGAAGGGCAAACTCGGTTTCTTCCCGATCCCGGGGAAGACCGCCGCCACACCCGGCGCGGTCTTCACCGGCGGCTCCGACCTCGTCATCCCCACGGCCTCCGCCAAACCGGACGCGGCCTACACCTTCATCAAGGAACTCACCGGCGGCGCCTGGCAGAAGAAGCTTGCCGTCGCCATGAGCTACGTCCCGAACAAGACCACCCTGGCCGGCGCGGTCGCCTCCGACCCGGGTGCCGCGGCCATGGCGGTCGGCGCGGCCGAGGGCCACGCCACGCCCAACACCCCCGGCTGGGCCGCCGTGGAGGCCAAGAACCCGATCAAGGACTACATGACGGCCGTACTCACCGGAGGCGACCCCCGGAAGGAAGCCGTCACCGCGTCCGAGGCCATCACCGCGGCGATGAACTCCGGCTCCTGAACTGTCGTCCCCGCACCGGAAGGAGGAGCGCCGTGTCGGCCGCCGTCCGAGAACAGACCGCCCGTCGTCCATCGATCGGCACCGGGCCGCCCCGGCGCTCCCCCGGCCCGGGACCGCGCCGCCCGTCGAGGATCGCAGGCCGTGGGATCTGGCCGTACGTCCTGATCGCGCCCGCCGTCCTCGGCACGCTCTACCTGCTCGTGTACCCCCTGGTCCGTGCCGTGGTGATCTCGCTCCAGGACTTCGGACTGCGCCAACTCATCCTGGGCGACGCACAGTTCGTCGGGTTCAAGAACTACGAGACGCTGCTGGGCGACGGCCGCTTCTGGGAGGTCGTGCGCCGCACCTTCCTCTTCATGGCGGTCGACGTCGTCCTGATCATGGTGCTGTCCACGCTGGTCGCGCTGATGATCGAGCGCCTAGGCCGGTTCGGCCGCACCGCCGTCCTCAGCGCGCTCGTGCTGACCTGGGCGATGCCCGTCGTCTCGGCGACCACCGTCTTCCAGTGGCTGTTCCACTCGGAGTTCGGCATCGTCAACGCGGCACTGACGGCGATGGGCTTCGAGTCCTTCGAGCGCTACCCCTGGTTCGCGCACGGTCCGGCCGCCTTCGCCATCGTGGTCGTACTCGTCGTGTGGCAGTCCGTGCCCTTCGCGGCGATCACCCTGTACTCGGCCCTCACCACCGTCCCCACCGAGCTGTACGAGTCGGCGCGGCTCGACGGGGCGTCGGGGCCGCGGATCTTCCGCTCCATCACCTTCCCCCTGGTCCGGCCGATCTTCATGCTCGTGCTCTCGCTCGAAGTGATCTGGACGTTCAAGGCGTTCGTCCAGATCTGGGTGATGACCAACGGCGGGCCCGGCGACGCGACCACGATCCTGCCCGTGTACGCGGTGCAGACCGCGCTGTCGAGCCAGCGCTACGACCTCGGGTCGGCGGCTTCCATGGTCACCGTCGTGCTGATGTCGGGCGTGCTCGTCTTCTACTTCCGCCAGATGTTCCGCCAGGAGGACGAGCTCGCATGAGCACGACTCGCCCGGTCACCACCCGGCCCCGCATCCGACGCATCCGCCGTCTGCCCCTCAACGCCGCCGCCGTCGTCACGGTCGTCGTCTGTCTGTTCCCGGTCTACTGGATGGTCGCCACCGCGTTCACCCCGACCCGCGACATCCAGTCCGACAGCCCCCGGTTCATTCCGGAGAGTTGGACGCTCGACCACTTCCGCACCGCCGTCGGTGCCGCCGGCTTCGGCCTGTTCTGGCGCAACAGCATCCTCGTCACGCTGAGCGCCGTCCTGCTCGCTCTCGTCATCGCGCTCGGCGCCGCCTACGCGGTCGCCCGGATGAGGTGGAAGGGGCGCCGGCAGTTCATGCTCATGGTCTTCATCGCCCAGATGGCGCCCTGGGAGTCACTGATCATCCCGGTCTACATCATCTCCCGGGACACCGACATGCTCGACCGACTGCCGACCCTGACCCTCGTCTACTTCATGATGACGCTGCCCTTCACCGTCATCGTCCTGCGCGGCTTCATCGCCACGATCCCCCCGGAGCTGGAGGAGTCCGCCCAGGTCGACGGCTGCACCCGGCTCGGCGCGTTCCGGCACGTGGCGTTCCCGCTGCTGGCATCAGGTCTGATGGCCACTTCGCTGTTCGGCTACATCACGGCCTGGAACGAGTTCACGTACGCCAACTTCCTGATCATCAAGCAGCAGGACAACCGCACCCTGCCCGTGTGGCTGTCCTCGTTCCAGAACGTCTTCGGCACCGACTGGGGCGCCACCATGGCCGCCTCGACTCTCTTCGCCGTCCCGGCACTTGTGGTGTTCCTGCTGCTCCAGCGCCACGTCACCTCCGGCTTCGCGGCCGGAGCGGTCAAGGGCTGACCACCCACACGACCCCGTTCCGGAGATGATCCATGCCCCCACTCGTACCGCGTCCCACGGAGGCCGCGTTCCGGCCCGGCCACTTCACCCTCGACGACGACACCGCGCTGCACATCGGCGCAGGAGCCGAACCGGCCGCGGAACTGCTGCGCACCCTGCTCTCCCCCGCCACCGGACTGTCCCTACGCCCCTCCCCGGACGGCCGGTTCACCCTGGCGCTCGACCCCGGCCTCGGCGACCTGGGCGGCCTCGGCGAAGAGGGATACGTCCTCATCGTCGACCCGCACGCCGTACTGCTACGCGCCGCGCACCCCACCGGCCTGCTGCGCGGTATCCAGACGATCCGTCAACTCCTGCCCCCACAAGCCCTGTCGGAGATCCCGCAGCCCGGTACGCGGTGGCTGCTGCCGTGCGTCGACATCACCGACGTCCCGCATCACCCCTGGCGCGGCGCGATGCTGGACGTGGCCCGCCACTTCCAGCCCGTCTCCTATCTGCGCCGGTACGTCGACCTGCTGGCCCTGCACAAGATCAGCGTGTTCCATCTGCATCTCACCGACGACCAGGGCTGGCGCATGCCCGTCGCCGCCTACCCCAAGCTCACCGAGATCGGCGGCCACCGCGCCGAGTCACAGATCGGTCCGGCGGGCAGCGGCACGTACGACGGCGTCCCGCACGGCGGGTCGTACACGCGGGCCGAACTCACCGATCTGGTCCGGTACGCGGCCGCGCGCGGCGTCACCGTCATGCCGGAGATAGAGATGCCCGGACATGTACGCGCCGCCCTCGCCGCCTACCCCCAGCTGGGCAACCACCCGGAGCGCACCCTCGACGTCTGGACGCGCTGGGGCGTGTGCGACACCGTTCTCGGCGTCCACGACGAGGTCCTCGACTTCTGCCGAACCGTCCTCGACGAGGTCATGGACGTCTTCCCCTCGCCGTACATCCACGTCGGCGGCGAGGAGTGCCCCACCGCCGAGTGGACGCACAGCGTCGCCGCACGCGAACGGGCGGCGGCGGAGGGCCTGCCGAACCCCGAGGCGCTGCACGGCTGGTTCCTCGGACAGATCGGCGACTTCCTGGTCCGCAACGGACGCCACCCGGTCGGCTGGGCCGAGACCGGCGCGGAACTGCCCCTGGACTTCACCGTGATGACCTGGCGCGATCCGTCCCACACCCTGGCGGCGGCCCGTCGCGGCCACCCCGTGGTCAGCGCGTATCACCGGGCCACCTACCTCGACTACGCCCAGTCCGACGACCCGCACGAGCCGCCGGCCCAGCCCGGAACGGTCGTCGACCTGCGCGCCGTCCATGACCATGACCCCGTGCCCGAGGACGCCGACATCGAGACGGCCGGGCGGGTGCTCGGCACCCAGGTCCAGCTATGGACCGAGTTCGTCTCCACGCCCGCCCACATCGAGTACCTCACCTACCCGCGGCTGTGTGCCCTCGCCGACCGCGGCTGGAGCGGCGCGACGGACTGGGCCGACTTCCGCTCCCGCCTCGACGGGCACACGGCCCGGCTCGACGCGCTCGGCGTCCGGCGCCACCCCTGACCCCATCCGATTCCGGGAATCACCCCCACCTTTTCTGGAAGGGAACCACCATGAGATTCACCAAGAACCGGCTGCGCGCCACCGCATCCGCCGCCGTCGCGGTGGCCCTCGGCGCCGCCGCGCTCACCGCACTCCCGACCACCGCGAGCGCGGCCGGCGACGGGCTGAGCGTCCAGTACCGCACGAGCGCCACGGGAGCCACCGCCGACCAGTCCGAACCCTGGTTCAAGGTGAAGAACACCGGCACGACGACCGTGCAGCTCGCGAACGTCAAGATCCGCTACTACTTCAAGGCCGACTCGGCGAGCGCGACCTACCGCTTCGCCTGCTCCTGGGCCGTCAAGGGCTGCGCCAACGTCACGGGCACCTTCGGCACACTCGCCAACCCGACCGCCACCGCCGACCGCTACCTGGAGATCGGCTTCACCTCCGGTGCCGGCTCGCTCGCCCCGGGCGCCGACACGAGTGACATGCAGCTGCGCTTCTACCGGTCGACGTGGCAGACGCTGAAGCAGAGCGACGACTACTCCTTCGGCGCCTCCCAGACCTCGTACGGCGACTGGTCCAAGGTCACGGCCCAGCTGTCCGGCACCACCCGGTGGGGCACGGCCCCCACGGGCAACGACCCGACGAACCCGCCCACCGATCCGCCGACCGATCCTCCGACGGACGACGCCACGCTGTTCGACGACTTCAACTACAGCAGCCACAGCGACCCGAAGATCTCGGCGAACGGCTGGAGCGTGCGCTCCAACTCCGGCGGCCCCGGCGTGTCCGGCGCCACCTGGGCACCCGAGAACGTCACCTTCGCCACCACGAGCGGCAACTCCATCATGAACCTGGAGACCTCGACCTCCGGCACCGGAGCGAGCACCGAACAGACCGAGATCCTCACCCGGGCGAGGAAGTTCAAGAACGGCACCTACGCGGCCCGCGTCAAGTTCAACGACGCGCCCAAGTACGGTCCGGACGGCGACCACCTCGTCCAGACGTTCTTCACCATCAACGACCTCACCGCCCCGCTGGCGGACGACTACGCCGAGTACGACTTCGAGTACCTGCCCAACGGCGGCTGGGGCGAGCCGTCGAACATCCTCTACACGACGTCCTGGGAGACCTACCAGGCCGACCCGTGGGTGGCGGTCAACCAGCACACCGAGAGCCGCCAGAGCTACGCCGGCTGGCACGACCTGGTGCTGACCATCGACAACAGCACCATCAAGTACTACATCGACGGCCGGCTCTTCGGCACGCATGACTCCGCGTACCTGCCGGAGCGGCCGATGTCGATCAACTTCAACCAGTGGCTGATCGACTTCGGCGGCCTGACCAGCAGCACCGCGCGGGCGTACGACCAGCAGGTCGACTACGTCCTGCACGTCAAGGACCAGGTCCTCACGCCCGCCCAGGTCACCGCCAAGGTGACGGCGTACCGCAGCGCGGGCACCACGTTCCAGGACACCGTCCCCAGCAGCTGATCCCCGTGCACGGCGCCGGGGTCCGGTGGATCAACGGGCCCCGGCCCACACCGTCTAAGCTCCGGGCCATGCGCGTATTGGTCCTGGAGGACGACCCCGAACTGGGACCCGTCGTCGCTGCTCAGCTGCGTGGTGAGGGGTTCGCGGTGGACCTCGCGCGGACTCTGGCCGAAGCGGATCTCAAACTCTCCGTCAACAGCTACGACTGTGTCGTGGCCGACCGCTCGGTCCCGGACGGCGACTCGCTCACACTGCTCGCCGCACACCGGCGGACGGGATCGGCGCTGCCCTTTCTGCTCCTGACGGCGCTGGACGCGGTGAGCGACCGGGTGGCCGGCTTCGAGCACGGGGCGGACGACTACCTGGTCAAGCCCTTCGCCTTCGCCGAACTGGTCGTGCGGGTGCGTGCGTTGTGCCGCAGGGAGCAGCCCGCGCGACTTCCGGTGCTGCGGGCCGGTGATCTGGAGGTCGATCTGCCTCGGCGCCGGGTGTCCAGGGCCGGGGTGCTGCTCAGCCTGTCCGCCAAGGAGTTCGCGGTGCTGGAAGTGCTCATGCTGCGCGCGGGCGAGGTGGTGACGCGCACCGAGCTGATCGAGAGCTGCTGGGACGAGGCGAGCGAGCCGATGTCCAACGTGGTGGATGTGCTGATCGGCCAGCTGCGGCGGCGGCTCGGGCCGCCCGATCCGATCGGGACGGTGCGTGGCGTCGGCTATCGGCTGGGCGACGGGACGCAGGCATGATCCGCCAGGACTCCCCTTCACCAGCTGTGGCCCGGCTGCGGCGTACCCGCCGGTTGATGACCCTCCTCTTCGCCTCGACGACCGCCGCCTGTCTCGTCGTACTCGCCACTGTAGCCATCCGTATCGACGCCGGATCCCGCCGTTCCGGCCTCGACCACGAGGTCGGCAGCCGCGCCGTCGGCCTGTCGCGGGCGGTCTGGTTCGACGCGGGGACACTGCACCTGGAGCCGCTGCGCGAGGACGAACTCGCGCGGGGCGCACAGGTGTCGGCCGTCCTGCAGGCGATACCGGGAGAGTCGCCGTCGGTTCGCAACGTCGCTCCCGGGCGCTCGGCGCTGCCCGGTCAGGACCGGCTCGACCAGGTCTGGCAGAGAGTCCTGGAGGAACAGGACACCGTCCTGCTCAGCGCCCCGTCCTCCGAGGGCGGGCGGCTGAGGTGGGCGGCTGCTCCGGTCTGGGACGGCGACCGGATCGGGGCGGCCGTGCTGGTCGGCACGGAGCTGGCACGCAGCGAACGCGATCACGACGTCCTCGTGCGCTGGCTGGCGCTCGGCTGCACGGCCCTGGTCTGCTGCGCGGCGGCCGTCGGACACCTGCTGTCCGGCCGGGCCATGCGTCCCGCCCTGCGTGGGCTGGGGCAACAGGAGCAGTTCCTGGCGGAAGCGGCGCATGAGCTGCGTACGCCGTTGGCGACGCTGCGGCTGGTGGTGGAGCGGGGTGGTTCGTCCGACGAGGCCCTGCGGCTGGTGGACCGGCTGAGCCGACTGGTCACCGGGCTGCTCGCCAGGGCCCGTATGGAGGCCGGTGCGCAGCGGGTCGACCTGGTGCCCCTGCGCCTCGACCAGCTGGTGGAGACCACGGTCGAGGAGCTGCCGGACCATGAGAGCGTCACGGTGAGTTCCGAGCCGGTGGTGGTGCTCGGGGATCCCGACCTGCTGGCCCAGGCGGTACGGAACCTGGTGGAGAACGCTCAGCGGCACGGTGGCCCGGCCGGGTCGCCGGTGGAGGTCACCGTCACACCGGGCCTCGTCGCGGTCCGCGATCATGGAGCGGGTGTGCCGCTCGCGGACCGGGAGCGGGTCTTCGCCCGGGGTGTCACCGGCGCATCCGGAACCACCTCGGGAACGGGAACCGCCTCGGGAACAGGAGCCGCTTCGGGAACAGGGGCGGGGCTCGCCATCGCCCGCTGGGTCGCCGAGCTGCATCACGGCACCGCTCGCCTCGCGGACGCGCCCGGAGGCGGCCTGCTCGCCGAGCTTCGGCTGCCGACGGACCCGGCCCGCGCGTCGTCCTCATCCTCATCTCATGAAGGCCGCGGCACAGTGGGCGCATGAACTCATCGCTCACCCCTCGGCTGCTGGTCGGCACCGCCGCGGGACTTGGCGCCCTGCTCCTCGCCGTGAACCTGCACGGCCTGCCCTTCGGCGGCGACACCAGGCCTGCCTCGACCAAGGTGGCCATTCGGGTCGACCAGGTCGGCTATGTCCGCGGCGAGGCGAAGCAGGCCTACGTCATGGGGCCCAAGGCGGTTCTCGCGGGAGCGCGCTTCAAGGTCGTCGACGCCGAGAACAAGGTCGTCACGGCGGGGCGGCTCGGAGCCGTCACCGGCCGCTGGAACGCCAAGTACCCCTCGGTGCGCACCGCCGACCTCTCCGCGCTGAACACCCCCGGCACCTACCGCATCGTCCTGACCGGGACCGCGGCCGGCCGCTCCCCCGCGTTCCGGATCGCCGACGCCGACGAGCTGATGACCCCGCTCGTCCGCGACAACGTCCGTTTCCTCCAGGCGCAGCGCGACGGAGCCGACGTGCTGCCCGGTGCCTTGCAGCACGGGCCTTCCCATCTGGCCGACGAGGACGCGACGGTCTACGCCGACCCGGAATACGACGAGGAGGGCACCGAACTCCTCGATGAGCAGCTGACCCCGACCGGCGACCAGGTCGACGTCTCCGGAGGCTGGTTCGACGCGGGGGACTTCCTCAAGTTCACCGGCACCACCTCCTACGCGGTCGCCGAACTCCTGCTCGCCGAGCGCGACCTGCCGGACATGACCGAGCTCTCCGCCGAGGCCTCGCACGGGCTGGACTGGGTGGACAGCATGTGGGACGAGGACCGCGAAACCCTCTACGCCCAGGTCGGCGTCGGCGTGGGAAATGACGCCGTACGGACGGATCACGACGTGTGGCGGCTTCCGGAGGCCGACGACCGCCTCGATGTGTCCCCCGGTGACCCGGACTACACGATCAAGCACCGGCCGGTGTTCCGCGCGGCCGACCCGGGCGAGCCGATCAGCCCCAACCTGGCGGGCCGGGTGGCCGCGGTCTTCGCCCTCGCCGCACAACGTGCGGCCGACACAGACCCGGAGGAGGCCCAGGCCTGGCTGGACAAGGCCGCCGCCGTCTACGACCTGGCCGACCCCGAGCCCGACCCCGACGAACCCCTCCTCACCGCGTTCCCCGACGCCTTCTATCCCGAGGACTCCTGGCAGGACGACATGGAGTTCGGCGGTGCGGAACTGGCCTTGGCCGCACGGGAACTCGGGGACGACCGGGAGGGCGACTGGGCCGACGCCGCGGCCGGTTGGGCCAGTGCCTATCTGGACTCCGACGTTCAGGGCACCCTCGGCGTCGCAGACGTCAGCGCCCTGGCCCACGCTGACCTGGCCACCGTCCTGAACGGAACCCGGGCGAACGGCATCGGGGCCGAGGAGCTGTACGAGGACCTGCGCCGCCAGTTGGAGGACGGAGTCACCCGCGCCGGGCACGACCCCTTCCGTGCAGGCGCTGTCTACGACGACTTCGACGCCGTACCGCACACCTTCGGGCTGGTGGCCACCGCCCGCCTCTACGCCAAGGCGACCGGGGACACGCGCTACGCGGCCTTCGCCGGCCGGCAGCGCGGCTGGGCCCTCGGCGCCAACCCCTGGGGAACCAGCTTCATGATCGGCACGGGCGAGGTCTACCCGCACTGCCCGGAACACCAGCTGGCCAACCTCAGGGGCAGCAACGACGGCAAGGGCGCCATCCTGCGGGGCGCCGTGGTCAACGGCCCCAACGCCGCCTCGAAGCTGGAGGAGTTGAACGGCTTCCCGACCATGAAGAAGTGCACGGCCGCCCCGCCGTCAGGAGCCTGGACCGACTTCGACGGCAAGGGTTCGCGGTACGTCGACGACGTGGGCGCCTGGCAGACCGTGGAACCCGCACTGGACTTCACGACGACGGCACTGCTGGCCTTCGCCCTGACCGCAGAAGGCGAAGGCCAGTAGTCCCGGCGCTCCGGTCTCGTACCCGCAGATGTACAGGAGGCGGGACGGATGTTCGGGAAGCCGTTTCCGGGGTAACCGAGCAAAGCCAAGTTTCTCGCAGGCCTCGATGGCCGCCTCCCCGCGGAGGCGACTCGGCCGTGATCCCGCCGACGGCTGCGTGGAGTGAACTCCGGAGCGCACTGCCCGGGCATCCACCGAAAGGGTCGCGTCCGTGATCATCACTGATTCCCCGGTCCATCCTGCACATAGCCCTGGCAGTGACTTCGCCCGGCTGTCGAGGGCGATCGCCGACAGCGGTCTGATGGGCCGCCGCCCCGGCTACTACACCGCCCGTATCACCGCGGTGGCCGCCCTGTACGCGGGCGGATGGGCCGCCTTCGTCCTGATCGGCGCCAGCTGGTGGACCCTGGCGGTCGCGGCGCTGCTCGCCGTGGCTTTCGGCCAGGTCGCCCTGGTGACCCACGACATCGCCCACCGTCAGGTGTTCCGGCTGCGCAGGGCGAGCGAGAGGTACGGACGCATCGCCGCGAACGCCGGGATCGGTATGGGGTTCGGCTGGTGGCAGGAGAAGCACACCCGCCACCATGCCAACCCCAACCACGAGCAGCTCGACCCCGACATCGTCCCCGACCTGCTGGTCTGGACGCGGGCCCAGGCCGGCGCCGCCAGGGGACTGCCCCGGCTGATCGGCCGTGCGCAGGCTTTCCTGTTCTTCCCCCTTCTCACCTTGGAGAGCTTCAACCTGCATGTGGCAGGTGTCCGGGCGCTGGCAGACCGCTCGCTCAGGAACCGGTTCGCGGAGGGGGTCCTGCTCTTCGGGCACTTGGCCTGCTATCTCACCGTGTTGTTCCTGGTGCTGCCGCCCGGTATGGCGGTCGTCTTCCTCGCCGTCCACCAGGGCCTCTTCGGGCTGTACCTGGGCTCGATCTTCGCCCCCAACCACAAGGGCATGCCGGTTCTCACCGGCAAGGACCGCCCGGACTTCCTGCGCCGCCAGGTCCTCACCTCCCGCAATGTGCGCGGTGGCTGGTTCACCGACGTCGCGCTGGGCGGCCTGAACTACCAGATCGAGCACCATCTCTTCCCGAGCATGCCGAGCCCCAATCTGCGCAAGGCGCAGGTCATCGTCCGTCGCTACTGCGAGGAACTGGGCGTCGCCTACCTGCAAACCAGCCTGGCCGCTTCCTACGGGCAGGCGCTGCGCAGTCTCCACCAGGCCGGTGCCCCGCTGCGCCGCACCAAGTCCGCCGCGTAAAGCCCGCCCGCAGCGCCCGCTTCTCGCGCCGGAAGCGGCGAGGAGCCTCGCGGCGGTCGAACCACCCTGCTGTGGCTGCACGACGCGCGTGGCAACGCCCCGGGCCGTCCAGCGAACCGACCGTCAGGACTCGTACTGTCCGGACATGTATGCGGCCGGACGGGGCAGGAGACGCTTCTCTTGCTTTCCAGCTAAGGCGGCACCGTGACCTTTTCCGTGAACGCCCGCGAACCGACCGCTGTCAGCACGAAAACACCCGACGTCATGGATGACCTGCCGTGGATCGAGGACGGGAGCAAGGTCGCCCCCAAGGACGCGCGCGTGCTGTCCAAGCTGTTCCTGGACCGGCTGCAGACGCTGGAGGAGGGCACCCCCGAGTACCAGTACGCCCGCAACACGCTGATCGAGATGAACGTGTCCCTGGTGTCCTTCGCGGCTCGCCGCTTCCGCAACCGGGGCAGCGGCGAGATGGAGGACATCATCCAGGTCGGGACGATCGGTCTGATCAAGGCCATCGACCGGTTCGACCTGAGCCGTCGGGTCGAGTTCACCTCGTTCGCGATCCCCTACATCGTCGGCGAGATCAAACGCTTCTTCCGCGACACCACCTGGGCCGTCCACGTCCCACGACGCCTGCAGGAGCTGCGCGTCGAGCTCGCCAAGAGCAAGGAGACACTCACCACCACGCTGGGCCGCGCGCCCACGGTCAAGGAACTCGCGGCCGACCTGGAGCGGACCGACGACGAGGTCATCGAGGGCCTCGTGGCCGCCAACGGCTACATCGCCGGCTCCATCGACACCCCGGGCGGCGACGACGAAGCCGACAGCGCGCCGACATACGCGGACACGATGGGCGACGTCGACCCGGCCCTGGACCTGTTCGAGGACCTGTACTCGCTCGGCCCCCTGCTGCAACGGCTCGACGACCGGGAGCGGGCCATCATCGAGATGCGCTTCGGCCAGGAGATGACCCAGGCGGACATCGGCCGCGAGCTGAACGTGTCCCAGATGCACATCTCCCGCCTGCTGACCCGCACCCTGACCAAACTCCGCAGCGGTCTCGTGCCCGGATCGTCCACCGCTTGACAGCCGGCCTCGTTCGCGGGGCCGCGGTGCTCAGGGCGTGCGTGGGGTCGGACTCCTCGGGTAAACGGAGGGCAGCAGGGAGTGCCCCGCCATTCCTCCTTTTTCCGTGCGTCGTTCGCGGCGGTTTCCGTGACCGCCTTCGTTGGGGTGCCCAACGTCCCCGGTTTCACTCCCCCGTGGGATCCGGGATCCTTTTGACGAGAAGCAGGGGAACCATGTTTTTTCGACCTCCGAACCACGCGCAAATCCAAAACCCTCCCACATTGGATAGGCGGTTAAAATGGGGGTACCCGGGACCATGAAATCGGCCGACTTCGGAAGGCGGAGGGAAGAACCGCCGAATCCCACGAGACCGACCACCAGCAGAACCGGACACGAAGGACGTGAACGCCTGATGCCGGAGATCCGTTCAGCCGATGTCCGCGAGTGGCGCGACCATGACGTCGTGGACCCGAAGGGGCACAGGATCGGCTCGCTGGAGGCGATCTACGTCGACACCGCCACCGACCAGCCGGCCATGGCCACCGTCCGCACCGGGCTGCCCACTCGACACCGTCTCGTCTTCGTCCCCCTCGACCAGGCGATTCTGGGACCGGACTACGTCAAGGTCGCGCACTCCAAGGCGCTGGTGAAGAAGGCCCCCGCCATCGGCACCGACGACATCCTGCCCGCCGAGCAGGAAGAAGCGATCTTCCACCATTACGACATGACCTATCAGCCGGGCGCGGCCGGCGAACGACAGCTCGCGCGCCGCTGACACCCGAAACCCCGGCAGAGGAGATGCACCCCGATGGCGATCTTCCTGTTCCTGCTCCTCGTGGCCGTCGTCCTGGGACTCATCGGCGCGGTGGCGGACGGCCTGTTCTATCTCTTGATCATCGGCATCGTGATCGTGGTGGCCGACATCGCCTTCTTTGGCGTGCGGTCCTCCCGCCGCCTGCACGACCGCCCCCTACGATGACACCAGTGCCGGCCGCGGTCGACTGAGGGCGCGGGCCCTGACCCATTACGGGATCCCTGGCGCTGTTCCCCGCACTGCTCGCGCCGAGACCGCGTTTCCGGCCTCGGTGATCTGCTCTTCCGTCTCGCAGATACGGGCGAGGCGGGCCAGCACGGCACGGTGCCGGAGCTGGATGACGACCTCCGCGGCCGCGTTGTGCAGCAGTCCGCCGATGCCGCGCAGCGGATGTTCGTCCACGATGACCAGACACTGCTCGCCCCAGGGGCGCAGCTCGAACGCGATCCGCGCCGTCCCGACCGTGCCCGCCTTCGCCTCCAACTCCAGAACGCTCGGCTCCTCGGACCGCCGTACGACCGTCTCGTTGGTCAGGCGGAGCGGGCCGAGCCGGACCTCGTAGGAGAGCGCGGCGCCCACCTCCGGCCACCGACCCCGCTTCTCCCGTGACGCCGAGGTTCCCACCACCCACTCCGTGTAGCGGTCGCCGTCCGACAGGACGGCCCACACCGTCCATGGACTCGCCTTGACCAACCGATGCCGAACTGCCACGAGCACCTCCCGGGTCGTCACGTCCATCGCCGAGTGCCCGCATCGACGGCTTCCAACCAAAAGGGGACATTCAGGCACTGAACGTTGCGTCCTGTGGAGTGCTCGTGGATCACGGGTCCGGTCATCCGGCTCACGCCCTGTACAGGCGGGCCTCCCAACGGGCGTGCGAGCGGCGGCCGGAAAGGCGCCACAGGAGGCGGGCGGGCAGTGGCGCCTTGGTGAGAAGCGTTCGCTGCTCTTCAGGAGTCGCCACTGCCATCAACGCGCTGAAGGCGCGCAGCAGATGCTTCTTGTCCAGCTTCGCCAGGCTGACCTCGCCGAGTTCCTCCCATTCGGCGACGCTCAGACATTCGGCGGCCAACGGCAGGATGGTGTTCTCCTCCTCGTCCATGTGCGCGTTCAACACCGAGCCCAATTCGCTGAGTTGCGCCGCCACCTGCTCACAGAGGGGCTGCCGGGGGTCGGCGGCCAGTCCGTCCAGCGCGCCCGTCACCTGCGTGACCAGCTCTTCGAGCCGGTGGTGCTGTTCCTCCATGCGCGCGATCGCCTCGGTCTGCCCCGCCGTCCGTGCCGCGAGCCGGGGCCAGCGGAGGTCGTTCGACCACTGTCAGCGGTGGATCAGTCCGCCGTCGACGAAGATGACCTGGCCGGTGCTGAAGGCGGGGTTCTGCAGCTGCACGTGATGCGCGAAGAAGTCATCGTCGAGTTCGCGGAGCGTGGTCGGGGTACGCACGACGCTCGGGGCGAGGGCGTTGACCGTGACGTCGTACCGCGCGAGGTCGATCGCCGGCGCGTGAACGCAGCCGCTCACAACGCCCTCTTGACGGCCGAGGGCCCGGGTTCGCGCCAGGCACTGAGTACTCGGCCCAGCAGAGACCCACGCCTCGGCGTACGACACCAGTGACCCGAGCCGTACCTCACCAAGCGAGTAGAACACTCGTTATAGATCTGATGTAGAGTCACGTTATAACACTCGTCATAGGAGGCAGTCGTGACCGTCATCACCGTGAACACCCCAAAGGGACGCCTGGGCCTCGAGGAGCGCCGCGTGCTGGCCGAGACGCTGACGGACGCAGTGCTCGTCCCGGAGGTCGGCCAGTTCGCGCCGGCCGCGCGGGTCGGGTTCCAGGTGCACTTCGTGGAGCGCGAGCCCGACATGATGGCCATCGGCGGCCGTCTGCTGGCGGACAGCGGTCCGGGGCTCGACGTCATGGTGATCGACGTGGCGGTCATGGACGGGGACTGGCGCCGGGAGGTCCGGGCCGAGGTCATCGAGCGCCTCCTGGCCGCACTGGCCGAAGCCTGCGGATTGCCGGAGCCGTCGCCGGCCTGGTGGGTCAACTTCCGGGCCATCGACGAGGGCAGCTGGGGCTCCAGCGGCGGCGTGCTCTCCGTCCTCTCCCTCCTCGACAGCGGGGTGTTCACCGAGGAGAAGGCCAAGGCGATCCGCGCGGCGATCGAGGGCTGAGCCCCGGAGCCGCTCCCCCACCGTCAGGCCGGACGGTCGATCGCGCCGACGATCAGCGCTTCGAGCTGCTGCGCGACCTGATCCAGGGGCTGCGCGCCGCGCTTGGCGCGGCACATCGCGGTGGCACCCTCGACCGATGCCACGATGAGGGCCGCGAGACCCTCGGCCTGATCGCGGGCCACCCCGCGCTCCCCCAGCGACTCGGCGAGCAGCCGCTCCCAGCCCTCGAACGCCTCAGCGGCGGCGGCGAGGGCGGGCGGGGTCTCGTCGGCCGGCGGTTCCTCGACGGAGACGGCCAGCACGGGACAGCCGGCGCGGAAGTCGCTCTCGACGACGATGCCGCGCCACAGGCCCAGAAAAGCCTGCAGGCCGGCGACCGGGCCGCCCGCACGCAGCTCAGCGCGCAGGATGCGGGCGACCGCTCCGCCTGCATACCGCACCGCCTCGGTGGCCAACTGCTGCTTGCCCTCGGGGAAGTAGTGGTACGTCGAGCCGAGCGGGGCCTTGGCGTGTTTGGCCAGGTCCCGGATGCTCGTGGCGCTCAGGCCGCGCCTGCTGATCATGTCGGCCGCGCCTGCCACGATGCGCTCGCGCGACGGCGCGCTGGATTTGGCCAAGGCTGCACTCCCCTCTGGATATAACGCTCGTCATAGTCTAGCTTGAACCCCGGTTATAACGGTCGTCATAGACCGTGCGCCCGCTGAAGGGAAAGATTCCGTCATGCCGATGATCCGGCTCACCGTCCCGCCCGCTTCGCTGACCGAGGAGGGCCGTAAGACCGTCCAGCGCGACCTGGCTGCCGTACTGCTGCGCTGGGAGGGGGCACCCGACACCGCGTTCTTCCGGGCCCAGGCATGGAGCTACCTGGTCGAGCTGCCCGAAGGGGCGCAGGTCACCGCCGAGGACGACGCACCCCGCTTCCTCGTGGACGTCACCGTCCCGCAGGGCGCGCTGTCCGAGCGCCGCAAGGCGGGCCTGGTCGAGGACGCGACGAAGACCGTGCTGGCCGCCGCCGGACTCACCCCGGACGACGCGCTGTGGGTGTGGGTGCTCGTGCACGAACAGCCCGACGGCACCTGGGGCGCGGGCGGCTCCGTCATCCGCTACGCCGACCTCGTCGCCCTGGCGAAGGGGCAGCGCACCGATGCGTGAACTGACCTACGTCGCCCGCCGCACCGTCGAATGGCGCGAGGCACCCGACCCCAAGCTCCAGTCCGACCAGGAGGCCGTCGTCGCGCCCGTCGCGGCCACCTCCTGCGACGTGGACTCCGCGATCCTGGCCGGACACGGTTTCATCGACCCGCCGTTCGCCCTCGGCCACGAGTGCGTCGCCCGGGTCGTCGACGTCGGCGACACCGTGACGACCGTGGTCCCCGGCGATCTCGTCGTCGTCCCGTGGTCCATCAACTGCGGGGCGTGCGACCACTGCCGAGCCGGACTCACCGCCCACTGCACCGCCGTACCCCACATGGCCATGTACGGCGCGCCGATCGGCGGCAGTTGGGGCGGTCTCTTCTCCGACCTGGTCCGGGTGCCCTTCGCCGACGCGATGCTCGTCCCCCTGCCCGAGGGCCTCGACCCGGTCGCCATGGCCTCGGCCAGCGACAACTGGTCCCTGTCCTGGCGCCTGGTCGCACCCCACCTGAAGAACAGGCCCGGCGCCAGCGTCCTGGTCGTCGCCCGCGGCAGCATCGGCCTGTACGTGTGCGACATCGCCCGCGCACTCGGCGCCTCCGACGTCCTGTACGTCGACCCCGACCCCAGACACCGCGAGATCGCCCGGGGCTACGGTGCCGCCACCGCCGAGACGCTTGAACCGGTCCGGCACGGCTTCGACATCGCCGTGGAGGCCACCGGCCGCGTCGAACAGCTCGCCCTGGCCGTCAAGTCCCTTGCCCCGGAAGGCATCTGCGAGTCCGCCGGCAACCACTTCCGCCCCGGCGAACTGCCCCTCCTCGACATGTACCTCACCGGCGTCACCCTGCGCGTCGCCCGCGACAACGTCCGCAACCACATCCCCGACGCCCTCGACCTCGCCCGCTCGGGCAAGGTCGACCCGGCGCGGGTCGTCTCCCACGTCTTCGACTGGGAACAACTCCCCGACGCCCTGCCCGAGAAGCACCTCAAGCCCGTCTTCGTCCGCGCCGACCGCTGACGGCGTCGCGACCACGACCCACTACGCCCCGACCGAGAAACCTGATGAACGTAGTAGCCACCGAATCCCCCGCGACGAACCCCGACCCCGTACGACCGACAGGAGAGGAACTGGACCTCCAACGGGCGGCGATCGCCGGTCTCGGCCACGAACTGCGAGCACTGGTGGACGCCACCGTACGCACCGCGGCCTCGACCGAAGTCCTGCACCGCGTGACGGACGGCGTGCGCCGGCTGACCGGGCAGTTGACGGGCCGCCGACGCGTACGAGCGGAGATCCCGGCCGTGGACCGGTTCCCCGGAGGGGTACGCATGTACAGCCCCGTCACCGGAGCCGGCAGCCCCCTCGCTCCGCCCATGGAGGTGACTCGGGACGGTGATGGCGTCGTCGGTCGCTGCACCCTCGGGATCGCCCACGAAGGACCGCCCGGTTACGGGCACGGTGGCATGAGCGCCATGTTGCTGGACGAACTGATGGGCTGGGCCTGCGCCGCCGCCGGAATGCCCGGCATGACGGTCTCCCTACAGGTGCGCTACCACCGACCCGTCCCCCTGGAGGCACCCCTGCGGGTCTACGCGCGGGTCACGGGCACCGAGGGCCGCAAGATCTTCGTGGACGGGTCGATCAGCACCGAGGAGGACCCGTCGGTCGTCGTGGTCACCGCAGACGGCGTCTTCGTCTCGCCTGACCCCGACCGCACTCGCGCCCTGTTCCCGAACGTCCGTTGAAAGCCGTCGACATCGCACACCACTGATCGGCTCAGCGCAGATCGTGGCGTACGGCGTGCGCGACGAGTTCGCCTGTCAGCCACGGTTCCGCCGACCAGCGCTGCCATCGGAGCCAATGACTGAAGAATTTCCAGGTCACCGAGGTGGGGGCCGTCGGAGGAGGACAGGTGCAGGCAGCCGCCCAGCCAGGAGTCGGTGGGTTCGCCGAGGTCCCGCCGCGGGGCCCACTCCAACAGCGCCTGGGGATGGTCGACGGTCAGGTTCGGGCGGTCGAGGGCGGCCCGCAGGCAGCTGACGCCCGTGTTGAGCCGCACACCGTCGACGGCGTTCGACGGCACCGGACCGAAGCCCGGCGTGCTCTGGGCGTTCTTGTCCGGCTCGTGGGGGGAACCCCAGCTCCTGTGCCGCGACGGCGAACGCCGCCGCAGCGGGATGCTCGAGTTCTCCGCGGCGGACGAGCACCGGGCCGTCGGCGCCGTGCAGGTCGCCGGCTCCGAAGTCGAGGTCGGTCTCCATCGCGCGGAGAGACGGCAGGATCCGCTCGTAGACCCAAGCGGGATTGCCGGCCGCCGCCCAGCGGTCGAAGTCCTCGCGCCGGGCACGGATGAAGTAGCCGCCGTTGACGGTCGTCGAACCGCCGAGGTACCGGCCGCGGACCACGGTGTGAGGGCGTCCGGGTGTCAAGTGGGCGGGGAAGGCCCGAACCGCCGGGTGGCCTGGCTGGGCGCCGGGGACGAGGCGTGCGTCCAGCAGTTCAGCGGGAACCCGGTACGGGTCGGCCGGAATCGGTCCGGCCTCCAGTAGCAGCACCCTGCGGTCGCTGTCCTCACTGAGCCGCGCGGCCAGCGTCGCACCGGCGGCACCTGCCCCGACCACGATCACGTCGGTCCGGCTCATCGGGCGGGCTTCCCGCGGTCGTCGGTGCGGACGACGCGGGGACGCAGGGCCGCGGTGGAGCGGCCCTTGACGGCGGAGCCACACTCCGGCCCCGTAGGCGAGGTCGTCGAGGCATCGTGCGATGGCGTAGCGGATCAGGTCCAGGGAGGCGCGGTCGCGACGGTGTTCGAGTGCGATGTCGGTCAGGGCGGCGACCGCCGCCGCTCTGCGGATACGGCGCGATGCGGTGCAGCCGACCGCGGTGAGCGGCCACCAGTGCCGGGTCAGCAGGGCGGAGGCTTGGGACAGGGACGTGACGGTGCCGTGAGCCGCAGCGCCATCCGGTACGGGTCCTGGGTGCCGGAGAGCCTGCGGGCGATCCTGACGGCCGTGATCCCGAAGACGGCTCCGGCGGCGGGCAGTGACCACCGGCGCTGGGCGAGCAGCGCGAGCACCAGCGCGGTGCTCCACGGGGCGAACACTGCGGGGGCGATGAACCGGGGGTGGCGCTCGGCCAGCGGGTGGGCGCCCGTTCCGTACGCCGCCTTGCGCAGGAACCAGTCGTGGACTCGGGCCCGGTGTTCGTGAGCCGCCTCGACAGCCGGTTCGTAGCGCACTCGCCAGCCGCTCTCGATCAGCCGCCAGCACAGGTCTACGTCCTCACCGACCCTCATCCGCTCGTCGAACCCGTCTTGCAGAGCCATAGACCGGGTACAGCCGTCGGTCGTCGATCGCCATGTCGAAGAACGCCGGCCGGACGCCCACGCCCACGAGCCCGAGGTCGGCGATCCGGTCGAGCTGACGCAACACCCGGGGAACCTCCAGCCGCTGTTGGGAGACCGTGCCGACCCCGGTCAGCCGCGCGGGTTGATCAGCCACGAGTTCGGCGACCGCTTCGTTGAGGGCGTCCGCCGGGGCACCCCACTCGTACTCGGCATGCACCACCGCGCACGCATCGGCGACCTCGAGCTCCGCCAGCAACTCGCTGACACCCGCGAGCGCCGTGTCGGCGACTCCGAGGGCCGCCTGGTAGCCGGCGACCAGCCTCTCGGGGGGCGACATCCTGGTGTGGGCGCTTGTCGTGCGGGAGGCGCACGCGCGCATCGATGATCATGAAGCACTCCTTCGGCGGTCGGCCACCTCGTCGAGAGACACGGGCGACATCGGCGCGGTCTGTGGGAGGTCGGCCGCCCGCAGCCTGTGACTCCCCCGGTGGGCCTCGACCACGAGCAAGGACGTGTCGACCACGTGATCGACGATGCTGTCGAGCGAGTGCTCGCCGTCCGGGCGGTACCACCGCATCACGCCGGTGCACAGATCCAGCAGATGCAGGCGCGTGAGGTGCCGGTCACCGACCGTGAAGGTCCCGGCCTGTCGGCCGGCCTCCAGGACCGACTGCCAGATCGCCTCGTAGCAGCAGGTCGTCCTTGGTCCCGACGTCGTCCCCTCAGGGACGTCAAGAGCCCTCAGGGCATCGACGGCGTTGCACACGGGGGGGGGGGTGGGTGAGTTGGGTTCAGCCGTCGGTCGAGCGTGAGGGAGAAGCCGAAGGGCGGGCGGACTCCGGTGCCGGCCGGGTGTGTTCGCGAGGTGGCCCGGAGGCCGCGCCGGCCCGCAGGGCCACTTCCAGCTCGAAACGGGTCTCCGAATCCTGCAGGGTCTCGCCGAACAGTTTCTCCAGCTGCCGCATCCGGTACCGCACGGTCTGCGGATGGATGTGCAGCCGCTGGGCGGTGCCCCCGACACTGCTCTCGCTCTGCAGCCACGCCAGCAGCGTCTCCGCAAGCCGGTCGCGCTGCGGCGCGGGAATGCCGGCCAGCGGGGCGAGAACCCGGTGCGACAGCGCCCGGACCAGCGGCTCGTCCGCGTACAGGAGCAGCGTCGAGAGGTGGTCGGCGCACCGGATCACGCCCTCGCCGGGCAGGACACCGCGCCGCATGAGCGACAGGGCGCGGGCCGCCCAGCGCAGTGAGTCCGTGATCTGGGCGAGCGGAACCGTCGGCCCGACCGCGGCGGACCGGCCCTGGAGCGCCGGGGCGAGGGCGCGCCCGTGCGAGGGGCCGGTCGTGTCCGGGTCCGGGATGACCAGCCGGGCCGGGCGGGCGGTCAGGTCGGTCAGCACTCCGGCGGGCAGCAGCAGTTCGTCGCTCTCCTGCCCGGTCCCACCCACCGCGATGACGGCGACCCGCTGCGGCATGGGCCAGCGCGCGGCGCGGGCGAGTTCCTCGACCGCTTCCGCGGAGGGCGGCGGATCGGCGAACAGCAGGTCCAGCAGGCGCTTGCGGCGGCGTTGTAACTCTCCGATGCTGCGCAGCCGGGCCTCGGTGTGGCCTTCGGTGGCCGCCTGCATGATCTCGTGCATGTGGGTGAAGGCCGCGTCCGCAAGTGCGGCCACCTCGCCGGAGTCCAGTTCGAGTTCGTCGGCGGCCTTCATCATGCGCCGCCAAGCGGCCCGCCCGCCGAGCCTGAGCGCGGCCTGGAGCACTTCGAGGCCGCGTCCTTCGCCGACTTCACCTCGCCCGATCTCCTGGTACGTGTGAACGACGCGCTCCCCGCTCCGGCCGACGCCTGCGATGCGGTCCACGAAGAGGGTCAACGCCTGGTTGACTCCGGCTCTGATGGTCCGCACGTACGCGTCGTCGGCGGGCCGTGCGTACTCGGGCACCTGAAACTGCACCTCGCGTGCCACTTCGACGGCTATGTCGTCGAGATGGGGGCGCAGAAAATCTGCCAGTCGGTGAGGGACGAAGGCGAATGGATCCATGCGGGCTGCTCCTACCGCTCGGTCAAGGCGGTCCTCCGACGATATCCCCCGCCGGTCTCTGCCGACCTGTCCCGGGGTTATAAGGCGGAGCTCTACTGTTGTCCGTACATGACAAACGTGTGTGACAAATCCGTGCAGCTCAGACCAAGGCGGCGCCGCCCGTGCACGGGCCCATGATCACGGAGATCTGCGGGATGACGCCCGACGCCTGGAGGTTACGGCGGGCCGGCTCGGCGTAGAGAGCGAGGGAGGCCACGCCCTCCTGAACGCGAGCGCCACCGGAGTCGTCGAGGACGCCGCACGGCGAGGTCCGCGAGTCGCTCCGCCGTCATACGCGCAGCGGACGCAGGCGATCCCAGGCTTTCCGCAATCGAGGTCACCACCACCTCCGCCGGGGCTTGCGAGCATGACAGATCTGCAAGGCGTCGTCTTCTTTCCGGCCCCCAATGTGAATTTGTTGAGTAGTCTGGGGTCCGCGTTTATACAAAAACTACAAATGGACGGCACCCCCTCGCTCAGAGGGAAGCCGGATTGCTTCAAGCCACGCCCACCAAGGCTCAGACGCCACCATCCACACCCTCCCCACCTGCGAAGACACAGGGCGAAAGAGGCCCCCGCCGGCCGGACGGCCCGCTTCGTGAAAGCGCGAGGCTGATATTCAGCCGGTTCCAGACGCTCTTTTTATGGTACGGACCATAGGCATTCGACTGGCGGGCCACCGGGCTCGCCAGCCCATAGAAAAGGGCGCTGACCATTGGTTGAATCCCTCACGCCTATCCGGCCCCAACGGCACCCCTGACGCGATAACAGTCGAATTGGTTGCCTGGCCGACCTGGTGAACACCTATGGTTTTCCGTCACCTTTCACAGGATGACCATGAGAGACACACAGGCTCTCCACTATGTTGACGCCACTGACGCGGTGACGACTGGCCCCTGAGTGGGATGCCGGCGTCCCGCGAGGGAGTACGTCCGCTCCCAGAGAGCCGTACTCACCCCCCGCCTGGAGAGGGAACTTCACCGCATGAAGCGGACCACACGCACTGCCGCACTGACGGCGGGCGCGCTCATCGCTGCGCTCGGCCTCCCCGCCGGTACGGCACACGCCGACGACATCCCGCCCCGAGTGGACCTGCGGGTCCTCGTGGTGAGCGACGGAGGACCGGCGACCGACGCCATCACGGCGGAACTCGACACCGCAGGCACGCCGTACACCGAGATAGACCTCGGCGTGGCCGGCAGACAGGTGATCAACGCGGCCTTCCTCTCGGACACCGTGCTCGGCCGGCCGCGCGCCAAGTTCCAGGCCGTCGTGCTGCCCAACGACAACCCGTTCGTGGCCGGTTCGGCGGAGATGGCGGCGCTCGCCGCCTACGAGCGGACGTACGGGATCCCGCAGGTCGACGCATACACCTACGCGCGCCCCGAGGCGGGACTGCAGGACGCCGCCCAGGGCGGCTACTCCGGCCGCCTCGACGGCGTACGGGCCGCGGTGACCACCGCCGGCCGGGCAGGCCCCTTCGGCTACCTCGACGGCCCGGTCCCCTTCGAGGACAACGACCCGGCGGTGAACGAGAGTTACGCATACCTGTCGACACCCGCAGCGGGCGCCGACTTCACGTCGTACGTGGACGCCCCGATCCCCGGGAAGTCGACACGGGGCTCACTGGTGGGCGAGTACCGGCACGACGGACGGCGCGAGCTCGTCGTCACCTTCGTCTACAACCACAACCAGCAGCAGTTCCGGCTGCTGGCCCGCGGCATCGTGGAGTGGATGACCGGCGGGGTCCACCTCGGGGCCACCCGCAACTACTTCGCCGTGCACGTGGACGACGTGTTCGCGTCCGACGACCGCTGGAACAGCACCCTCAACTGCACGCCCGGCGACGTCGACTGCACCGACCCGAACGCCACCCCGGACCCGATCCGTATGAACGCCGCGGACGTCACCTTCGCCACCGACTGGCAGACCCGGCAGGGCGTCACCCTGGACCTGGCCTACAACGCGGTCGGCACCGTCGACCAGCGCGCCGACAACAACGGCGTGGACCTGCTGGCCGACGCGCTCCTCGCCAAGAAGACCCAGTTCCGCTGGATCAACCACACCTACACCCACGCCTTCCTGGGCTGTGTGCAGAACATCACCGTGGTGCCGTGGAAGTGCGACACCAACGCCAACGGCACCACCAAGTGGGTCCCTCTGGCCGACATCTCCACCGAGATCGCCCAGAACCGCACCTGGGGCCAGACCGCCGGACTCCCGCTGAACAACAAGGAGTTGGTCACCGGCGAGCACTCCGGCATGAAGGTGCTGCCGCAGCAGCCGGTCGACAACCCCAACCTGGCCACGGCCCTCAGCCTGAACGGCATCACCTCGCTCGGCTCGGACAACTCCCGTGAGCCCGCCCAGCGTCAGCTCGGCCCCGCCCTCACCGTCCCGCGCTACCCCGTGAACGTCTTCTACAACGCGGGCCGCGCGGCCGAGCAGGTCGACGAGTACAACTGGATCTACACCAAGCGCGCCCAGGGCGGCAGCGGCATCTGCGAGGACAACCCGGCCACCACCACCTGCCTGTCGGCACCGCTGAACACGGCCACCGGCTACGCCGACCGCATCGTGCCGCTGGAGACCCGCGCCGCGCTCGGGCACCTGCTCTCGGGCGACCCCAAGCCGCACTTCATCCACCAGTCGAACCTCACCGAGGACCGCCTCGCCTACCCGGTCCTCAACGGCGTCCTCGACGGCTACCGCGCCCTGTTCGCGGACAACACCCCCGTGGTGAACCTGCGGATGGAGGACATCGGCATCGAACTCCAGCGCAGGGCGGCATGGCAGAACGCCCTCAAGGCCGGCCAGGTGACCGCCTACCGCATCGGCAACGCGGTCACCGTCCAGGGACCGTTCGGGGTGGCCGTCAGCACTTCCCTGCCGACCGGGACCACCATGGGCGGCGCCGCCTTCGGGACGGCGTACGCGGGCAGGCTCTCCGGCTGGAATCCCTCCGTCGGCCTCCCGATCACGCTCACTCTCCCGGCCTCCGCCACGGCCACGGCCGCCGCGACCTCCGGGAGTCTCACGGCGACGGAGCCCGCCCCGGACACCCGTGTCCCCGCGGGCGTCATCGAGCAGGTTGCGGGCACCGCGTCCGACTGAACGGCGCACCGACCCACGCACAGGACCGAACGGTGCGCCCCTCACCGGGGGCGCACCGGGCGAGAACCACCCCCACACCTCGGCCGTGGAGCCCATTGATGCACGTTCCCCACGACGCGCGACGCCCCAGCCGGGCGCGCGTCACCCTGCTCACCGAAGGCACCTACCCGCACAGTCACGGCGGCGTGAGCGTCTGGTGCGACCAGCTCGTCCAGGGCATGCCCGACTTCGAGTTCAACGTCATCGCCGTCACCGGCACCGGACGCGAACCGATCGTCTGGGGGCTGCCCACGCATGTCTCGCGGGTCCGGTCCGTCCCCATGTGGGGCGACCCGCCCGAGGGCCGAGCGCCCCGGGGCCGCGCCCGCGCCCGACTGGGCGACGCCTACGAGGAGTTCCTCACCGCCCTGCTCGACCCGCGCACCGAGGCCCGTTTCCCGCACGCCCTGTACGTGCTGGCCCGGGCGGCGGCGGGCAGGACGCTCAGTCCCTTCCTGCGCGGCGACCAGGCGATCGCGATCCTCTGCTCGGTGTGGAACCGGCCGGGACTGGCCGTGCGCGAGGCCGCCCCGAGCCTGCACGACGCGCTCACCGCGACCGCCCTCCTGGAACACGCCCTGCGCCCGCTGGCCGTACCGCTCCCGCGCACCGGTGTCGCACACGCGGTCAGCGGGGGTCTCGCCGTCCTGCCGGGCCTTGCGGCACTCGATCAGCACGGCGTGCCCCTGCTGTTGACCGAGCACGGCGTCTATCTGCGCGAGCGCTACCTGGGCTACCGCATCGCGCCCTACCGCTGGCCGGTGAAGGCGGTCGTGCTGGGCTTCTTCCGGCTGCTGGCGCAGGAGAGCTACCGCCGGGCCGCCCTGATCACCCCCGGCAACCGGTACAACCGGCTGTGGGAGGAACAGGGCGGCGCGGCGCCGGAGTCGATCCGCACGGTGTACAACGGCGTGGACCCGACGGCCTTTCCCCCCGCCGGACCCGAGCCGCAGGCGCTCACTCTCAGCTGGGCGGGCCGGGTCGACCCGATCAAGGACCTGGAGACCCTGATCCGCGCCTTCGCGCTGGTACGGGCTCAACTCCCGCACACCCGGCTGCGGTTGTTCGGCGGTACACCACGCGGCGGCGAGGCCTACCGGGAGCGCTGCGAGGCGCTGGCGGCCGAGCTCGGACACGGGGACGCGGTGACCTTCGAGGGGCGCGTCGACGACATCCGGGACGCCTACGCGGCCGGCAACGTGGTGATGCTGTCCAGCATCAGCGAGGGCTTCCCGTTCACCCTGATCGAGGCCATGTCGTGCGGGCGGGCGACCGTCTCCACCGACGTGGGCGGAGTGCGGGAGGCGGTCGGCTCCACCGGATTCGTCGTGCCACCGCGCGATCCCGCGTCGATGGCCGCGGCGGCGCTGGAACTGCTGGGCGACCCGGCGCGGCGCCGGGGAATGGGCGAGGCGGCGCGGCTGCGGGTGATCGAGCAGTTCACGCTGCGTCAGACCGTCGACACCTTCCGCGCGATCTATCTCGAACTGCCCACACTGGAGCGGGAGTTCGAGTGCACACCGGTCCTGGCGGAGCCCGTCGTCGCGGTCGCCGGATGAGCGGGCCGATATTCCTCGAGCCCAGCGGTTCCGAGCAGGACACGCTGATGTTGCGGCTTTCCGACATCCAGCCGCCACGCCGTCGGCCGCGCTGGGCCGCCGACGACTCCACACTCACCATCCGGTTGCCCTGGCTCGGTCCCGACGACGAGGCGGTGAGCCGGCTCGCCGCCGAACTCGCCGATCGGATCGGGCCCGCCGTCCACCCCTACGAGGTGGCCGCGATCCTGGAGGTGGAGGGCCTGTCGGCGTCGACGATCAGGGAGCGGTACGGCCACCCGAACCTGTTCTCGTTGGCCGCCGCGCTGTTCGAGCTGGTGCCGCGGACCTTCCCGGAACCGGCCCCGGCGGCCGACCCATGGCGTCCGGACACCGCGCGCTGTCTGCTGCGGGGGGTGCTGTTCGCCCTGCCGGGCCTCGCGTACCTGCTCACCGCGCCGCTGTGGAACGCCGGGGAGCACGCCCCCGCGCTGATCGTGGCGGGGCTGGTCTCCTGGGCCTGGGGTCAGGCGCTCGGTCACCGCGCCCACCTGCGGTTGGCGACCGGACGAGGGGAAGGGGGCCGTACTCTGCTGGCCGGCGCGCCCATGGGGGCCGTACTGGCCACCGCGGCGGCCGCGCCGCTCGCCGACGGCATGCCGGTGCTCCTGACGGCGGCCGCGCAGTCGCTGTACCTGGCGGCGGCCGGGGTGCTGCTGGTGCTGGCCCGCGAGCGGCTGCTGCTGGCCGCGCTCTCCCCGCTGGTCGCCGGGGCCGTCGTACTGCCCTGGTGGGAGCCGGGCGACCTGGCGAGGGCCGGGCTGCCGGCGCTGGCCCTGCTGGGGACGCTCGCCGCGACCGCTCGGGCGCTCAGGGGACCCCTCGCCACACCCGCCGTGTCCGGCGCGGCCCGGCCGCCCGCACTGGCGTCCCTTCCCTACGGCCTGTTCGGACTGGCGGCCGGGGTGCTGGTGCTGCTGGAGGCGCGCGAGGAGCCGTACGCGGTGATCGTGCTGACCGTCAGCATGGGGCCGGCCGAGTGGCTGCTGTACCGGTACCGCGGTCTGTCGGTGGCTGCACTGCGCGCCACCGCGACACCGACGGAGTTCCTGCTGCGCTCGACCGGCGTCCTCGCGCTCTGTCTGCTCGGCTACCTGCTGCCGCTGTGGCCGGCGGCCCTGCTCATCGGCGTCGGACCCGCCGCGCTGCTGTCGCTCGGGGCGGCCCTGTGGATCGCCCTGCTGCTCCAGGCGTTCGGGGTGGCCTGGCCGTCGGCGGTCGTCTGTCTCACCGCGGCGGGCGGTGCCGGGGTGCTGACGCTCCTCGACCTGCCGCCGGGCCCGGGCGACGCGCTCGCCCTGTGCTGCGGCGCCGCCGCGCTGTATCTGTCGGCGTGCGCGCTGTGGCTGCTCGGCCGTCCCGCGCCACACGCGTAGGCGGCCCGCCCCACACGCGTTTTCCCCCTCCATCAACTCATCGGAAGGAACACCCGAGTTGACCTCCGCACCACTCGCCGCCGTCACCGGAGCCGAGGGCTTCATCGGCTCGCACCTCACCGAGGCGCTGGTCGCCTCCGGGCACCGGGTCCGGGCCATGGCCCAGTACAACTCCTTCTCCTCCTACGGCTGGCTGGAGACCCTGCACCCGGACGTCCTCGACCAGGTGGAGATCGTCCTCGGTGACGTACGGGATCCCGGCTCGGTCCGTGGTCTTCTCGAAGGCGCCGACTGCGCCTACCACTTGGCCGCGCTCATCGCGATCCCGTACTCGTACCAGGCGCCGCACAGCTACGTCGACACCAATGTCACCGGCACCCTCAACGTGCTGGAAACGGTGCGCGCGCTGGGTACGCCCCGGCTGGTGCACACCTCGACCAGCGAGACCTACGGGACCGCGCAGAGCGTGCCGATCACCGAGTACCACCCCATCAACACCCAGTCCCCGTACGCCGCTTCGAAGGCCGGCGGGGACCGGCTGGCCGACAGCTACTACGCGAGCTTCGAGACGCCCGTGGTGACACTGCGGCCCTTCAACACCTTCGGGCCGCGCCAGTCGATGCGGGCCGTCATCCCCACCGTCATCGGCCAAGTGGCCGCCGGGGAACGGACGATCACCCTCGGCGACCTGCGCCCCACCCGTGACTTCACCTACGTCAAGGACACCGCGCAAGCGTTCCTGGCCGTCGGCACCGCGTCCGCCGGGCAGGTGGTGGGGCGCACCTTCAACGCCGGGACCGGCGGGGAGATCTCGGTCGGCGACCTGGTCGCGCTGATCGGCAAGGTGATGGACACCGCGCTCGACATACGCGAGGACACCGCACGCATCCGGCCCGCCAACTCCGAGGTGATGCGGCTGATCGCCGACACGAGCCGACTCACCGCCGCCACCGGCTGGCAGCCCGCCCACACCCTGGAGGAAGGGCTCGCGCACACCGTGGAGTTCTTCCGCGACCCGGTCAACCTGGCCCGCTACAAGACCGACGTCTACAACATCTGAACCGTCGGGCACTGCCCTCACGAACCTCATGAAGGAGGAGTCCCATGCATGCAGTGATCCTGGCGGGAGGCAAGGGTGTCCGGCTGCGGCCCTACACCACGGCGCTGCCCAAGCCGCTCGTCCCCATCGGCGACCAGCACGCCATCCTGGAGATCGTGCTGCGCCAGCTGGCCACGGCCGGCTTCACCCACGTCACCATCGCCATCGGTCACCTCGGCGAGATCATCCGCGCCTACGTCGGCGACGGCACCCAGTGGGGCATGGACATCGACTACGCCACCGAGGACAGCCCGTTGGGCACCATGGGCCCGCTGCTCACGCTGCGCGAGAAGCTGCCCGAGACGTTCCTGGTGATGAACGGGGACGTCCTGACCGACCTCGACTACGCGGACATGCTGCGCACGCACGAGGAGTCGGGGGCGCCGCTGACCATCGCCACGTACGCCCGCAAGGTGCACGTCGACTTCGGGGTGCTGACCACCGACCTGACGAAGGTGGTCGCCTTCACCGAGAAGCCGAGCATCGACTACCGCGTCTCCATGGGCGTCTACGGGGTGTCCCGCGACACCCTGGACGGCTACACCCCCGGGCTGCCCCTGGGCTTCGACGAGCTGGTCCTGGACCTGATAAGGGATCAGAACCAGCCGCACGCCTACGACTTCGCAGGCTACTGGCTCGACATCGGGCGCCCCGACGACTACGACCGGGCCAACGCCGAGTTCACCACCCGCAAGTCCCATCTCCTCAAGGGAGCCTGAGTACCACATGCGCATTCTCGTCCTGGGCTCCACCGGCTATCTCGGAGCCCATGTCGCCGAACGGCTGCGCGCCCTGCCGGGCGCGCGGGTCCTCTGCGCCGGCCGCTCCCCCGATGCGGACCACGGCGTCGACCTCGCCTCCGTCCGTCCGGAGGAACTGGCGAAGACCCTGGCCTCGGCCGCCCCCGACGCGGTGGTCAACTGCGCGGGCGCGACCGGCGGCGACGCCCTGACGCTCGCCGAGGTCAACGCCCGCGGTCCGGCGGTGCTGTGCGCCGCGCTGCGGGAGGCGGCCCCGGGGGCCCGGCTGGTGCATCTGGGCTCGGCCGCCGAGTACGGGCCGGGCGAGCCGGGGATCCCGGTGACGGAGTCCGCGGCAACCCGTCCGGCCGGCCCGTACGGGGCGACCAAACTGGCGGGCACGGCCGTGGTGGCCTCGTCCGGCCTGGACGCGGTGGTGCTGCGGGTGGGCAATCCGGTGGGCCCCGGGGCACCGCCCGCCGGGCTGCCGGGTCGGCTGACCGCGCTGCTGCGGGACGTCGGCCGCGGTCCCGAGGCGGTGCTGCGGCTCGGCGACCTGTCCGCCCACCGCGACTTCGTGGACGTACGCGATGTGGCGCGGGCGACCGAACTCGCGGTCACCGCGCCCGGCCCGCTGCCACCGGTGCTGAACATCGGCTCCGGCCGGGCCGTCCAGGTCCGCGAACTGGTGCACGGCTTGGCGGAGAAGGCCGGTTTCCGGGGCCGTACGGAAGAGAACGCGGGGGGCGAACGCTCGATCCGCTCGGGCGAGGTGTCCTGGCAGTGCTCCGCCATCGGCGCCGCCGAGGAGGCCCTGGGCTGGCGCCCCCTCCACACCCTCGACGAGGCACTCGCCGCGCTGTGGGAAGGCGACGGCTCACCGTGAGCCTGCTGGTTCCGCTCTATGTGCACCCGGCCGAGGATCCGGGGGCCTGGCACCGACTGATCCAGGCGGCCGGGCGCACGTACGGCGTGGTCCTCAACCCCGCGAACGGGCCCGGCGAGTACCCCGACCCCGCGTTCACCGCGGCGGCCGGGGCCCTCAGGGAGGCGGGCGCGCGGCTCCTCGGCTACATCGACACCGACTACGGGGTGCGCGAACGGGCCGAGATCGCGGCGGACATGCGCCGGCACCAGGAGTGGTACGCGGCCGACGGCTGCTTCCTCGACCGGGTGACGGCGACGCCGCACGCGCTGCCCGCCTGCCGGAGGCTGGTGCACACGCTGCGCAAGCTGGGCGCAGGGACGGTGGTCCTCAACCCCGGGATGCACCCGACGCCCGGCTACGCCCGGCTGGCCGACCTGACCGTCACTTTCGAGGGCCACTGGTCGACGTATGTGTCGGTGTTCAGCCGCCCGTCGTGGGCCACGCGCCTTCCGCCCGAGCGGCTGTGCCACCTCGTGTACGGCGTGCCCGAGGCGCTGGTGCCGCTCGCAGTACGCACCGCGAGCGAGCGGGGCGCCGGCGTCAGCGGCCCCGTGACCGGCGAACTACCCAATCCGTGGGCCGAGTTGACGCCCGCACTGACCGGAACGGACCGATGAGGTACACGGCACGAGCGATCCTGTTGGCACTGGCCCTGGCGTTGGCGGGCTGTTCCGGCACGGAGCCGGAAGAGGGCCGCTGGCAGCCCGGCCCCGGGCTGGCCTGGCAGTGGCAGCTCGACAGCAGGGTGGACCCGTCGGTGGACGTGCCCGTCTACGACATCGACGGCTTCGAGAACACGGCTGGGGACGTGGCCCGGCTGCACCGCGACGGCCGCAAGGTCATCTGCTACGTCAACGTCGGCGCGTGGGAGGACTTCCGGCCCGACAAGGCCGCCTTCCCCCGGTCGGTATTGGGTGAGGAGAACGGGTGGGCGGGCGAACTCTGGCTGGACATCCGGAAGCTCTCCGTGCTGCGGCCGATCATGGAGCGTCGCTTCGACATGTGCCGCGACAAAGGCTTCGACGCGGTGGAGCCGGACCTGGTGGAGGGCTACAGCAACGACACCGGTTTCCCGCTCACCGCCGCCGACCAACTTCGCTACAACCGTATGATCGCGTCGATCGCGCACGAACGCGGGCTGTCCGTGGGTCTGAAGAACGACCTGCCGCAGATCCCCCAGCTCGTGTCCGACTTCGACTTCGCGGTCAACGAGGAGTGCGCCCAGTACGACGAGTGCGCACACCTGTCGCCCTTCATCACGGCCGGCAAGGCGGTGTTCCACGTCGAGTACGCCGTACCGACGGGCCGCTTCTGCGCCGAGTCGCGGCGGCTGAAACTGTCGTCGATGCAGAAGCGACTGGAGCTCGGGGTGTGGCGCAAGCCGTGCTGAAGCGGGAACACCGGCGGCGGCCGGCGAAGAGACTCCACGCCCCGGGCTCTATTCCAGGGAAATGATCACGGCGGCCGCGTCGTAGGGCCGCTGGACATCGAGCCCCGTGTATTTCTCGAAGGCGTTCAGCCGGTTGAGCACGGTGTTGCGGTGGCAGTTCAGAGCACGACCGGTGTCCCCGAGGCTGCCCGTTTCGAGGTATTTTCGGACCGTTTCCAGGATCTTCGTCCTTTCCAGCTCCGTGCATTTCTCCAGATACGGGAAGACGATCTGCCCGAGTTCACAGCCGACGTCCGCCAGCAGATGTCGCGTCACGGATCTCCAGCGGTCGGACAGCGTCGCGACACCCGTGCTGTCCATCGGCAGGTCGGTCATGATCTCCCGGGCCGCCGCGGCCGCCTCCCGGACCCGGACGAGTCCTCGTGCCACCGGCGCGACGGCGACCGCCATGTCGGCGAACAACTCCCTCGCCGTGGGCGGGAGCCCGGCCAGGGCGGTCTGCGCGGTCGGCCAGATGAAAAGCGTGTGGTGTCCCATGTCGTAGGTGAGGAAGCTGTCGTCCCGGCGGGTGAGGGCCCGCAGTCTTCTGCGGACGGTGACCCCGTCGTCCCTGGATGTGGCCGCCACACAGAAATGTCCCGTCCTGGGAATGCGGAGAGCTCCGGCGATGCGGTCCAGCGCGGCCCCGGTCGGCCGGGTCGGTGCGAACAGCTGGGACAGATACTGTCGTCGGAGGTCGGCGTCAGCCTGTTCGATCGCCACCTGTTCCGCGAGGTAGTGCTCCTGCACATGGGCCGCGAACGCGTCCACCGTGGCCCACACGCGTCCGGCGTTGCGCACCAGCAGGGCCGGATCGGCGCCGCAGGCAGGGTCCGCCAGGTTGTCCCACAGCACGGTGAAGTCCAGCCTGACGGCACGCAGCAGGCTGTCCAGGGGCACGGCCTGCCGGGCGCGCCGGGTGCCGATCGAGTCGGCCATGGAGATCAGCACATCCGCGGTGCCGTCCGAGCGCAGGCTGTCGAGGATGGCCGTGAAGGACTGGACGCTTGCCCGGCGCAGATCCTCCGCCGTCAGGGCGGAGTCGGCGTACGCGGGGTCCGCCATGGTCCGGGCCAGGAACTGCTCGACCATCGCGTCCAGTCGACCGCGCGTCCGCTCGACGACATCGTCCCATCGCTCCGTGTCGTGGTCGAACACGCGCGTCTCCTTTCCGCCGGTGCGACATGCCACTCGGCCCCGTGATGTTACGTAGCGGTGGCCCTCGGCGGAAATCGTCCGGCCTCCCTTGTGCAGAGGCCAAATTTTTGGCACCGCGCACGGTGCAATTTTTCATTGTCCATGCCAACGGCCGCTGACACTCTTCCGATGCGCACCGCCCGGTGCCGAGAAAAGGAGGAGCTCGTGGCTGTCGAAACGGACACGCAGCCCACGCGTCCCGCTGGCTCCAGCGGCGACCCGTCGGGCTACCAGCAGCGGCTTTCCAACCGGCAGATCCAGATGATCGGCATCGGAGGCGCCATTGGCACCGGCCTCTTTCTGGGTGCCGGAGGTCGACTGGCGTCGGCCGGTCCGGCGCTGGCGATCGTCTATGCTTTCTGCGGAATCTTCGCCTTCTTCATTCTCCGTGCACTCGGCGAACTGGTGCTGCACCGCCCGAACTCGGGGTCTTTCGTCTCGTATGCTCGTGAGTTCTTCGGGGAAAAGGCCGCCTTCGTGTCCGGGTGGGTGTATTCGATTTCCTGGGCACTCACCGCGATCGTCGACATCACCGCGGTCGCCACGTACTTCCATTACTGGTCGGCGCTGCGCAGCGTCCCCCAGTGGCTTCTGGCGCTCACCGCGCTGCTCGTCGTGACCTGCGCGAACCTTGTGTCCGTCCGCTTCTTCGGCGAGCTCGAGTTCTGGTTCGCCCTCGTCAAGGTCGCCGCGATCGTCGTCTTCCTCGTGACCGGGGCCGTGATCCTCGCCGCCGGGTTCCCGGTCGACGGGCACGACGCCGGACTCTCCACGGTGACCGACAACGGAGGCATCCTGCCGAACGGGCTCCTGCCCGCGGTGATCATCGTGCAGGGCGTCGTCTTCGCCTATGCCGGCATCGACCTGATCGGCGTCGCGGCGGGGGAGGCCGAGAACCCCGCCAAGGTGATGCCGCGCGCGGTCAACGCCGTCATCTGGCGCATCGCCGTGTTCTACGTCGGCTCCACGACCCTGCTCGCCCTGCTGCTGCCGTACGACTCCTACCGGGCCGGGGAATCGCCGTTCGTGACCTTCTTCAACAGCATCGGCCTGCCCGGCGCGGGCGGTGCGATGAACCTGGTGGTGCTCACGGCGGCGCTGTCCAGCCTCAACGCCGGCCTGTACTCGACCGGCCGCATCTACCGCTCGATGTCCCGCTCCGGGACCGCTCCCCGGTTCATGGGCAACCTCAGCCGTCAGGGGGTGCCCTACGGGGGCGTCCTGTTCACCTCCGTCCTGGCCCTGCTCGGCGTCGGCCTCAACGCCCTCGTCCCGGAGCGGGCTTTCGAGATCGCCATCAACGCGACCGCCCTGGCGATCCTCTGTACCTGGGCGACCGTCGTGCTGTGTCAGCTGCGGCTGTACCGCTGGTCACAGCAGGGCAGGGTGAGCCGCCCCGCGTTCCGTCTCTTCGGCGCCCCCTGGACCTCGTACCTGACGCTGCTGTTCCTGTTCGGGGTCCTCGTCCTGATGCTGTTCGACTACCCCGTGGGGACGTTCACCGTCGGGACACTGCTCGTCATCGTCCCCACGCTCGTCGTCGGCTGGTTCGGGGTGCGCGGCCGGGTCCTCGCCCTCGCGGCCGACCGCCGGCCCGCCGGATCCGAGACCGGCACTACCACCCCGTGACGTCACACGTCTCGCGTCCCGTCCCGTCTGCTTCCGAGGAGAACTCCCTCATGGCCACTGAGCGAACCACTGCCCGCGCCACGGTGAACGGCGCCACCGACTCCGATCTGTTCCTGCGGGACTTCCGCTCGCTGAGCCGGATCGGCGAGACGCCGGGCGGCGGTGTCGACCGCCAGGCCGCGACCACCGCCGACGCCCAGTCGCGGGCGTGGTTCACCGCCCTGCTGAGCCAGTACGGGTTCGCGGTGGAGGTCGACGCGATCGGCAACGTCTTCGGGCTGCTGGAGTGGAACCCGGGAGCGCCGTACGTCCTGGTCGGCTCCCACCTGGACAGCCAGCCCCTGGCCGGCAAGTTCGACGGGGCCTACGGCGTCGCGGCGGCGCTGCACGCCGGACGGCGGCTCGCCTCGGACCACGCCCCCGGGCACCCGCCGAAGTACAACCTGGCCATGGTGGACTGGTTCAACGAGGAGGGGTCGCGGTTCGCCCCGTCCATGATGGGCAGCTCCGTCTACACCGGGAAGATGACGGCCTCGGACGCTCTGGCCACCCGGGATCCGGACGGCGTGACGGTCGCGCAGGCGCTCACCGCCATCGGGCACACCGGTACCGGAAGCGGTCCGGTGCCCGCCGCGTGCGCCGAGATCCACATCGAGCAGGGCCGTTCCCTGGAGGACTCCGGCACCACGATCGGGCTCGTCCACTCCTGCTGGGCGGCGGAGAAGTTCACCGTCACCGTGCACGGCGAGCAGGCGCACACCGGGTCCACCGTCATCGCCGACCGCCGGGACGCAGTACTCGGGGCCTCCCGTCTGGTGGTGCTGCTGCGCGAGCTGGCCGACCGTTACCCCGCCGGCGTCCTGCACACCTCAGTGGGCCAGTTCACGGTCCTGCCCAACTCCCCCGTCGTCGTCGCCCGCAGGGTCGACCTGACCATGGACCTGCGCTCGGCGGACGAGGAGGTCCTCGCGGAGGCCAAGCAGCTTCTGGAGAACGGCATCAAGCTGATCGAGGACGAGGTCGACGTCCGTATCGAGGTGCGCGGTGCGCACGCCTGGGGCGTCCGGCCGTACCCGGCCGCCGGTGTCGACCTGGCACGCGAGTGCGCCGACGGCCTCGGGTTCACCAGCCGGCCCGTCCACACGCTGGCCGGACACGACTCCGTCAACATGAACGACGTCGTCCCGACGGTGATGCTGTTCGTGCCGAGCGTCGAGGGCGTCAGCCACAACGAGGGCGAGTACACCAGCGACGCCGACCTGTGCGCCGGAGTCGACGTGCTCACCGAGGTCGTACGGCGGCTGTGCGATGGCGCTCTCGATGACACCCGCTGAGCCTGCGCGCCTGCGGGTGGGAATCCTGCAGGCCACCGGGGTCGTCGGAGACCCGCACCACAACCTCGCGGCCCTGGAGAAGGCGGCGCACACCGCCCGGTCGCGTGGTGTGCAACTCCTGGTGACACCGGAGCTGTTCGTCAGCGGCTACGACCCCGTGGCCGTCGCCGACGACGACGGCCACGAGCAGCGGCGGTCGCTCGCGGGCATCGCGCGGGCGGCCGGGCTGGCGCTGGTCGCCTCGACCGTCGACCGCCGGCACGGCGAACGTTTCGTCAGCGCGTCGCTCTTCGACGGCGACGGACTGGAACTGACCAGGTATCACAAGGCGCATCTGTTCGGCCCGGCGGAGCACGCGGTGTTCACGCCCGGCGGGGAGCGGCCCCGGGTCGTCCCCCTGCACGGCGTGCGCGTCGCGCTCGGCCTCTGCTTCGACGTGGAGTTCCCCGAGTTCACCCGTGCGGTGGCGCGATCCGGCGCCGAGCTGCTGTGCGTGCCCACCGCCGTGCCGCTGCGCCCGCCCGCGGACGGGCGGCCGGCGCCGTTCGACACGCGTCTCGTGCCCGCCATGGTGGTCCCCACGCGGGCGTTGGAGAGCCAGCTCTTCATCGCGTACGCCAACCACGCCAGACCCGGCTTCGCGGGGCTGAGCTGCCTCAGCGACCCCTACGGGCGGCGCGTCGCCGCCGGCGAGAGCGACGAGGAGCTGGTGGTGGCCGACATGGACCGCCGCACCCTGCTCGACGCCCGCCGCGACACCGACTACCTCTCCTCCTCCCTCTCCTCGCTCATATGACCCGCGCCGGATCACACCCCGGCACGAGCCCTTCAGGACATCACGTGAACACGCCTTCGCACGGGGTCAGCATGCTGATCCCCGACTTCCCCTTCCCCTACGACGAGTACCTGGCCCACCCCGACGGCCTGGGCTCGCTCCCGGCCGAGCAGCACGGCAGGGAAGTCGCCGTCATCGGCGCCGGCATGTCCGGACTCGTCGCCGCGTACGAGCTGATGAAGCTGGGCCTGAAGCCGGTCGTGTACGAGTCCGCCCAGCTCGGCGGCAGACTGCGCGGCGCCCGCCAGCCCGGCACCGACCACCCCGTCGCCGACCTCGGCGGAATGCGGTTCCCCCGCTCGGCGCGGGCGTTCTTCCACTACGTCGACCTGCTCGGCCTCGACACCAAGCCGTTCCCCAACCCGCTCACCGCGGCCTCCGACAGCACCGTGATCGAGACAGCGGGCCGCCGGCACTACGCGGAGTCCACCGCCGACCTGCCGCAGATGTTCCACGACGTGGGCGCCGCGTGGCGGGACTGCCTGGAGGAGCGCGCCCACTTCGGCGCCATGCAGCAGGCCATCGCGGACCGCGACTACGCCACGGTCAAGAAGCTCTGGAACGAACTGGTCCCGCTCTTCGACGACGTGTCGTTCTCCCACTACCTGGCCACGTCGAAGGCCTTCTCGTCGCTGCCGTTCGAGTACCGGGAGGCCTTCGGGCTCGTCGGGTTCGGCACCGGCGGCTGGGACACCAACTTCCCCGACTCGATGCTCGAGATCCTGCGGGTGGTGTACGTCAACGCCGAGGACGACCAGCAGCGCATCCTCGGCGGCGCGCAGCTCCTGCCCCAACGCCTGTGGCAGCACGCCCCCGAGGGGCTCGCGCACTGGCCGGCCGGCACCAGCCTGGCCTCCCTGCACGGGGGTGCGCCCCGCGGCGCGGTCAAGCGGATCCGGCGCGCCGACGGGCCCGGCGACCGCATCGAGGTCACCGACCGGTGGGGCCGGACGTCGGCCTACCCGGCGGTCATCGCCACCTGCCAGTCCTGGCTGCTGTCGGCCCGCATCGACACCGACGAATCGCTGTTCAGCCACCCGTTGTGGACGGCGATCGAGCGCACCCACTACATGCAGTCCTCGAAGACGTTCGTGGTGGTCGACCGCCCCTTCTGGAAGGACGTCGATCCCGAGACCGGGCAGCACGTGATGAGCACGACGCTGACGGACCGGCTGACCCGCGGCACGTACCTGCTGGACAACGGCCCGGACCAGCCCGCGCTGATCTGCCTGTCGTACACCTGGAACGACGACGCGCTGAAGTGGCTGCCGCTGGACGTCGAGGAACGCGTACGCCTGATGCTGCACTCCCTCAAGCAGATCTACCCGAACGTCGACATCGCCTCGCACATCATCGGCGATCCCGTCACGATCTCGTGGGAGGACGACCCGAACTTCATGGGTGCCTTCAGCGACAACCTGCCCGGTCACTACCGCTACCAGGAGCGCCTCTACACCCACTTCATGCAGGACGGCTTCGACCCGGCCCACCGCGGCATCTACCTCGCCGGGGACGACGTGTCGTGGACGGGCGGCTGGGCCGAGGGCGCCGTCACGACGGGCCTGAACGCGGTGTGGGGTGTGCTGACCCAGTTGGGCGGGAAGACCACGGCGGGCAATCCCGGACCGGGCGACCGCTTCGAGGAACTCCGGCCGATCAGGCTGCCCTAGAGGTCCATGGCAGATCGCCGCGGCGGCGGCAGCGGCAGCGGTCATGTCCTCCTGGCGCGCGGCCGCCGCCGTCCTTGTGCCCTCAGGGTCAATATGCCGTCGTCCGGGACTCCAGATAGTCCTTGAGGAAGGCGTACTTGGCGTCGCTGTCGGCCGCCGGGAGGGGGGTGAAGCGGTCGCCGAGTTCCATGGAGAGCGGCTTCGTCGTACGCAGGGCGGGCCAGGCGGGCAGGGAGCGGCCGTTGGGGTTGCCGGTGGCCGCGAAGTTCGCGACGTACGAGGAAGTGGTGTCCGCCATCGCGTAGTCGGCCGCGGTCCAGGGACGGTCGGTGCCGTAGAGGTTGCCGAAGAGGTAGTACTTCTCGGCTCCGTGGTACGCGCCGGCACCGTTCGCGGGCTCGATCGGGTTGGTGGTGTCGGAGCCGGGCGGGGCGTGGGTCCACCAGTAGTTGTAGACGGGGCTGCGGTTGCCGGCGGTGTTGCGGAACTGGGTGCCCCACAGGAAGGTGGAGACGCGTTCTTCGTCGCGCGCCAAGTTGTTGTACTGCGCGGCCGCCTCGGTGTCGGTGCTCGCCGGGTAGAGCGCCAGGAACTCCGCCGCCCGGTCGCCGAAGGTGGTCGTGGCGTATGCCTGGTACTGGGCGACCGTCATCACGAGCGTCACCGAAGCGCCGTTCTCGTCCTTGTTGTTGCCGGTGAGGACGGGCACGTCGACCTCGGCGCCGGACTCCATGGCGGCGGTGTAGGTGGTCGGCAGGACGTAACCGTCCAGGACGTTGCCGAAGTCGGTGCCGACGGCCGGCGCGCCGGGCGCGTAGACCTTCGACACGATCTGGTCCGCGGTCAGCGCCCGCAGGCCGGCCAGCGAGGAGGCGCCCATGTAGTCGCCGAACGCGGTGCCGTTGGCCTCGGCCACCGGCAGCGTGTCGTAGCCGCCCGCCACCCGCCCGAGGGCCGGGTCCTTGGTGTACTGCACCCCGGCCGCCAGCAGCGCCCGGTGGTACAGGCCCCGGGCCAGTCGGGAGATCATCAGGATGTTCACGAAGGACGAGCCGTGCGACCAGCCGGCGATGGTCACCCGGTCCGGGTCACCGCCGAACGCGGCGATGTTGTCCCGGATCCACTGCAGCGCCGCCACCGTGTCCAGTACGCCCCAGTTCCCCGAGCCGCCGTGTCCGCCCTCGGCGCTCAGCTCGGGGTGGGCGAGGTTGCCGAAGGCGCCGACACGGTGGTTGTACGTCACGACGACCGCGCCCTTCGCGGCCAGGTTGGCGCCGTCGTACACCGGCTGCGAGGCCCACATCGCGGAGTTGCGGCCGCCGTAGATCCACACGAACACCGGGCGGCGCTCGCTCGAACCGGCCGCGCCCGTCCAGATGTTGAGGTTCAGACAGTCCTCGCTCAGCGGCGGCACCTTGTCGGCGGCTATGCCCGTGACCGGCTGGGGGCAGGCGGCGCCCCAGGTGTCGGCCGCGCGGACGCCCTTCCAGGACGGTGCGGGCTGCGGGGCACGCCAGCGGTTCTCACCCGCGGTGGAGGCCGCAAAGGGGATGCCCTTGTAGACGGTGACGCCGTCGAGGGCGGCCGGGACACCGGTCACCAGGCCGGACCGCGTACGCACCGGACGATCGACGGCGACACGGGAGGCAGCCGACGCGGGCCCGGCCGTCAGACCGCCCAACAGCGCGGTGCCGGCCGCAGCGCCGACCGCGCTCCCGAGTAAACGGCGGCGGCCGATGCCCTCGGTGTCGCGGTCGTCGTCGTGGTCGGGGTGGGGGACGTCTCGCAAGCTCACAGGGGCTCCCTGTCGGAACGGGGAACGGACACTCCAGGTGCACGGCTCGGCGTCCGTCCCGCCTTCGGTTGAGTCGCCTCATGCTGTCGCCGTTTCAAGAAGTGAAACAAGCGGTGTCACCCGGACTCACAGCTTCCGCCGCGCACCCTGAAGTTGCGCCCCGCAAGGTTGACAGCGCGCCTGGTTCGCGACGTAGTCCGGGACCAGCGCGAACCTGTACCGACGTAGAGGAGGTCGGCGGCCTGGCCGTCGAGTGGGGTGGGACGGTGGGCGGAACGTGCGGGTCACTGCTCATCCGTCAGGGCTTGGTGACGTCGGTTCGGCGGTTGTCCGTCTTGAAGGGCAGAGCGGACACGGTGGCCCGGATCTCCCGCTGCGGTGTTCCGGGCCTCCCCCACAGGACGGTCACCTCGGTGCCGGGGGTCGCGTACGCGGGATCGATCACGCAGAGGGAGATCGTCGCTCGCCGGATCACGCTCAGCGTGCGGCCGGTGGACACTCCCACCGCATCGCCGGACGCCAGAACCTGGTCGAAGCTGGGACCTGCCACGCGGGGGAGTTCCATCTGGTCGGGCGCTTCGTCGTCACCCAGCAACGACGTCAGGACGCCGCCGACGTCCTGCGCGTTCCACCGCAGGCCGACCAGCACGCGTCCCGGGGTTCCGCTCGCGGCATCGCGGGCCAGGGCGTCACGGCCGAGGAAGTCACGTTCGGGTATGCCCTTGCGGAACCCCCAGCCGAGTTCGCCCGGCTTGCGGAAGTAGTCGGTCACACCGTTGCGCGGAACGAAGCTGCCACCGGGCGTGCCCCTGCGGAACTGCCGGGGCGCGCCCGGTGTGAGGATCGAAGCGGGGAGATAGTCGAGCCCGTTGGTGGCGATGCCGGCCTCGATGTGCTGCACGGGCTGTGACCGCAGGCCCAGTTGACGAATGCCGACGTCCTGCCCGCTTGTCACGACCGCGGACCAGATCTCCTCGGCGTGCTCGGCCGGTCCGTGCAGTTCGTATCCCAGCTCACCCGAGATACCGGTCCGCAACACACGCACCGGGATCCCGCCGACCCGCGACATCCTGCTGCGGCTGAAGCCGATGTCGCTCAGACCGTCTCCGGTGAGCCTCTCCAACACGTCCAGGGACGCGGGTCCCTGGACGCCGAAGATGAACACATCCGGGCTGATGTCGATCGCCTCCGCGTCCCAACCGCCCTCCGCGAGCTGCCACAGGAGCCAGTCGCAGCTTCCGGCCGTGTAGACGAACTCCTCGATGCCGACTCGGCACAGCACGCCCTCGGAGGCGACCCAGCCGTTCTCGTCGAGCTGCACATGGTGTTTGATCTGCCCCGTCTCGAAGCGGGCGAGGTCCCTCATACCCAGCCTGCCGAGGAATTCCAGGGCCTGGCGTCCCCGGATGCTCACCTTGTGCAGCGCGGTCCAGTCTCCGATGTAGCAGGAACGGACATGGGCGGCGCTTTCGTCGACCCAGCCCGAATACTCCAGCGGCAGCAGCGTCTGCGCGAAGTGACCGAAGGCGCCCCGCTCGTTGGCCTCGTCCTGGGCCGCGACCGCGGGACTGAACAACGGCGGACGCTCCGCCACGAACCGTGCCTCCCGCAGCCTGAGTACCGCTTCATACGTGTTGCGCTGCCGCGCCATGCCATCCATGCCACGCTCCCGCTCTGTCTGCGGCCCGTTCCCCACGTGCTCACCAAAGGGATCACTAGATCGATTTACCTGGGTGTGGCCGAGGATACCCACGCCGTGGAGTGGGCACCTGCCCCCGTTCGCGCCGCACTCTGCACGCAATGCGGAACCGCACCGTCGCAACGCACGGCTTGCCCGAGCTCCGCCGTCGTGCGGGGCTGCGCCGCTCAGGCCGACGCGCGTACGACGATCCACCCAGGCACAGGCGCGAGAGCCCCGATGTCGATGCCGAGGGCGTTGCGGGCCGCGATCCGTCCGAGGACCTCGGCGTCGATATGGACGGTGGTGAGCGCGGGGGTGAACAGGGAGCCGTGCTCGATCTCGTCGAAGCCGATCACGGCCATGTCCTCGGGCACCCGTCGTCCCAGGTCACGCAGGGCCGTGAGGCTGCGCAGCGCGATGTCGTCGTCGAACGCCGCGAGGGCCGTGACCTCGGGGTGCGCGGTCAGGAACGTCTCGACGGCGACCGCGCCGACCTCCCTGGGCCCCGGCACGACGAACCGCTCCAGGGGCGGGATTCCGAGCCGCCGGGCCGCCTCCTGGGCGAAGCCGAGGCGGGCCGCGGTCAGCGGGAACTCGTGGTCGGGCAGGGCCATCGCAATACGGGCGTGCCCCTGCTCCGCGAGATAGCCGATCTGCAACGCGGCGTTGGCGGCGAACCCGTTCTCCCAGTCCCGCTCGTCCGGCGCGTGACCCGCCAGATAGACCTCGCCGAGCCGCAGCACCGCCCGCGGCACGATGGTGTCCAGGACCTTCTGTGTGGCCTCCGGAATCGCATGTCCGTGCCGGACGAGGAGAATGTGGTCGTGCTCGGCGAGTTCCTCGTCCAGGCCCCGGACGTAGCTCCGGGAGAAGTTGCCCTCCATGCCCCGGTCGACATTGAGCACGACGATGCGCGAGGAACCCTCGCGCAGGGCGCGGGCGATGCCGTGCGGGACGTACCCCAGGTCCTGGGCGGCCTCCATCACCCGCTCGCGGGTGGCGGCGGAGATCGTCTGCCGTGGGTCGTCGTTCAGCACGAAGCTCACCGTCGCCCGCGACACCCCGGACGCCTTGGCCACGTCGCTCAACGTCACCCGGCCCGAACGGCTCATGCCGACCCACTCCCTCTCCATCGGATCAGGCGCACCCGCTCACGCGTCGGCCTCGCCGAAACGGCCGTCCCACTTCTGGAACGACTTCTAGAACGATTAAGCCGTACCATGCGCCAGTCTACGGAACTGGCTCGTTCAAGCCATCGGCTGACGTGCTCTAGGCGGGCACGGTGTACGGCGTGGCGCTCCACTCCGCCGCCTGGAGGGTGTTGACCAGGAGCATGGCGATGGTCATCGGGCCCACGCCGCCGGGCACGGGGGTGAGGCGGCCGGCGATGCCGTCGAGTTCGGCTGCGCGGACGTCGCCGGTCAGGCCGGTGGGGGTGCGGTGGATGCCGACGTCGATGACGGTGGCGCCGGGCTTGACGTGCTCGGGGCCGATGAGACCGCGCACTCCGGTGGCGACCACGACGATGTCGGCGGGGCGGGTGACCGCGGCGAGGTCGTCGGTGAACTCGTGGGCGACCGTGACCGTCGCGCCGCGCCGCAGCAGCAGTTGCGCCAGCGGACGGCCGACGAGCTCACCCCAGCCGACGACGGCGACGCGCGCTCCCCGGAGTTCGATGCCTTCGGCGTCCAGGAGTTCGATGACGCCGCTCGGTGTGCAGGGCCGCAATCCGCGCTCGCCGCGGGCGAGTCGGCCGGCGCTGGCCGTGGTCAGCCCGTCGACGTCCTTGGCGGCGGGGATCCGGTCGATCAGCGATGCGGCGTCAAGCTGTGCCGGCAGCGGGAGTTGGAGGAGGATGCCGGAGACATCCGGGTCGGCCGCCAACTCGTCGATGACGGCGGCGACTTCGCTCTGGGTGGCCTGCTGCGGGAGGCGGCGGTGGAAGTCGCGCATGCCGGCTTCGCGGACGGCGCGCCGTTTGGCGGCGACGTAGACCGCGCCGGCCGGGTCGTCGCCGACCAGGATGGTCGCCAGGCCGGGCACACGTCCGGTGCCCGTGGCCTCGGCGACCCGTTCGGCGACCCGGGCCCGGATGCTCCGGGCGAGCTGCGCTCCGTCGATCATGGTTGTCATGGTGGTGGACCGCCTTCTGCTGGTGAACGACTCACCCGGTCCCTGTCCCGGGCGGGTCTCCCTGTCGGGGCGAGTGGGGTGATACGTGGCTCAGGCGAAGACGATGGTGTGCTTGCCGTTGCGGATGACCCGGTCCTCGGCGTGCCACAGCACCGCGCGGGAGAGGACGGCGCGTTCCACGTCCGCGCCCCGGCGGGTGAGGTCGGCGGCGGTGTCGGCGTGGCTGACCCGCACGACGTCCTGTTCGATGATCGGACCCTCGTCGAGGTCCTCGGTGACGTAGTGGGCGGTGGCGCCCACCAGCTTCACTCCTCGTTCCTTGGCCTTGGCGTAGGGGCCGGCGCCGATGAAGGCGGGCAGGAAGGAGTGGTGGATGTTGATGATCGGGACGCCGACCTGTTCGATGAACCCGCCGGACAGGATCTGCATGTAGCGGGCGAGGACGACGAAGTCGACGTTGTCCTTGAGCAGGCGCAGGTGTTCGGCCTCGGCTGCCGACTTGTCCGCTCCCATGGAGGGGACGTGGAAGAAGGGGATGCCGAAACCGCGCACCTCCTCCGCGGTGTCGGGGTGGTTGGAGATCACCATGGCGACGGAGACCGGGAGTTGCCCCTGGCGGTGTCGCCAGAGCAGGTCGAGCAGACAGTGATCGGACTTCGAGGCGAAGATCGCGACCCGCTTCGGCACGGACAGGTCGCGCAGGGTGTAGGTGAGCCCGTACTTCGTCACCAGGCCCTTGTCGAAGTCGGCGCGCAGGGCGGGAGTTGCGGCCTGCAGCCCGTCGAGGCCGAAGACGGTGCGCTGGAAGAAGGCGCCGCCCTGCGGGTCGTCGGAGTACTGGTCGAGGGACACGATGTTGGCGCCGTGCCGGCCGAGGACGGACGTCACGGCCGCCACGATGCCCGTGGCGTCGGCGCCCTGGACGATCAGCGACGCCTGGTGCCCCACTCCCCCACGGTTCTTGGACGTGGCGGCGGCAGCGGCCTGCGTGACGGTCATACGAGGTTGTCCTTCCGGAACTGGGCGATCCACTCGGATGTGGCCTGCAGACCGCCGAAGGTGTAGAAGTGGATCTTGATCTCGCCGTGACGACCCCGGTCGTAGCCCTCCGCCAGCGCACGCAGGAACCTGTCGGGGCCTGCGGTCCCCATCAGATTGGTGATCGACAGGCCGTACTTCTTGGCGATGGACGCGCTGGTGCCGACGCCGAACCGGGCGGCGTACGACATCAGACGCCGCACACCGGCCGGGCCGGGGACTCCGATGCGTACCGGGAGCACGATGCCGTGGTCGCGGACCCGTTCGATCCAGGCGAGTACCGGGTCGACGTCGAAACCGAACTGGGTGATGACGGCGCCGTCCAGCTCCTGAGCGGCGAGGGCCGCGCTCTTGTTCCGCAGAGCCGTCCACAGCGCGTCCCCGGAGATGGCCGGGTGGCCCTCCGGATAGCCGCTGATGCCGACCTGGCGGACGCCGTACTCCTGGAGCAGGCCCGACTCGATCAGGGCGAGGGAGTCCTCGTAGGGCCCCTGCGGGCGGGCGGGGTCGCCGCCTACGGTGAAGACGTTGTCGCAGGCGTCGTCGGCCCGGAGCGCGGCGAGGAACTCCTCGAACTCGGCCTGCGAGCCGAGGCGGCGGGCGGAGAGGTGCGGCACCGGCACGAAGCCGAGGCGCTTCACCGCCCGGGAGGCCTCCAGGCGCATGTTCAGGTTCTCGTTGCCGAGGAAGGTGACGTTGATGCGGGTGCCCTGCGGTATCGAGTCCCGGGCCTCCTCCAGCTTGGGTACGTCCTTGCCCGTCATCTCGAGGGAGAAGTCGTCCAGCAGCGATGTACTCACCGCCGACGGGGCTGTGCTGAGGGGATTCATCGTGCTCCTTGTGCTCCTTGTCGATAGGGAAATGTGAGGCGTGAGGCCCGGTCGCCGTCCGCGGACTCCCGGCCCGGTGGGGCGAGGCGAGCCGGGCGGGGTCCGGGCGGCGCCGGCCGGACCCCGCATCGCTGCCCCCGGCCGGCCGGAGCCCGCACTACGCGTCGCGGCGGTACTCGGTGCGGGCGTGCCGGTCGTAGGGGCTGGGCTGAACGGTGGCGCGAATGCGCGGGAACCCGAGGTCGGCCTCGGGGTCGGTGCCGAAGCCGGGGTGCTCGCCCCAGACCACGCTCACCTCAGTGCCGGGCACGGCGTGGGCGGGGTCGACCAGGGACTGGGCCAGGACCGTGCCGACCGGGTCGATCGAGGCGGTCTGCATGGTCGTGCCGATCATTCCCGCGGAGGTCTCGACGCGGTGGCGGGCGTAGGTGAGGACGAAGCCGGGGTCCTCTCCCCCGCCGACGACCCGTCGCACGTCGTCCGGGTCGAAGACGAGGGTGACCTTGGTGCGGTGGAGTTCGTCCCTGGCCTTGAGCAGGGCGTCGCGGCCGTGGAAGTCGTGCCCGAAGTGGATCAGCTTGCCGTAGCCCAGTTCGTACGGGGAGACGTAGTAGTCCTCGATGCTCTCCGAGAAGAAGCTGCCGTTGAGCGGGCGCTTGCCCTCGATGCCGAAGAGCGGCAGCCAGGCGCGGTACCCGGCCAGCTCGGGGTCGGTGTAGATGCCGGGGACCGGGGAGGGGACCCAGCCGCTCTCCACGCTCGGGGTGGCGTAGGCGAGCGCGCCGACCTGGACGAGGCCGAGCGGCTCGCCGGCCTCGAGGAACGCCTCGTGGACGTGGGCTGCGTGCTCCCAGGGGCCGATGAACTCGTAGCCGGCCTGCCCGGCCATGCCGTGTCGCAGGGCCTCGAAGGAACGGCCGTCCAGGGTGACCGGGGTGGCGTGGAAGAACTTGGTCTGCGGCAGCGGGCCGCCGAACACCTTCTCGATCAGCTCCAGCGCCAGCGGGCCCTGGATCTGGTAGCGGAACAGCTTCGGGTCTGCGCCGCCCGGGCGGAACGCGGAGGACGCGTCGGTGACGAAGCCGACGTCGTAGCCCGCCTTCTCGGCGTGGTACTGCACCCAGTGCTGGGCGGCCGGAATCCCGCTGAGGAGGTACTTGTTCTCGGCGTGGCGGGCGAGGATGCCGTCGGTGACGATATGGCCGTCCCGGGTGACGGGCACGTACTGCTTGGCCTGGCCGATCGCGAACTTCTCGAAGTTGTTCGCGCCGTACTCGGCCAGCGCCCTGGTGGCGTCTGGGCCCTCGATCCACATGTCGTACATGTGGTGCGAGAGGTTGAGGAGCGCTACGCCCTCGTGCCACGCGGCCTGCTCCCGGCGCCAGCCGGCATACTCCCGCTCGACCACCTCGGGGGTCCACGGCTCGGCGTTCGGCTTCCACAACAGGCCGATGGGCGAACCGGCCTTGTCGATGCCGTCCTGAAGACTGGGGACTGCCATGTGCGGCTCCTGTCGGGGTCGTTCATCCCGAGGTTACTAAATCGATCTAGTAGCGCGACTCGCTACGCAACCGACTCGCCCTGGGATGGACAAACGGAGATCGGGTTGGGGTTGGTCGAGACGCACGGGGCACCTTTGTCGGCCGACGGCCGGCTCGGTGCGCGACGCACCCGTGTCTCGAATGGCCTGATCCGCTCACAGGCGGACCGACCTGCAAGCTGGAAGCTAAATCGATATAGCAGGGAGGTTACAACGGAAGACTTAATCGCTCTAGTACTCAGTCGGGCCTTTTTGTGGAGGGGATGTTCGCGGCCCTCGCCTTGAGGATGCCGCGCCCTGCCGGGAGTTGACGGTGATGAGCTTCGCCCCGTCAGCCTCGGCATGCCAGGGAGCGCCTCGCCGAGCCGCCGCTGGGAGGGGCGGCGAAGAACGGCGGAACGCGCCCCGTCCAGGCGGGCCGGGCCGCGGTGAGCAAGGAGGTCGGATAGGAAGCAATAAACAACCACGCTCCGGGGCGGATGGCCACCGCACGACACGCAACCTAAGCCTGTGCCGAAGCCTCCTTGTGCCAGGCCGGTCGCGTAGGCGCGCTCCTCGACGTGCGCCTGCGCCGTGACGAGCGCACCGCGCAGAACCCGAACGGCCGCGAGTTCAACGGCCGGCGTGCCATGGCCCGAGTCGTGCAGCGCCGCCCGGGCTTCAACGGCCCGCTGATCGTGCTGGTCAAGGGCGACAGGGCCGCCGGGGAGACCGTCCGGGCCACACTGTCGGCGACGGAGGGCGTCGCCGAGGCCGGCCCGGCGATGCCCTCCGAGGACGGCGCCCTGTCCACGGTGTTCGTCTATCCGACCACGTCGCCGCAGGCCGAGGGCACGGTCGACCTCGTGCATCACCTGCGCGACGTTGTCGCCCCCAGGCTGGAGCAGGAGACCGGAGCGGACGTCCTGGTCGGCGGTGCCACCGCCGCGTCCCAGGACGTCTCCGAAACCCTTGCCGACCGGCTGCCGCTGTTCGTCGCCGTCGTCGTCGGGCTCTCCTCGCTCCTGCTGCTGTTGGTCTTCCGCTCCATCTGGATCCCGGTCAAGGCTGCCGTGTTGAACCTGCTGTCGATCTCTGCCGCACTGGGAGTGATCACATCGGTGTTCCAGCACGGCTGGTTCGGAGCGCAGCCTGGCCCGATCGAAGCGTTCATCTCCGCGCTGATCTTCGCCATCGCCTTCGGCCTCCGACCGGATGCTCCAGCGGTTCGGGCTCGGCCGGGCGGTGGCCATCCTGCTCGACGCCGCGGTCATCCGCTGCCTCATCGTCCCGGCCGTCATGCAGTTGCTCAGCAGATGGGCCTGGTGGCTCCCCGCACCACTCGCCCGGAAACTGACCAAGGTGAGCATCGAACGCCCGGAGCCCCAACACCCTGATGCGGCGCCGGCTTCGCACAGTCCGCAGGCGGAGGCGCGGCAGGGATAGGACGGCCGCGCACTGCCGGCCGGCCCCGGAGTACGAGGTCGAGGTCCGCGACCACGGCGGCGACCGCCCGTTCGGTCCTCGAGCGGGCGGTCGCCGCGCGGAGCACGGGGGTTGGTCTGTCTTCCGGCGGTTCAGTAAGGGGCTAGTAAATGAAAATGATTATCGATAGCGTGTGCGGTGCGCAAAGCCCGCTCCCTCCCACCCGAGGGTTCTCCGGGCTGCCTTGACGTCTGAACCGCTCGCACGAAAAGGGGAGTTGTGGCTCATCTGCTGATGGTCGAGAGCTGGGTCGGGTCGATGAGCAGACTGCTGCCAAGGGCGATCCGGGAGGGCGGACACGAGTTCACGTTCCTCACCCGCGACCTGCACCACTACCTCCGCTCGGCCCCCGAGGGGGCGGCACACCCACTGCTCGGCGCCCGCAACCTGATCACCGCCGACACCAACGACACAGCCGCCCTGCTGCCGCAGATCGAGAGGCTGCACGAGGCGCTGCGCTTCGACGGCGTGATCACTTCCTGCGACTACTACCTGCCGACCGTGGCGCGGATCGCCGGGCGCCTGGGCCTGCCGGGCCCGACCCCGGAGGCGGTCGGCGACGCCTGCCGCAAGGACTCCACCCGCCGTGTCCTCGCCGACGCGGGAGTCCCCGGGCCGCGCTTCGCCGTGCACGAGGAGTGGGCCGACCTCGCCCGGGCGGCGCGGGAGATCGGCTACCCGCTGGTCGTCAAGCCGGTCGACCTGTGCGCGGGCATGCACGTGCGGCGTGTGGACGACGAGGAGCAACTCGCCGCCGCCGTACGGGTGCTGGCCGGCCTCACGGTCAACGCCCGCGGACAGCGCCGGGAGCCCGCCGTCCTGCTGGAGGAACTGCTGGACGGCCCCGAGGTGAGCGTCGAGACGGTGTCGCACGCGGGCGCGGTCCAGGTGGTGGGCGTGACCGACAAGAGCATCGGCGGGGCGCCCGCGTTCATCGAGACCGGGCACATGTTCCCGGCCGCCCTGTCGGCCGCCGACGCCGAGGCCGCCGAACAGACCGCCCTCGCCGCGCTCAAGGCCCTCGCCCTGACCGAGGGCGTGGTGGCGCACACCGAGATCAAGCTGACCTCGGCCGGTCCGCGCGTGGTCGAGGTCAACCCGCGGCCCGCCGGGAACCGCATCACCGAGCTGGTCCGGCAGGTGACCGGCATCGACCTGGCCGCGGCCTTCGTGGAGGTGTCCCTCGGCCGCGAGCCCGATCTGCGGCGCAGCGACACCGGGCTGCGCAGCGCGGCCATCGGCTTCCTCGTACCGACGACCTCGGGCACGCTCGAGTCGCTGGACGGCGGCGAACTCCGGGACGTGCCAGGCGTGTTGGAGGTGCAGCTCGCCGCGCCGGGCAAGCAGGTGGAGGCGGCGGGCAGCAACAACGAGTACCTCGGGCACGTCATGGCAGGTGACGCCGAGGGGCTGGGCGCCCGCGACCACGTCGAGGTCCTGCTCGGTGAACTGCGCTCCGGGTTGGTGATCCGATGACCGCCGTCACCGGCATGGCCCGCACGCCATTCGCCACGTACGACGAGCTCCTGGCAGGCGTCCGCGCCGGTGAGCTGGGTCCGGATCCCGCCACGCAGCGGATCGCGGTGGCCTTCACGACGCGGCAGGCGGTACGGCACGACGGGCGCGGCACCGGCTACCGCAACGAGGTCCTCAGCCTGCGGCTCGCCGCAGCCGTCGGCTCGTGCGCGGTCGAGCCCGGGACTCTGCCCGACCGTGCGGTCGAGGAGTGTGTGGGCGCGAACGTGGCGCACCTGCTGGAGCATCCGCTGCTGCCGGTGCGCGTGGCCGCGCTGGACGCCTATCTGATGCACGTCGCTCCGCACGCTCCGCAGAACGGGGCGCGGTCCGTCCCGCTGCCCGCCGGGACGTCGCTGGAGAGGTCCCGGGCCCGGGCGAAGGCCGTCGTCGCGCTGCTCGCGCTGCCGCCGGGCGCGACCGTGCTCGTGGTGGGTGTCGTCAACTCCCTCCTGGAGGAGCTGCGTTCGCGTGGGCTGGGCTATGTGCCCGGTGACCTGAAGGGCGGGCTGACCGAGTGGGGTGAGGCGGTCGTGACCGACGCGCTCGCCGAGGCCGGGCGCTGCGATGCCCTGCTGGTGTCCGGGATGACGCTCGGCAACGGCACCTTCGAGCCGCTGCGGCGGCACGCGCTGGCGCACGGCAAGCAGCTGGTGATGTTCGCCCAGACCGGCAGCGCCGTACTGCCCCGCTTCCTCGGCCACGGGGTGAGCGCGGTGTGCGCAGAGCCGTATCCCTTCTTCTGGCTCGACGGCGGTCCCAGCACCATGCACCGCTACGGCGGCCCCTGTCCGGAGGACGAACGATGACCACGGCGGCCGTACGCCCCCTCGCCGGCCCGGAACGCCCGGAACTGCTCACCCTCCTCGGCCGCACACCCCTGGTCCGCATCACGACCGACCTGTCCGGCCCGCATCCCGGCTTCTGGGCCAAGCTCGAAGGACTCTCGGCGGGCGGCATGAAGGCGCGGGCGGCCGTGTCGATGCTGCTGGGCGCCCGTGAGCGCGGCGAACTGCAGCCCGGCGCACCGGTGGTGGAGTCCACCTCGGGCACGCTCGGCCTCGGGCTCGCCTTCGCGGGCCAGGCCCTCGGCCATCCCGTCGTGCTGGTCGGCGACAGTGAACTGGAGCCGTCCATGCGGCAGTTGCTGCGCGCCCACGGGGTGCGGCTGGAGATCGTGGACCGCCCGGCGGCCCGGGGCGGCTGGCAGGCGGCGCGGCTGGGCCGGCTGCGGGAGCTGCTCGCCGTGCTGCCCGACGCGTACTGGCCGGACCAGTACAACAACCCCGACAACAGCGCCGGTTACGCCTCTTTGGCCGCCGAACTCGTCGACCGGCTCGACCATCTGGACATCCTGGTGTGCAGCGTAGGCACCGGCGGGCACAGTGCGGGGATCATCGGACCGCTGCGGCGGCGCTGGCCCGCACTGCGGCTGATCGGTGTCGACTCGACCGGCTCGACGATCTTCGGGCAGCCCGCGCGGCCGCGGCTGATGCGCGGCCTGGGCAGCAGCATCCACCCGCGCAACGTCGTCCACGACGCCTTCGACGAGGTGCACTGGGTCGGCCCGGCCGAGGCCGTGGACAGCTGCCGCCGCCTGGCCCGCGGCAGCTTCGTCAGCGGCGGCTGGAGCACAGGAGCCGCCGCCCTGGTCGCCGCCTGGGCCGCCCGCGTCCATCCCGGCGCGGTCGTCGCCACCGTCTTCCCCGACGGCCCGCACCGCTACCTCGGCACGGTCTACGACGACGACTTCGCCGCGGCCCACGGCCTCGACCCGAGCGCCGCGGCCACCCGGCCCGTCGAGATCCCGCACCCCGGCGCGGCCGAGGCCACCGGCTGGGTGCGCTGCACCCGCGTCACCGACCCGCTGAAGGCCGCCCCGCGTGCCGTACCCCATCCGGAAAGGACCACCCTTGAAAGGTAGGACCCCGTGAAGGCCGGCCTGCGTACCGTACGCCTCGATCTCACCGAGCCCCTGCGCATCTCCCGCTCCACCATGACCACCCGCGACGCCGTGTGGCTGGGCATCGAACACGAGGGCGTGACCGGTCACGGTGAGGCGGTCACCAGCGTCTACTACGGGCTCGACGTCGAGACCCTGCAACGGCTCCTCGCCGCGGCCGGCGCGGAACTCGCCCGCTTCCCCGACCCCGAGAGCGCCCTGCAGGCCCTGCGGACAGGCGAGTCGATCAGCGAGGGCACGCCCCCGGCCGTGACCGCCGCCGCCGAGGCCGCACTGCTCGACCTCGTCGGCAAGCGCGCGGGCAGCCCCGTCCACCGGCTGCTCGGTGCCGCCGTGCCTCCGGTCGCCGCCACCGCCCGCACCATCGGCATCACCTCCCCCGCCCACGCGGCGGCACAGGCCCGCTCTCTGGCGGCGGGCGGCTTCGAGATCATCAAGGTCAAGGCGGGAACCCCCGACCCGGAGGACGACGTGGAACGCGTCCGCGTCATCCGCGACGCGGCGCCCCGGGCCCGGCTCCTGCTCGACCCCAACGGCGCCTGGACGACGGCACAGGCCGAGGCGCTGCTGCCCCGGTTCGCCGACCTCGGCGTCGAGGCCGTCGAACAGCCCGTCGCGCCCGGCGACCCGGAAGCGCTGGGCGCACTGGCCGAGCGTTCACCGCTGCCGGTCATCGCCGACGAGGACGCCGTGGATCTGGAGGACGTGCGCCGCCTGGCCGGCCGGGTCCAGGGCATCAACGTCAAGCTCGCCAAGTGCGGCGGGATGCACGCGGCCCTGCGCATCGCCGGGGCGATCGACGGCAGTGGCACGGAACTGATGCTGGGCTGCCTGACCGCCAGCAGCCTCGGCCTCGCGCCCGCCGTCCACATCGCCGACCGGGCCCGCTGGGCCGACCTCGACGGACACCTGCTGCTCGCCCACGACCCGTGGACCGGGATCGGCGGCGAGGACGGCGTCGTACGCGCAAGCGGCCTTCCCGGCCTGGGAGTTCAGGAGGTGGGTGCGGATGAGGGCGTGGCGTGAGATGCGTCGCTTCCCGCTTGCGGTCCGGCTTCTGCTGGTCAACCAGCTCGGCGTCAACATCGGCTTCTACCTCCTCATTCCCTACCTCGCCACCCACCTCACCGACCACCTGGGCATGTCGGCGGCCGTCGTCGGCATCGTGCTCGGCGTGCGCAACCTCAGCCAGCAGGGGCTGTTCATCATCGGCGGCTCCGCCTCCGACCGGCTCGGCGCGCGCGGCGTCATCATCGCCGGCTGTGCCCTGCGCACCCTCGGGTTCGCCCTGTTCGCGCTCGCCGACAACCTGGCCGTGCTGCTCGCCGCGTCCGTCCTCAGCGGGCTCGCCGGGGCACTGTTCAACCCCGCCGTGCGCGCCTACATCGCGCAGGAGGCCATCGAGCGCAGGGCCGAGGCGTTCGCCCTGTTCAACGTGTTCGCCACCACCGGCGCGCTGATCGGCCCGCTGCTGGGCAGCGCGCTGCTGCTCGTGGACTTCCGCACGTCCGCGCTCACCGCCGCCGGGATCTTCGCCGTCCTCACCGTGGCGCAGGCCCTCGTGCTGCCGGCCCGGGAAGTCGAGCCGAGCAAGGGCACGGTCCTCGCGGACTGGCGCGAGGTCCTGGGCAACAGGGCCTTCCTCGCCTTCGCGCTCGCCATGGTCGGCATGTTCACCCTGGAGAACCAGCTGTATCTGCTCCTGCCCGACGGAGCCCGGCGGGCCACCGGCTGGGACGGCGCCGCCGGACTCGTCTTCGTCGTCGGCACCCTCGCCAACCTGGCACTCCAACTGCGCATCACCCGTGCCCTCAAGGAGCGGGGGGACCGGGCGCGTTGGATCGCGACGGGCCTGGGTCTCATGGCAGTGGCGTTCCTGCCGCCCGCCGTGGTGGGGGTCGGCTCCGACGGCCCGGACGGTGCGGCCGACGCGGCACTGCGTGCGCTGCCCGTCCTGGTCGGCGCCCTGCTGCTCTACCTCGGGGTGATGATCGCCCAGCCGTTCGTGATGGAACTGATCCCCGGCTTCGGCAGGCCGGAGCTGACCGGCACCTACTTCGGCATCTTCTACGTGGTCTCCGGCATCGCCGCCGCCGTCGGCAACACCGTCGTCGGCTGGGCCATGGACACCGGGGAGCGGGGCGACGCCGACTGGCTGCCGTGGGCGTGCTGTGCCCTGTTCGGGCTCGCCTCCGCGCTGGGCGTGGCCTGGCTCCACCGGCTCGGGTCACTGCCGAAGCCGTCGAAGCCGTCGAAGCCCGCCGTACCCGCAACGGCCTGAGGAGGGACCGGCATGACTTCCACGACCGCTGCGCAGAACCTGCTCACCGACAACCCCGAGCTGTACGAGGCCCGCTTCCCCGACCCCGACCGGCTGGCCGGGCGCTGGACGCAGGACTGCCTCCGGCGGCACGGCGCGGGACCGCGCGTGCTCGACCTGGGCTGCGGCACCGGACGCGACGCCGCCCACCTCCACGGCGCCGGCCGCCGCGTGACCGGCGCCGACCTCTCCGAGGCGATGCTCGCCCACGCCCGCGTCCACCACCGCGGACCCGAGTACGTCCAGGCCGATCTGCGCGGCTTCGACCTGGGCCGGGGTGTGTTCGACGCCGTCGTGTGCCTGGACAGCGCCCTGCTGTACTGCCACACCAACGACCAGCTCGACGCGTTCTTGAAGTCCTGCCGGCACGCCCTGGCCCCCGGCGGCCTGCTGATCGCGGAGATGCGCAACGGCGCGTACTTCCTCGGCCGTACCGACCTGCTGGACACGCCCACGATCAACGAGTTCACCTGGCAGCGCGCCGCCTACCGGTCGCACACCACGCTCACCGTGGACCGTACGGCCCAACTCCTGCGCCGTACGCGGGTGTGGACCGCGGACGACGGGTCGGCGCCGGTCGAGCAGCGTTCCGCGTGGCGGCTGCTGTTCCCGCAGGAACTGCGCCACCTGCTGGCCGCACACGGCTTCGAGGTGCTCGAACTCCACGACGGGCCCGGTCCGCGCACCGAGCCGCCATGGCGGGAAGGCCTGCTGCCCGGCGAGACGACGGACGCGGACCGGCTGCACGTCGTCGCCCGCCTGAACTCCCCCCACTGACACCCACTGACACCCACGCCCCAAGGACGGTCATGTACGACGAACGCTTCCCCGGTCTGCGCCGCCGCGGCTTCCTCGCCGCCACGGGCGCCGCCTCACTCGCCGCGCTCGCTCTCGCAGGATGCGGCGGCTCCGGCAGCGAGGGCTCCGACGCCAAGGGCGACGGCGCTCCGAAGAGAGGCGGGCGGCTGCGCGCCGCGTTCGCCGGAGGCGGTGCGAGCGAGACCCTCGACCCGCACCGGGCCAACCTCTTCGCCGACGCCGCCCGTGCCAAGGCGCTGTACGACAAGCTCGCCGACTACGGCGCCGACCTCTCCGCCCAGCCCCGCCTCGCCGAGAAGTGGGAGCCGAACAAGACCTTGGACCGCTGGCAGGTGACCCTGCGCAAGGCCGCCTTCCACGACGGAAAACCGGTCACCGCCGCCGACGTCCTCTACAGCTACCGCCGCATCGCCGACCCCGAGCAGGCGTTCCGCGCCAAGGCGTCCCTGGATCCGATCGACCTCGACGCCAGTCGCGCCACCGGCGAGCGGAGCATCGAGTTCGTCCTCAAGCGGCCCACCGCCGAACTCCCCAACGTCCTGGCCGCGTTCGGCGCGTACATCGTCCCGGAGAACGCGGGGGAATCAGGCGACCTCGACAAGCAGCCGATCGGTTCCGGCCCCTTCCGGTTCGTCTCCTTCACACCCGGCCGCTCCGCCGTCTTCCGCCGCTACGACGACTACTGGGAGGGGGCCCCGCACCTCGACGAGCTCGAGTTCGTCGTCGCCAACGAGGAGTCGGCGCGGGTCAACGCACTCCTCGGCGGACAGGTCGAGTACGCCCACGAACTCAACCCCGTCACCGCCCGTGCCCACGAGGGCAAGGGACAGATCGAGATCGTGCGCCTCCGGGGCAGCGCCATGCAGGCGTTCTGCATGAAGACAGACCGGGCGCCCTTCGACGACAAGCGCGTACGTGAGGCGTTCTTCCTCATCGCCGACCGCAAGGAACTCGTCGACGGCGCCCTGTCCGGTGCGGGTGTGATCGGCAACGACCTGTTCGGCAAGGGCTACGAGTACTACGCCGACGCCCTCCCCCAACGCGCACAGGACCTCGACAAGGCCCGCGCCCTGCTCAAGCAGGCCGGCGCCGAGAACCTGAGGGTCACCCTCGACACCTCGGCCGTCGCCGCCGGGTTCACCGAGGCCGCCGGCATCTTCCGCGACCAGGCGAAGAAAGCGGGCGTCACCGTCGACGTGAAGATGGGCAGCAAGGACTCCTACTGGGCCGACATCCTCGACAACGGCACCCTGTGCTGCTACCGCTCCGGCGCCCTGCCCATCGAGGCCCACATCTCCCAGCGCCTGCTCACCGACTCCACCACCAACGCCACCAAGTGGAAGCACAAGGACTTCGACGCCCTGTACCAGCAGGCCCAGTCCACCCGCGACAAGACCGAACGGGCAGCCGTCTACGAGCGGATGCAGCGCCGCCTGTACACGGAGGGCGGCTTCCTCATCTGGGGCTTCGCCGACTGGATCCTCGGAACCGCCCGCACTGTGAAGGGAGTTGCGGCCGAGGCCCCTGCCAACACGCTCGACTGGGCCCGGTTCGACAAGGTCTGGCTCGCGTGAGCGGACTGCGTTCCTTCGTCGCCCGGCGACTGCTCCTCGGCGCCCTGCAGACCGTGGCCGTGGTGCTGCTGGTCTTCGCGCTCACCGAGGCGCTGCCGGGCGACGCCGCGGTGGCCCTCGCGGGCGATCAGCCGGACCCCGCGCGCATCGCCGCGATCCGGCAGGCCATGGACCTGGACCGGCCGACGTACGAGCGGCTGGCCGACTGGGCCATGAGATTGCTGCACGGAGACTTCGGCACGTCGCTCGTCTCGGGCCGCCCGGTCGGCCAGTACCTCTCCGACGGCTTCGGACCGACCCTGCTGCTGGCCGCGCTCACCCTCGCGCTGCTCGTCCCGATCGGGTTCGGGCTGGGCGTCCTCGCCGCCCGGCACGCGGGACGGATCGTGGATCGGCTGGTCGGCTCGGTGACGTCGGCCGTGTACGCGATCCCGGAATTCGCCCTCGGGGTCCTGCTGGTGACCGTCTTCGCGCTGAAGCTTGCCTGGCTGCCGCCGACGGCGGTGGGCTACGGCACGGATCTGCTCGTCCATCCGGCTGTGCTGGTCCTGCCCGTGCTGGTCCTGCTGTCCCGCCCGGTCTGTTCCCTGTCCCGCCTGGTACGGGCAGGCATGATCGACGCACTGGCCTCCCCCTACGTGGCCCAGGCCCGCCGCTACGGCATCTCCGGAGCCCGCATCCGCTACACCCACGCCCTGCCGAACGCCCTCGCGCCGGCCGTCCAGCACCTCGCCCGCACCGTCGACTGGCTGCTGTGCGGCGTCATCGTCGTGGAGGCGCTCTTCGTGGTCCCGGGGCTCGGGACGGTTCTGCTCAACGCCGTGGCCGAGCGCGATGTGCCGGTCGTGCAGGGGCTGGCGGTGGTGTTCGGAGTGCTGACCGTCGTACTCAATCTGGGCGCCGACCTGGTGGCTCACCGGCTGACGCCAAGGGCGGTGGTGGCGGCATGACGCGTCACCGCTTCGCCCTCGGCCTCGGCCTCGGCCTCGCGATCATCGGCATTCCCCTCGTCCTCGCCCTGCTGGGCCCTCTGTTCGTCGGCGAACCCGGCCCCCGCACCACCTCCTTCACCCTCGGCGACGGTCACTGGCTCGGCACCGACTTCGTGGGCCGCGACGTCTGGCAGCAGGTGCTGCACGGCGGCCGTACGGTCGTCGTCAGCGCCCTCACGGCGACCGCGCTCGCCTATACGGTCGCCGTACCCGTCGGACTCGTCAGCGCGCTCACCCGTCGCTGCTGGCTCGAGGAGCTGCTGATGCGGCCCCTGGACGTCCTGCTCGCCGTGCCGTCGCTGCTGCTGATCCTGCTGGTGGCCTCGGTGTTCTCGCCGGGCTCGGCCGGACTCGCGCTGCTGGTCGCGCTGGTGAACGTGCCCGACGCCGCGCGAATCGTCCGCGCGGCGGCGGGCGAGGCGGCCGCCCGGCCCGCGGTCGAGGCGCTGCGGATGCAGGGCGAGACCTGGTGGCGCATGGCCGTCGGCTACGTCGGCCGTTCCATGCTGCGCACCCTGGCCGCCGACGCCGGGACCCGGCTGACCGGCGTGCTGTACCTGGTCGCCACGGCCGCGTTCCTCGGTGTCGGGGTCGCCCCGGACGCCGCCGACTGGGCGGTCATGGTCGACCGCAACCGCACCGGCCTGTTCGTCCAACCGTGGGCCGTGGTCGTCCCCGCCCTGCTGATCGTCGCCCTGACGACGGGCGCCAACCTCCTCTTCGACGCCGCGCTCGCGAACGACCGCCGAGGCGACCGCGGCCGTAGCCGTAGCCGGGCAGGGAGTGAAGCACGTCCATGAGCCACACAGACGACAGGACGGACCAGGTCGGCAGTCCCGCCGGCCCCGGCGCCACCGCCGAGGAGCCCGTGGCCGAGCTCCGGAACCTGCGCGTCGAGGTCGGCGGCAGGGCGATCGTCGACGGAGTGAGCGTCAAGGCCCGCCCCGGCAAGGTCACCGCCCTTGTCGGCCCCTCGGGCAGCGGCAAGACCACCACCGGCCTCGCCCTGCTCGGCGAGTATCCGCCGGGCGCCCACGTCACCGGCGACATACGCCTGGCCGCCGACGGCCGGGTCGGCTACATCCCCCAGCACCCGGCCGCCGTCCTCAACCCCGCGCGCCGTGTCTGCGCTCTCCTGACGGACATCGCCCGCGCCCAGGTACGCCACCTGCCCCGCGGCCGACGCCGGACGGCGGCCCGCGAACGCGTCCTGCACGCTCTGGCCCATGCCCAACTCCCGGACGCCGAGAGCCTGTTGCGCCGCTATCCGCACCAGCTCTCGGGCGGTCAGCAGCAACGCGTCGTCCTCGCCCAGGCCCTGCTCCTCGGGGCCCGGGTCATCGTCGCCGACGAGCCCACCACCGGCCAGGACGCCCTCACCAAGAGCCGTGTCGTCGACCAGTTGGCGGCCGTCGCGGCACGCGGCATCGCCGTCGTCCTGCTCAGCCACGACCTGGACGTCATACGGGCGCTCGCCGACGAGGTGATCGTCATGCGGGCGGGCCGGGTCGTGGAGTCGGGCCCGGCACAACGCCTGTTGCTCGCGCCCCGGCGCGCATGGACGCGTGAACTGCTTGCCGGGCAACCGGAGTTCACCCCATCGAACAACACGACCGGCACCGGGCGCCCCGTCCTACGGATACGCGACCTGACCGCCCACCACCGCACCACCGCACGCGGCACAGCCGAGGTACTGCGCCTGACCGCACTCGACCTGCACGCGGGTGAGAGCCTGGCCGTCGTCGGCCGCTCCGGCAGCGGCAAGACCACCCTCGCCCGCTGCCTGGCCGGACTCCACCGCGACCACGACGCGGAGATCCTCCTCGACGGCACACCGCTGCCGCGCAGCCTGCGCGACCGCGACCGCGCACAACTGGCGGCCGTGCAGTACGTCTTCCAGGACGCGCGCGCCGCCTTCGACGAACACCGCCCCGTCCTGCACCAGATCGCCCGCACCGCGATACGACTGCGCGGCACCGGGCTCTCCGCCGCGACACGGGAGGCCCTGGCCACTCTGACCGACCTCGGCCTCCCCGAGGACCTGGTGCGCAGACGCCCCGGGCAGCTCTCCGGCGGCGAACTCCAACGCGCGGCCCTCGCCCGCGCCCTGCTCGCCCGGCCCCGCGTCCTCATCTGCGACGAGATCACCTCGGGCCTCGACCCGATCACCCGCCGGGGCATCCTCGGCATCCTCACCGCCCTGCTCCACGAACGCGACGACCTGTCCCTCGTCCTGATCACCCACGACCTGAACACCGCGGCCCTGGCCCACCGCATCGCTGTCCTGGACGCCGGCGAACTCGTCGAACAGGGACCGGCCCAGCGAGTCCTCACCGCACCGCGCCACCCGTTCACCGTGTCGCTCGTGGAAGCGACGACCCCGGGCCGCGCCATTTCCGCCGACGCCTCCGGCAGCAGCGGATCGTCGATCGAATCCAGCATTTGACGCGACAAGGCACTGCAGGCACCCGCCTCGTCGCCCCGGAACCAGGACCTCGCCCTCACCGGAAAGCTCGACGCGCCCGTGGGATTCGGCGCAGGGACCACCGTCGACATCTGGCGGCTCGACGACCCCACGGCGGGTGAGGGCACGCTGATCGGATCCGCGACCGTCGCCGCGGACGGCGCGTTCAGCTACACCGACCGTCCGAAGACCAACGTCGTGGCTACGGCGTCGAGGGCGCGCTCCCCGATGTCGTGTCGGTGGACCTGGCGGTGCCCGGGTGCCCGCCGGAGCCGGGCGGGATCGTGGCGGCCCTGAGGAGGGTGACCGACTCGAAGATCAGCCCCGAAGGCTTGTCAGGGCACGGGGGCGGTGCCCTCAGTCAGGCTCGTGCGAGGCCCCGGCGAGCCTCCCGGGACCTCGCACGTTCGCATTCGGCAGCGAAGTACGGGCTCAGGCCTGGCCGGTCAGCACCCCGGAGAGGATGGTGCGGGCGACCCCCAGGAGCTCGGCGACGTGCGGACTCGTCAGCGAGTAGTACACCGTGGAGCCTTCCCTGCGCGTCACGACCAGGTTCGCCCGCCGCAGCACCGCCAGCTGCTGGGAGAGGTGCGCGGGCTCGATGCCCACCTCGGGCAACATCTCAGCGACCGCGTGCTCGCGCTCGCTCAGCAGCTCCAGGACCCGGATGCGTGCCGGATGCCCGAGCGTCTTGAAGAACTCGGCCTTGGCCTGGTACAGCGGAACGGACACGGCCCCTCGATCTCCCCGACAACATCCCCACATGGGGCAGGTACAGATGACTGTGTCCGCGGCAGTCTGCGGACACAGTCAACAAGGCATCTATCTAATTGCGAAATTTTGCAATTCAGCATCCAGCTGCCGGCCGCCCGGGCGATTCCTTCGAGGGGCAGGGCAGCGGGACGGACGGTAGTGGCGGATGCGGGCCGGTGAGGGATGTCGGCCGTCCGTCGACCGGACGTGTCGGCCGGCGGCCGAAGCCGTTGATTCCGACGCGTACGGTCATGGCGGTGAATTCCTTCCGGGAATGAGGGGCGAGGTCAGGCGTTCCAGGTCCAGTCGGCGACCTCGGGCAGGTCGGTGCCGTGCTCGCGGATCCAGGCCAGGTGCCGGGTGCGGACGTCGGCCATCTGCTGCCGTACGGCGGCGGCGCGCACGGCGAGGCCGGGGACGCGGTCGATGACGTCCATGACGAGGCGGTAGCGGTCGAGGTCGTTGCGGACGACCATGTCGAAGGGCGTGGTCGTGGTGCCGGACTCCTTGTAGCCGCGCACGTGCAGGTTCCGGTGGCCGGTACGGCGGTAGGCGAGCCGGTGGATCAGCCACGGGTAGCCGTGGTAGGCGAAGATGACCGGCTTGTCGGTGGTGAACAGGCCGTCGTACTCGAAGTCGCTCATGCCGTGCGGGTGTTCCTCGCGCGGCAGCAGCCGGGTCATGTCGACGACGTTGACGACGCGGACGGCGAGGTCGGGCAGGTGTCGGCGCAGCAGCTGGGCGGCGGCCAGCACTTCCAGGGTGGGCACGTCACCGGCGCAGGCGAGGACGACGTCCGGCTCGCCGCCGTTCTCCGTGCCGGCCCACTCCCAGATACCGGCGCCCCGGGCGCAGTGCGCGCGGGCCACGTCGATCGACAGCCAGTCGAAGCAGGGCTGTTTCCCGGCCACGATGACGTTGACGTAGTCGCGGCTGCGCAGCGCGTGGTCCGCCACCGACAGCAGGGTGTTGGCGTCCGGCGGGAGGTAGACCCGCACGACTTCCGGGCTCTTGTTGAGGACGTGGTCGACGAAGCCGGGGTCCTGGTGGGAGAAGCCGTTGTGGTCCTGGCGCCACACGTGTGAGGTGAGCAGGTAGTTGAGGGAGGCGATGGGTGCGCGCCATGGCAACTCCCTCGATGTCTTCAGCCATTTGATGTGCTGGTTGACCATGGAGTCGACGATGTGGACGAAGGCCTCGTAGCAGGAGAACAGTCCGTGCCGGCCGGTGAGAAGGTAGCCCTCCAGCCAGCCCTGGCAGGTGTGCTCCGACAGGATCTCCATGACCCGGCCGTGATGCTCGAGGTGTTCGTCGACCGGCAGGTGTTCGGCCTGCCAGGCCTTTCCGCTGACGTCGAAGACCGCTTGGAGCCGGTTGGAGGCGGTCTCGTCGGGGCCGACGAGGCGGAAGTCTCGGCGTCCGCCGGTGTCCTTCATCACCCGGGCCAGGAGGTCCCCCAGGACACGGGTCGGCTCGTGCGAGGTGGTGCCCGGCTTGTCGACGGGCACGGCGAACTCGTCCAGCGGTGCGATGGGCAGATCGCGCACGAGCAGACCGCCGTTGGCGTACGGGCTGGCGCCGAGCCGCTTGGCGCCGTCGGGGACGCAGGCGAGGACGTCGGCGACGGGGCGGCCGTCCGGGCCGAAGAGCTCCTGGGGCTTGTACGAGCGCAGCCATGCCTCCAATTGGTGGAGGTGCTCGGGGTTCTCACGGACGCCGGCCAGCGGAACCTGGTGGGCGCGCCAGGTGCCCTCGACGGGCACGCCGTCCACCTCGGCCGGTCCGGTCCAGCCCTTCGGGGTGCGCAGCACGATCATCGGCCAGTGCACGCGTTCGGTGACATCGTCCTCGCGGGCGGTCTGCTGCATCACGGCGATACGGTCCAGCGCGCCGTCCAGCGCGGCCGCCATGGCCCGGTGCACCTGGACCGGGTCGTCGCCGGTCACATGGACAGGCTCGTGGCCGTAGCCGCGCAGCAGTTCGTCGAGTTCGGCCTCCGGGATCCGGGAGAGCACCGACGGGTTGGCGATCTTGTAGCCGTTGAGGTGCAGGATCGGCAGGACCGCGCCGTCGTGCACGGGGTCGAGGAACTTGTTGGAGTGCCAGGCGGCGGCCAGCGGCCCGGTCTCGGCCTCGCCGTCCCCGATCACGCAGGCGACCAGCAGGCCGGGGTTGTCGAAGGCGGCGCCGTAGGCGTGGGAGAGGGAGTAGCCGAGCTCACCACCCTCGTGGATGGAACCGGGCGTCTCCGGGGCGACATGACTCGGCACACCGCCCGGGAAGGAGAACTGCCGGAACAGCCGCGCCATGCCCTCGCCGTCCCTCGGCACGTCCGGATACGTCTCGCTGTAGCTGCCCTCCAGCCAGGCGTTGGCCAGGATGGACGGCCCTCCGTGGCCCGGTCCCCAGACGCAGAGGGCGTCGAGTCCGCGCGCCTTGATCACCCGGTTGAGGTGGGTGTACACGAGGTTGAGGCCGGGCGAGGTGCCCCAGTGGCCGAGCAGTCGCGGTTTGATGTGCTCCGGCTTCAGGGTCTCGGTCAGCAGCGGGTTGGACATCAGGTAGATCTGTCCGGCGGCCAGGTAGTTGGCGGCCCGCCAGTGTGCGTCCAGGGTGCGCAGTTCCTCGTCGGAGAGTTCGGGAAGCACGGGGGCGTCCTGGTGTTCGATCTTGGACATGGGTGACACTCCGGAAGTCGTCGGCGTGGCGGTCATCGGGCGGTGGAAGGCGGCATGGCCGGGGAGAAGGCGGCGGAGCCGGAGCGAGCGTGGGAGAAGGCGCGCAGGGGACCGGCCGCGTAGACCCACCGCGTGATCCGCGGACCGGCGTCCACGACCAGGCGGCGAGCCTCTGAGCAGTCGGCCACCTCTCTCACGCCTGCTCGGGTACGACCGCGACGGCGCAAGCGGAGTGGTGCAGCACAGCATGGGCGACGCGCCCCAGCTGGAGTCCGAGGTGTCCCGGGTTGCGCCGGGCGCCGACCACGAGCAGGTCCGCCTCGTGCGAGGCGTCCAACAGGACCCTGCGGGCGGGGCCCTCGACCGTACGTCGGTGCAGGTCCACAGCCGCCGGTGCGTCCTTCAGCGCCTTGTCCAGGACCTCGACGGCATGCTGCTCGTGCAGCCGCGCGGGTTCCCCGGCGAGCAGGGGGTGGTCGGTGGTCTCATGCGCGGGGCACCGCCAGGCCCGTACGGCGTCCAAGGTCGCGTGGCGCAGCTTCGCCTCCTGGACGGCGAAGCGCAGGGCGGCGGAGTCCGTCGCCTGCTCGCCGACGCCCACGACGATCCGGCCGCGCGCGCCTGCCGGGACCTGGTTGTCGTGGCTGCCGCGCAGCACGATCACCGGGCAGTCCGCGTGGGCGGCGACGGTCAGGCTGACCGAGCCGAGCAGCATCTCGACGAAGCCGCTGCGGCCGCGGGTGCCGAGCACCAGCGCGCAGGCATTGCGTCCCTCGCGGACCAGGGCGTACTCGGGCTCCTCCGGCAATACGTCGGTGGAGACCGCGATGTCGGGCCGGCGCATGCGAGCCCGCTGTGCGGCGGTCCGCACGATGTCCTCGGCCGTGACCTGCTCGGACGGCTTGTTGAGGTCCTCGGCGAGAGACCCGCCCTCGTATCGCTCCCAGAGAGAGGCGTACACCAGGCGCAGCGGCGCCCCGCGCAGGGCGGCCTCGTCGGCCGCCCAGTCGACGGCCCGCAGGCTCGGCTCGGAGCCGTCCACTCCGACGACGATCGGGAGAACCACGGCGCTCACCGTCCCGCGTCCAGGTCGAAGACGATCCGGGCCTTGACCTCGCCGCGCAGCACCTCGTCGATGGAGTCGTTGACGGAGGCGAGGGGGCGGGCCTCGTAGATGACCTTGGTGCGGCCGGCCGCGTGCAGCTGGAAGACCTCGGCGAGGTCCTGCCGGGTGCCGACGATCGAGCCGATCACCGAGGTGCCGTTCAGGACGGTGTCGAAGATGGGCACCCGGACCGTGCCATGCGCCGGCAGGGCCACCATGACCAGCTTGCCGCCGCGCCGCAGACCGGAGCCCGCGGCTTCGAAGGCCGCGTCGTTCACCGCGAGCGCGATGGCCGCGTGGGCGCCGCCGTGCCGCTTGAGCACTTCTCCGACGTTCTCCTTGCGGGCGTCGATGACGATGTCCGCGCCGAGTTCGGCGGCCAGTGCGAGCTTCTCGTCGGTGACGTCGATCGCGGCGACCGTGGCTCCGGCGATCTTCGCGTACTGCACGGCGAGGTGGCCGAGGCCGCCGACGCCGGAGATCGCGACGAACTGCGTGGGCTTGACGTCGGCGACCTTGAGCGCCTTGTACGTCGTCACACCGGCGCAGGTCAGCGGGGCGGCCTCCAGGGCGGTGATCCCGTCGGGCACCGGCTGCGCGAAGTCGGCCCAGGCCAGCATCTTCTCGGCATACCCGCCGTCGCAGCCGTAGCCGGTGTTGACCTGCTGCTCGCACAGTGTCTCCCAGCCGGACAGGCAGTGCTCGCACCGCCCGCACGCCTTGCCGAGCCACGGGACGGCGACCCGCTGCCCGACGGACAGGTGGGTGACGCCCTCGCCGAGCGCATCCACCAGGCCGACGCCCTCGTGTCCGGGGACGAACGGCGGGTTCGGCTTGACCGGCCAGTCGCCGTGGGCGGCGTGGATGTCGGTGTGGCACAGCCCGGACGCCTCCACCCGGACGCGGACCTGGCCGGGGCCGGGCTCCGGATCGGGGCGCTCCTCGATGACCAGGGGTTCACCGAACGCTCGTACGACCGCTGCCTTCATGGTTCTCTTCTCCTCGAAAGCGGTGGGTGGGGGTGGGTCAGCCGTGGGGGACGACGGCGACGGGGGCGGTGGAGTGGTGCAGGACGGCGTGCGTGACATGGCCGATGTGGGCGCCGAACGGGCTGCGACGGATACGCCGGCCCACGACGACGAGGGAGGCCTCGCGGGAGGCGTCCACGACGTGGACGGCCGCGCTGCCGTAGCGGGACTCCTCGACGACCTCGACGTCCGGGTACTTGTGCCGCCAGGGCCGCAGCACCTCGGCCAGCGCCTCGGCGTCGCCGAGAGCCAGCGCCTCGTGCAGTGCGGGGTTGGCGGGCGTGCCGTACGCGTAGTACGGAGGCGGGTTCCAGCCGTGAACGGCCCGCAGGGACGTCGCGCGGCGCTTGGCGGTGTCGAACGCGAACTCGATCAGCGTCTCGTCCGGGTGCTCGACGTCCAGTGCGAGGACGACAGGCCGGAACGGGGTCGCGGCGGAGGGAATGCCGGCCGGGTCCGGCTCGTGCTCGTCGGCGGCGACCTCCAGCGCGCGGACCAGCACCACCGGGCGGTCCGCGTGAGCCACGACGGCCAGGCCGACAGAACCGACAATGAACCCGCCGATTCCGCTGAAGCCTCGGGATCCCAGGACCAGCAGTTCGGCGCTCTTCGCCGCCTCCGCGAGGACGTCACGCGGGTGGCCGGCGATCTGCTCGCGGATCACCTCGACGCCGGGGTGGCGCAGGCTGATGCCCTCAGCGGCTTCCCGGGGAATCCTCCCCCAGCCTTCGGCCGGGGGTACCCCCATCTCGCTTCGCTCGGTCCAGTGCTGCTGGGTCTCGGCTCCCAGGAGCGGGGCCTGAGCCATGGGCTCGGGTACCGGCTCCCAGACGTGGACGAGTTTCAGAGGCAGGTCGCGCAGTTCCGCTTCGCGAGCCGCCCATTCTGCGGCGGCCCGGCTCTCGAGCGAGCCGTCGAGACCTACGGTGATGGTACGGAGCATGATCTCCACCTCCTGGGGCGAGGGATCCGATTACAGAATCGTCTTCGGGCGGTTCCCCGTGCAGGGGCAAGTAGTCCCGGATCGGGGCCGACCGACCCCCTGCACGGATCGGCGCGGTGGGCCGAGTGGCGGGCCCACCGCGCCGTCGGTACTCAGCGCAGCCGGCTGTGGTCGCGGACGAAGGGCAGCTTGGCCCAGAGCCGGCCCGCGCCCAGGGTGTCGCCGGCGGCGGCAGCGGCCAGGACGATCAGGGCGACGGCGTAGATCAGGTGGTAGTCGTTCCACACGCTCTGGCACCCCACCCGCCATGGTGGGCTGAGCCGACTCGTGATGACGGCACTCCGGCGGCTCGCCCGGCGGTTCCGTGCGCCCGGGCGCGTGGTCGGGCTCGTCGGGCCGCTCGCCATGGTCACGGTGGTGGGCATGTGGGCGCTGACCGTCGTTCTGGGCTGGGCGATCGTCTACTGGCCCCATACGCCCGGGGCGTTCACCTTCTCCCCCGGCTCCAAGGCGGTGCAGGAGCCGGCGCTGCCGGACTCCGTGTGCCTGTCGCTGGTCACGGTGGCCACGCCGGGCTCGGCGACATCGCACCCGACGAGGGCTGGCTGCGTCTCGTCTCACCGATCGAGGCCCTCATCGGATTCGCCCTCCTGACGGCCACCGTCTCCTGGGTGCTGGAGATCTATCCGGCGTTGACCCGCAGGAGGGTCCTGGCCGTCCGGCTGGCTCTCCTGCGCGACGCGGATCCGACGACGCGGCAGCTGGACAACACATCGGGGGCACTGCTGTTGGACAGCCTGGCCACCGAGGTCGTACGCGTCCGCATCGACTTCACCCAGTACGCCGAGGCGTACTACTTCCACGACGGGGAGGACCACTCGTCGCTCGCGGCCATGGTCGGTTACGCCGTCGTGCTCGCCCAGCGCGGACAGGCGGCGGGACGGCCGGAGGCAAAACTGGCGGGCGCCCTGCTCACCGGAGCGTTGACAGACCTCGCCGCCATCCTCGACCAGCGCTTCCTCCATACGGGCGGCCCGCCGACGACAGTGTTCGCCGCCTACGCCGCGGACCACGGGCGCGACGGCACACAGCCCTGAGCGGACAGAGGTGGCACTCTGAGAAGCGGGAACCGTCCTTCGGGGCGGCCCTCCGCAACGCCGGGCCGTCGGATGCCGGCGAGGCCGACAGGGCCACGGACAGGCCACGGCGACCGCCGCCCTGTCGCCTGGCCGAGGTGGTTCGGCCACGGCCCTGTCGGGGCCCTGGACGGAGCAGCACCAGGGCCTCAGGACGTTTGCGCTCCTAATCTTGGAACAGAACAGCGAAGCACGGTCCCGATTCAGGCAGGCAGGACATGAGGAAACCGCAGATCGACTACGCCGCGGTCTTCCGGGCCCTGCCCGGCATGGTGGCGCTGCTCACCCCCGACCTGGTGTACGCCGACGCCAACGACGACTTCACACGGCTGGCCGGGCGCACCCGCGAGCAGCTGATCGGCCGCTACATCTTCGATGTGTTCCCCGAGAACCCCAGCGAGCCGGCCGCGGCCGGCATGCGGGAGACCCGGGCGTCGATGCTCCGTGTCGTGGCCGCCGGCGAGCGCGACACGATGGCATTGCTCCGCTACGACATCGAGGATCCCGCGCGGCCCGGCCACTGGCTGGAGCACTACTGGAGCCCGGTCAACGCGCCCGTCCTCGGCGCCGACGGGCGGGTGGCGCTGATCGTGCACCGGGTGGAGGAGGTCACGGAACTCATCCGCGCCTTCGGCGGGAGCGGGGACAGCCGGTCCCGGGTGCTGGAGGCCGAGCTGTACACCCGCGCCCGGGAACTGCAGGAGGTCAACGAACGTCTCCGCCGGGCGCACGCCCGCGAACGCGAGATCGCCCTGACCCTGCAGGCAGCGATGCTGCCCGCGCCGGGCCCGACCGGGCAGCACACCGCGGCCGTGCGCTACCGGCCCGCCATCGGCGCACTGAACGTGTGCGGCGACTGGTACGACCTTGCCGACCTGCCCGGCGGGAACCTCGCGATCGCCGTCGGCGACGTCGTCGGACACGGCCTCGCCGCCGCCGGTGTCATGGGGCAGCTGCGCAGCGCGCTGAGCGCGGCCTGCCGAGTCGCCGACGGCCCGGCCCAGGCCCTGGACGCCCTCGGCCTGTACGCCCGCTCCGTCCACGGCGCCGAATCGACCACCGCCGTGACGACCTTCATCGACTGGGACGCCCACACCATCACCTACAGCAGCGCCGGCCACCCGCCCCCGGCCCTGCTGCATCCCGGCGGCACCGTCGCCTTCCTCGACCAGGCCACCGACCCTCCGCTCGCGGCCCGCCCCGAACACCTCCCCCGCCCCGAGGCCCGCACGCCCTACGCCGAGGGCTCAACGCTCGTCCTGTACACCGACGGTCTGATCGAACGCCGTACCGAGGACATCGACACCGGCCTCGCCCGCCTCGCCGACTCCCTCATCCGCCACCGGCAGGCCGACCCCGAGTCCCTGGCCGACGCCCTCCTGACCGACCTCCTTCCCTCCACCGGAAACACCGACGACACCGTGCTGATCGCCATCCGGCTCTGACCCGGCCCGAACGGCCCATGCAGCTCCGTGAAGGGCGGAGAGTGGAAGGAGAACGCACGCGGCATCGGGAGGCGGGAACCATGTGGCACCGGATGGTGAGCAATCTCGTGACCACGTCGGTCGTCCGGGTGAGCCGGGACACCGGTTTCAAGGAGATCGCCAAGCTGCTCGCCGAGTACGGCATCACCGCCGTACCGGTCGTGGACGACGACGAGCGCCCCGTGGGTGTCGTCTCCGAGGCGGACCTGCTGCGCAAGGAAGCCGCACAGCTGGACCCGGTCGGCCTGCTGCCGGTCCTGCGCCCCAGGCCCACCGCCCGTGCGAAGGCAGAGGCGGCGAGGGCCGACGGTCTGATGAACAGCCCCGCCGTGACCGCTCGGCCGCAGTGGACTGCCGTGGAGGCCGCCCAGGTCATGGAGCGCCACCGCGTCAAACGGCTGCCGGTGGTCGACGAGGCCGACAGGCTGGTCGGCATCATCAGCCGAGCCGATCTGCTGCGCGTCTCCTGCGCGGGGACAGCGCCGTCGGACCGACGACACCTCCGCGACACCGGAGCCCGGTGCCTCACGCCGCGCCGGACTGGTGACGTGAGCGGGACGGGAGTCGACCGCCATGACGTCCCCGGCAGCCCCGTCGGACCACCCGGCCCCGGTCACCGCGCGGCTCGACGCGCCGCTGTCCCGATGGCTTTGGCTGGTGAAGTGGATCCTGGTCATCCCCGGAGCAGACGGCGTGCTGTTCAGACAGTCCCGGCGCGGACCGGACAAGGACCACGGCTGCCGCGTCGTCCGCGACGCCGCCGCGTCAGGCGTCGCGTTCCGTGCCGACGAGGACGAAGGCCATCGTGACCGGTCGGTCGCTGTGGTTGCGCCAGCCGTGGCGGGTGCCGTTCTGGATCACGATGTCCCCGGTCGAGAGGCGGGTGCGGTGGCCGTCGTCGAGTTCGAGGACGATCTCGCCCTGGAGCACGATGCCGTAGTCCACGGTCGGCGTCGTGTGCATGCCGTCGGGCTCCATGAGGTCGGCGATGCCGGGCGAGTCTGCGCGCTGCTCACGGTCGAACGCGACGGGGTCGAAGGTCGGGTCGGCCATCGCGGTGTCCGGCGGGAAGGTCAGGACGATGAACCGGGTGCCGCCGGGCGCCGGGAGCAGGCTGGTGACCTTCGGCGTGGGGTCCTCCCCAGTCCGGCCGGCGGGCTCGCCGGGTTCCGTGGCCCACGGCAGGCGGGACACCCAGCCCGGCAGGCTGGTGAACTCCCGGCTGCGCGGGACGGGGCCGTCGCTGACGACGACCGACCTGCCGTTCTCGTCATGGCCGGTGACGACTCTGCGCATGTCCGTCTCTCCTCCGTCGGGTCAGTCGGATCGGCTGCTGCCGGCCCCGGTCGGGGCTTGGAGCGCGGTCGCCCAGGCGTTCACGACGTCCGCCACCGTGGGGGCGGGTGCCCGGAGCAGGGCCGATGCCGCGGTGCGGACGAGCCGGCGGTGACGGTCGTGCGTGAGGTACTCGACCGGGGACTTGCCGTCCACCCGTGCGAGCAGCAGCGCGGGCAGCAGTGAAGCGGCCCGTGCTTCGAGGGCCGGCCGGGGCTCCCAGTCGACGCACCGGCCGTATGCCTCGGCCAACACCCGGGCGGATTGCAGGAGTTCCTCCCGGCGCGCGGGCACCACCAGCGCCTTGAGCAGCAGATGGTTGACGCAGAAGGCCAGGTCGAAGGCCGGGTCTCCGTACCAGGCGCACTCGGCGTCCAGCAGCACGGGCCCGGACGGTCCGACGAGGATGTTCTTCGGGCTGACGTCGCCGTGCACCAGCGCGAGGTGCGTGCGGGCCGTGCGGTCGGCGAGGCCGTGGAGGATGTCGCGCAGGGCGGGGTGCGCGGCGGCGGTGGCCAGGAGGTACGGCTCGATGCGCAGCGCGTGGAAGTTGTCGTCGGTGGCGAACTCCGCGGCAAGGTCGGCGTCGCCCGCGCCGGCCGCGTGCAGGGCGCCGAGGAGTTCTCCGACGGCGGCCGCGGTCGGCACCCGCACCTCGCCGTCCAGCAGCTGCGCCTTCCACATCGGGTACCGCTCGGGCGGCAGGAACGCCATCGCGAAGACGCCGGCCTCGGGGTCGTGGGCCAGCAGCTCGGGCACACTGTCCGGGCGGTGCCGGGACGCGAACCGCATCCACGCCCATTCGTAGGCGTTGCGCGACACCGGCGCCTGCCAGTCGGCGGCGACCTTCAGCTTGGCCAGGGCACGTTTGACGCAGAGGGAACGTCCCGGCAGGTCCACTCGCCACAGGTCGGACGAGACGCCGCCGGCCAGCGGGGTCCAGCGTGCCGCTTCGCCGGGCCCGGCGAGCTCGTGGGCGGTGAGGAAGTCGGTCAGCGCGGGTTCCGGGGTCGCCTGCGCGGGGGGCCGGCTCATCGCCGGTCCCCCGACCCGGCGGGCACACCATGGGGAGCGTTGCAGGCGTGGGCCGGTGCTCCGCCCGCCAGGATCCGTACGACCTCCTCCGCCGCGCGGCGGCGCAGTTCCGTGACCGAGGCGTCGGAGGAGAAGGCGATGTGCGGGGTGAGGAGTGCGCCCGGCTGGTCCAGCAGTGCGGTGGGGACGTGCGGTTCGCTCTCCAGTACGTCGAAGGCGGCGCCGTCCAGATGCCCGCCCTCCAGCGCCTTGATCACCGCGTCGGTGTCCACCAGGCCGCCCCGGCTGACGTTGGCCAGCAGGCCGCCCGGCTTCATCAGCGCCAACTGCTCGGCGCCGATGATGTGGTGCGTGTCCGCAGTGAGCGGCACATGGAGGATCACCACGTCGCTGCGGCGCAGCAGCTCCTCCAGACCGACCATCTCCACTCCGGGGTCGTCCTTCGGCGGGTATGGGTCATGAGCCAGGATCCGGCTGCCGAACGCGCCGAGCTTGCGGACGGTGGCGCGTCCGATGCGTCCGTATCCGACGACGCCGCAGGTGAGCGTCGACAGCCGACGCAGCCGGGCGCCGGCGGGGTTCCAGCGGCCCGCGCGGACCTCCCGGTCGGATACGGCCAGGCCGCGCGTCCAGGCCAGCACCATGCCGACGGCGTGGTCGGAGACCTCTTCGACGCAGTAGTCCGGCACGTTGGTGACCCACACACCGCGCTCGGTGGCCGTGTCCACGGCGATGTTGTCGAGGCCGACGCCGAGCCGGGCCACGATCCGCAGCTCCGGCGAGGCGCCGATCGCGGTCGCGGAGACCGGGGCCCAGCAGGTCAGGATCCCGGCGGGCCGGTGCTCGGCCACCAGTTCCTCGATCGCCTCGGCGGAGGCGGGATCGGCCGGGCCGGTCACCAGGGTGTGGCCCGCCTCCTCGATGACCGATCGCTCGACGCGGTCGTCGGGCCAGGCGTAGTCGGTGAGCAGCACGGTGCCGGGGCGGCTCGGTGGTTTCATGGCAGGTCGTCCTCGCAGAGTCGTACGGCCGCGGCGGACGGCCGGGCGTCACGCCCGGTCGCATCCGGCGAGCGGGTCTGATCGCCGCCCGCAAGGGCGGCAGTCGGCGTGTCCGATGGCCGACGGCCGCCGTGGGCGGGGGTGGAGAGAGAAGGTCGCTGAGCTCGGGTCGGGTGGTGCAGGCGCTCGCCGACTTGTGGTCGGGGCAGGCGCCGCCGTACGTCCCTGGAACGGGTCACGAGATGCCGGGGCACGTCTGATCACTTTGTCACAGCCACGTGGTGCTAACGATAGCATTCATCGCCTTCAACACGTCAAGAGTGCGGTGCGCGCCTGATCCTCGACACCCGCCGGCGGGGCGCATTCGGAGCGTCGGAACCCCCTCACCACAGGGAAATGCAGGACCGCCGAAGAAATCCCCTGTTCACATCTTGACGTGCCGGAGACTTCCCCCTCATGGTTTCTGCCAGCGCCGACCGTGTGACCGATAAGTGTCCGCACGGGGTCCGGCTGTCGAAGACGCCATAGCCACGGACGTCCCCGGCGGGCGATACAGGGCTGAATTCCGCATGCGGTGTCCGACCGCGCGGCAGTACGTCGCCCCCATTCCGCCGGCGACGCCGGCATCGCCGTCGCCGTCTCGAGTCCGTGTTCAGCTCACCGCTTCTCGTCGTCGCCGTACGGCCCCGTACCGCGACGGATTGCCGCGGCCTGCCGTGGCCCATTCCTCCTCAGGAGCCGCTATGACTCACACAGCGCAAACCGACACCCGTGCGGTGCCCGTCGGCGAAACACAGGAAAGCAGCCGACCGCCCATTTCGCGCCCGATGATCGGGATGGGCTTTCTCCTGATCACCCTCTCCTACATGGTCAACGCGATGGACCGGCAGGTCTTCCCGCCCCTGCTGCCCAACATCCGTGCGGAGTACGGGTTCTCGCTGGAGCAGGGCGGACTGCTGGCGACGAACTTCACCCTCGGCATGGCCCTGGCCGGCCTGCCCGCGGGCTACCTGCTGGACCGCTTCCGCCGCAAGACCGTGCTGCTGACCAGCATCGTGATCTACTCGCTGGGCACGATGGCCACGCCGTTGGCGACGGGTTTCGCCGACATGACCCTGTACCGGGTCGTCTCCGGCTTCGGCGAGGGCATGCAGTCCGCCGCCATCTTCGCGGCGATCGGCGCCTTCTTCGCCCACCGTCGCGGCCTCGCCTTCGGCTTCATCGGCGTGGGTTACTCGGTCGGCGTGTTCATCGCCCCGCTCATCGGCGTCCGGCTCATGAGCGCGCACGGCACCTGGCACTCGCCCTTCTACCTGTTCGGCACGGCCGGGCTGCTGATCGCCTTCGCCGCCCTGTTCCTCGTGAAGACCGGCCTGACCGAGCACTCCGCCGAGAAGGTCGCCTCGACCAGGACCTACGCGTACATGCCGGCCACCGCCTACAACCGCAACACCATCGCGCTGGCCGTCCACTCGGTCGTCAGCGGTGTCGCCCTCTACGGGTTCCTCGGCCTCTACCCGACGTACCTCATCACCTCGCTGCACTACTCCGCCGAACAGGCCGCACTGGCCATGAGCCTCCTCGGCTTCGGCGGCATGACGGCCGTGTTCGGCGGCTGGCTCGGCGACCGCTTCAACCAGCGCAACCTGCTGATCCTGAGTCTGCTGGCCGTCTCCGCCATCAGCGTGTGCATCTACCAGACGCATGCCTCGGTGGCGGTGCAGTGCGTGTTCGCCTTCCTCATGGGCGCCTTCGGGCTGGGCTTCATCTATCCCAACACCAACAGCGCGATGCAGCGGGCCGTCCGCCCCGAGCAGATCGGACGCGCCTCCGGTCTCTTCGTCACCAGTTACTACGGACCGGCGGCGTTCTCGGGTCTACTCTTCGCCGCGCTGGTGGAGTCCTTCGGCTGGAGCCGGGCCGGACTGCTGCAGGTCACGGTGCTGCCGTTGCTGGGCGTCGCCGCCCTGGCCTTCGTCCGCACCTCGCGGTTCAACAACGCGGTCCGCTAGCGGACCCGCCCACCGCCAAGCCTTCGGCCGCATCCCGAGGCCGGACTGTGATGAAAGGGACACGGGGCATCCCGTCCCCCTCCGGCACGGACGGACCCGACGGGCCTGTC
>NZ_JBEYIL010000029.1:0-105125 GCF_040635845.1 Streptomyces sp. NPDC006872
AGGACCACGCTTTCAACGGTGGTCACGCTCCCGGCCACAACCACGGGCATGGCCTCAATCAGGGGCCGGCGCGGAGCGGGATATGCCCTGCTGGCGCAGGGCATAGAGCGCGAATTGCGCAAGCGCAATTCGAATTCCCGCGTAAACGCGGGAATAGAATTCCGTAAACGGAATTCTGACGGGATGCCAATTCGCGCAAGCGCGAATTGAGGGCACCCGCGCAAGCGCGGTCGCCGGGGCTCGCAGCAAGGGGAGGTGCATCACGCGCGGGCCTGTGTAGCTACTGGGGTTCCAGGCCACCACCTCCGCAATGGATGTGACGGACTGTCGGCCTGACAGGTGCCGGCCCCCGCCGCAGTGACCGGGCTCCGCTGCGCTCCACCCGAACCCCTCCCCTGCTCTCAACTGCCCGAACGGCCGATCCGGAGACACCCCGTCAGCATACACTCTGACCTGACGTCATGGGGAAGAATCGGGCAAGCATCATCCTGGAGGGCGAACCTTTTGTAAGGATGATGCATCACGTGGGCTAGCTGTGTAGAGTCTGGGGACAGACAGCAACACCATCCTAGCCCCCTCACCCTCGGGGATTCCCTTTCAGATTGCGGGCCGCATTCCGCGAAGAGGAGAACACGGGAATGGCTGTGAAACTGCGTGAACACCAGATTGAGGCCGTTGCTGCCATTGTGCGAGGCCTCGATATCCCGCCGGGCGGTATCCCCGTGAATGGTCTGCGCGGTCAGGTGCATGCCGCGTGCGGGACGGGAAAGACCATCATCGCGGCTACGGCGGCAAAGCGGCTCGCACCCAAGGGGCGCATTCTCGTTTTGGTGCCGACGCTGGATTTGCTGAGCCAGACGGTTCAGGCATGGAATGCGGCCGGGCACACGGGGCCTGCGGTTGCGGTGTGCTCGCTCCAGGACGACCCGGATTTGTGGGTGTTGAAAGTCCGGTCCACTACCAATCCCGTGCAATTGGCGCTGTGGCACGGCACCGGGCAGGTCGTCATCTTCGCCACGTACGCGAGCCTCGGTGTCCTCGCGGAGGCCTTCGAGGGCGTGTACGGGCAGCAGCTCGGTGTGATGGACCTGGTGTGTGTCGATGAGGCTCATCGGACCAGCGGTTCGATGGGTAAGGCGTGGGCGGCCGTGCACGATCAGGACATCATCCCTGGGGCGCGCCGGCTGTATCTGACGGCGACGCCGCGGATCTGGCAGGAGCGGCCCCCGAGCTGGGAGGTTGCCGAGGGTGTGCGGGACGCACTGCCCAGAGAGATGGCGGCCTCGATGGACGATGAGGACGTCTTCGGGCCCGTTCTGTACAAGCTGTCGCTGGCGTCGGCCGTGTCCCGTGGCTTGCTGGCGCGGTATCAGATCATCGTGCTGGAGCTGCAGGACCCGGTCGTCACGCCCGAGCGGCTGATGGGCGAGGACCGGCGCAGCGAGGAGGTGCGCGGGCAGCGCCTGGGGGCGCTCCAGGCAGCGCTGCTGCACACCATGGCCAGGCATTCTCTGCAGACGTGCATCACCTTCCATCACCGGACCATAGAGGCTCAGGCTTATGCGGAGGGCCTGGAGCGTGTGGCGGCTCGGTTGCACGAGGATCAGCCGGAGCGGTACCCGGCGGAGATCTGGGCGGACTGGCTGTGTGGGGAGCACGTGCCCGAGCGCCGGCGGGGAGTGCTGGGCAAGTTCGGGTCCACGGCGCTGCGTGCGATTCTCTCGAATTGCCGAGTATTGGGTGAGGGCGTTGATATTCGCGCCGTGGATTCCGTGGCCCTTCTGGATCCCAAGGGAGCGCCGCACGATATCGTGCAGGCCATTGGGCGCGCTCTTCGGCAGAAACCCGGACAGGGCAAGCTGGCTTCTCTGATTGTGCCGATTTTCTTGCAGCCGGGAGAAGAACCCGAGGATATGTTCACCTCCGGGTCTTACCGCCCTCTGGTGAAGGTTCTCGAAGGTCTTCGGGCTCATGATGAAGAGGCCGTGGAGCTGCTGGCGATCCCCCAGGAGCCTCAGAAGGCCATGGTGGAGCCGTCGACGAACATCGGCACGGCACCCGAGAAGGGCGAGGATGAATCGCGTCTTCTGCTTCGTTTTGCGGCTCCGCGTGACCCGGTGATGGTCGCGGACTGGGTTTCCTTCAACGTCATCGACACGGAACGGCAGGACTGGGCGCGCGGCTGGGCGAAGCTGAAGGCGTTTACGGAGCGTGAGCATCATGCCCGCGTGCCCTACGAACACCGAGAGGGCGCGACACCGCTTGGGCAATGGGTGGCAGAGCAGCGAAGGGCCTATGGGGCGGGGCAGATGACCGGGCTGCGGGCCCGACGGCTGGAGCAGCTCGGCATGGTGTGGTCCGTCGCGGATGAGCGCTTCCAGGAGAACCTGGCGGCGGCCCGGGTGTACTACGAAGACCACTGGACCCTCTGTGCTCCGAGGTCCGCCGTGGCCCTGGACAAGCCGGTAGGACAGTGGTTGAGCAACCTGCGCCGAGCGGGTGCGCTGGACGGGCACCCGGAGTGGGACACGGCACTCAAGGAGATCGACCCGGACTGGAACCCGCAGTGGCCGGCCGAATGGCAACGGCACTACGCCGCGTTGCGGGAGCTGGTCGCCGACGAAGAGGGCCAGGCGGACGTCCTTCCCGGCTTCACGGTTCACGGCATGGATATCGGGAAGTGGCTGGCCCGGCAGCGGAAACCGGAGATCTGGCAGGCCCTGACGGATGGGCAGCGCGGACGCCTGGAGCAGCTCGGCATCACGCCTCCGGCCCCGGAGCTCCCGAAGCCGTCCACGACGCCCTTGGGGGCCTTCGAGCGGGGCGTGGCGGCCCTGGCGCAGTACAAGGCCCGCACGGGCTCGGTGGCCGTCCCCAGGGGCCACACAGAGCAGCTTGAGGACGGGATCGAGGTCAAACTCGGAGTGTGGATCATGAATCAGAAGGGACGCCGCGCGAAGCTCACCCCCGACAAACTCGCCGCCCTCGCCATCCTCGGACTCAACTGGGCGGCGTGAAAGGGGGCTGGGACGTGGAGTGCTGACGACTCTGTCGACGGCCGAGGGACAGGTGCGCAGCGTGCTGAGGAAGCTGCGAGCCCCCAAGCCGGAGAAGCTGCGGGTGCTGCTGCTGGGCGCTTCCTCGGACGGTGATCTGCGAGTGGGACGGGAGCAGCAGAGGATCCGTGCGGCCGTGCAGAGTGCAACGCACCGGGATCTGGTCGAGCTGGATGTCCATCCGGCCGCGACAGCGGACGTGTTCCTGGACGCGCTGCCCCGGTTCCGCCCGCACGTTGTGCACTTCTCCGGCCACAGCACACAGGATTTGATCGCCTTCGAGAAGGACGTCGACGGCTTCCACCAGAGCGCCATCGTCAGTGCCGGCGCCTTCGCCCGGGCCATCGCGGGCGTGGACGACAAGCCGCTGCTCGTGCTGCTCAACTCCTGCCACTCCGCAGCCCAGACCGCGAATCTGGTCGACACCGTCCCATTCGCCATCGGCATGTCCGACTCCATCGGCGACGTCGACGCCATCACCTACGCTGCCCGGTTCTACGCTGCCGTCGCCGAAGGCCAGTCCGTACAGGCCGCACATCTGCTCAGCCAGGCCGCCGTCGAAATGAACGGCTTGCCCTACCACGACCTTCCAACCCTTACCTGCGCCCCCGACGTCGACCCCAGCACCGCCAAGCTGGTGACGCCACCCCCGGCCTAGCCGCCCTGCGCACCCCGTAGGCTCCAGCCGTCGGCTGCCCTCGGTATGGAGGGGGAAGCGGCGCAACAGGCAGTGGACTCAGCGTTCGTGGGATGCCACCCACGGCCATCCCACAGCCCGCTGCCACGTGGTGACCATGGCACTGCAGGCTGACGGCGACAGGGGATAGCGGCTCGGACAGGACGTCAGAAACGTGTCACGGTCTCCGCATGGAATATGTACAACGGATCTACCGCCGATCTGAGAAGCGCCTCGTCCCCCGCCGACTCTGCCCCGACTGCCGAGCCCCAGTTCGGGGTCACTGGAAAGAGCACCCCGGCATGACCGCCGAGTTCGACCCAGAGGGCGACATCACCTGGCGCTGCCTCGGCGAGCGATGCCTCACCGGGCGGGAAGGGTTCTGATCGGTCACTGGTGTACGGCGCTCCGCTGGTACCGGCGAACCCGGTGGCGCGGGTCGCCTCCTGAAGGTTCAGGTGCGCGGCCTTGCAGGGCCTGCCAGGATGAGGCGGTAGCACCACCTGCCGCCTTCTAGGCACCGGTCGGTCCCCAGCCCCTTCCGGTCGCTCGCGACACCGCGCGGCCAACAAACGTCGCGCAGCGGGCCTCCGAGTGTCAGGCGTCGGCCACGGGGTGGGAAAGCAGTTGCTGACTAAGGGCGCTCTTCGCGTCGTATCGGGCCAGCGGTAAAAGGCGCGGGTTTCGTAGCGCCAGAAGTCCAGGGCAAGGCCGTGCTCGTCGCCGGGCACTGACAAATCCGGCCGCCCCTGACAGGCGTGCGGAAGCGGTGGTCGGCGAATGATCGCGCCCGGGGCCGCAACCGCCGCAGAGGACGTCAGTTGTCCACGGAGGCGGCGGGCGAAAGGCGACGCGATGGACGCAGTCCTGAGGGTGAGGCCCGTTCAGGGCGAGACGACGTGGTCTTTTCTGCACCGGGTGGCGGCCGCCTATGGGCTGCGGGCCGCCGATCTGGCGGGGTGGTGGCGGTGGGTGAATCCTGCGCACCAGAGCCGCGGTGTACGCCCGGACGGTGAGGTGTTCCTCGGTGCGGTGGCGCAGGAGCAGGTGGTCGGCTGGTGCGGTGTGCCGGGCGGGCATCTGGCGCGGGCGTTGCCGTCGTGGTCGACGGGCTCTGAGGCGCTGGCCAGCCGAGGCGAGGACGGGCAGGGGTGGGCACGGTGGCGGGTGGGTGTGGGGGAATGGGGGCCGGTGGTGTTCGGCTGTCGGCTGTGTGCGGCTGAGTCTGGGCGGGGCCCAGGGGTGTGGGTGTACCGGCAGCGGTGGCGGCGCTTGTGTGTGCGGCACGGCCGGTGGCTGCTCGACGTGGGTGAGGGGCATCCGTGGGAGTGCGTCGATGTCGGCGGTTTCCGGGGGGAGTTGGGGCGGGCGCAGCGGCGCTGGGGACGTGTGGCACGGGACGTCGCGGGCGGTGGCGCAGTGGCGCAGGAGGTGTTCGCGCTGGCGCGGGCGGTGGTGTGCGGATGGTGGGAGCGGGAGGAGTTCTGGGTGCGGGAGCGGGTGTGGGCGGCGCGTGTGGATCGGGCCGTGGCGGCCTCTGTGCTGCGGTCGTCGGGTGTGGAGGGCTGGGGCGAGGAGCAATGGCGGCTGCTGGTGCGCGACGCGGTGGTCTTCCCCGAGGTCATGGGGGTGGCTCAGGCTCTGGCCGGTTCGCAGCTTCAGCGGTTGGCTGTCGAGGGCTGCGGTGCCATGGTGCGCGGCGCAGGCGGTGAGCGGGTGGTGGCCGCGCTGGGCGAGCGGCTGGGGCGTGCCTGGCTGGGCGAGGTCGAGCAGGCGGGCGGTGCCGGGCCGTTGGCGGGGTGGGTGCAGGCGGTGGCCCGCGAGCGGCGTCGGCCTGTGGGGGCGCCGCCGCGGCAGGGGCGGGGTGGGCTGTGGTGGGTGCACAGCGCCCACCGGCCTGTGGAGGTCGGCGAGCGTCTGCGTCGCCTGACGGCGTCCGGGGATTCGGGCGCTCGGCCGGCAGAGGCGGTGCCCGCCGCGGCAGGCGGCAGCGCCGGCCGAGCGGCAGCGGCTTTGGGCGTGTGGCGGGCTCAGCCGGCGGTGCCGCGCAGGGCCGGGAATGGGGCGGGACTGACACTGCGGCACGAGAAGTTGTTCGCGCACGGCTTGGACGAGGCCCGCGCTCATGTGGAGCGGTTCGGTCATCTGGCTCTGACCCATACGGGTGGCCGTGTTCATGGCGGGTTCGATCTGGGGCGGTGGCTGGCCAACCGGCGCGCGAACGCGGCGTCGCTGACGGGTGAGCAGGAGCGGCAGCTTCGTGAGCTGGACGTGTGGTGGAATCCGCCGTGGCCCGTGGACTGGCAGCGTGCCTGGCATCGCGCCCGCGTCCACGTGCATGAGCGCGGGGCGGTCCACGGCGGGGGCAACCTGGAAGGCCTGGCGCACTGGCTTCAGCGGTGGCTGCGCCAGCAGATCGCCTGCTACCCGCAGTTGCAGCCGGGCCAGCGGGGGCTGCTCGCCGAAATCGGGCTCAGCGAGGATGAGGTCGAGCGGTTTCACGCCTGGCCCGGACGGCGCAGGCCGGCTGCCGACGGTCTAGAAGAAGCCCGCGCCTACGCATCTCGGCACGGCCACCTCGCGGTCGGCCGCCCCACGACCGCCGCGGGCGGTTTCGCTCTGGGAGCCTGGCTCAACGCCCAGCGCTGCCGTCAGCGCAGCACCGGCCGTCCCACCCGGCTGGGGCGCCGGCTGACCGCTCTGGACGTGTGGTGGAACCCGCCCTGGCCCATCGCCTGGCAGCGCGCCTGGTGGGCCGCCCGCCACCACCTGACGGGGCTCCCCCACGGCTGCCTGTGGTGGCCCGGCGCCCCGGACGCCGAACACGCCGCCAGCTGGCTGCACCGGCAAAACGCCCGCCGAGCGCTCCTGCAGGCCGGCCAGCAGCAGCTCCTGGACGACCTCAAGCAGCACACCGACCGCCAGAGCACACCGCCGTCGGCGACCTGGGGCCGGGAGGTGTCCGACGACGCCTGGCACGTCCTCGCCCCGCTCATGCCCCACCAGAGGGCCGGGGGCCGCTGGCGCGACCACCGCCCGCTCGTCGAAGGCATCGCGCACATCGCCCGCACCGGACAGAGCTGGCGAGAACTCCCCACCCGGTTCGGGCCCTGGCAGACCTGCTACCGCCGCTACCGGCGCTGGCTGGCCGACGGCACCCTGCACCGCGTCGCCACCACCACGCTGCCGCCCTCAGACCAGGTATGGCAGACCGCCCTCGCCGACCGCCTCAGCAGCCGCGGCTGAGGGCGCTGCCGCGTTTTCCGCCGCCAGCGGCTGCCCCGGCCCGCTCGCGCTCAGCGGGCAGTGCCCTCTCCTCGCGGGCGGGCAGTGGAACACCGGCTGTGAGAGCACGCCACCGCAAGGAAGTGCAATGCCGGGGGGGCGTGGGTACGACGAAGCCGGCGCCCGTTTTGATGGGGCACCGGCCTGGTACGGGCAGATCACGCGCCAACGTGGTCTGCCGGGTGTCCCTGTCAGCGTCGGTTGCAGCCAGTAGCAGTTCAAGGACGTTCGCGGGCCGGGAGAACCGGCCTCGTCGTGTTCTGCGGCCCACCATCACTCATAGACAGGGACTGCGGCAAGCCGAGCATGGACACGGATGAACCATCCCCGCGCCTGAGGCAGTCGGCGGATGCGCCTTCGTGGCTGCAGTCCTGTTCAGGCGTCCGGGCGGGGTGAGGGGGTGAGAACCGCTCCCTTGGACACCAGCGAACCAAAAAAAGGTCATTCATCCAATACAGGGCATTACGGTCGGCGATCGATCTGCGGAGATCGGCCCGGGACTGGAATGATGGAGACATGCCCGGCGCGGACGGCGACGCCAATCGCCTCTGTGCCCACGGGACTTGCAGCCAGTAGCAGTTCACCCGCCCCGGTCCGCCGCGCCTCGGCGCCGGGGCATGCCGAGAGGACTTCGCATGTCGACCGACACCTCCCCTGCGCCCCGCACTGAGCCGGGCCAGGCGGACCCCCCGCCCCGGTTCGGCGCGCCGCAGGCGTTCACCGCCGTCTCCTTCCCCGTCCTGGGCGTGGCCCTGCACGTCACCGGGATGCCCCTGCAGGACATCTTCCTTCTGCTGGGGGGCTGCGGCGCCCTGGGCGCCGCAGCGGTCGTGGCCGTCGGCGGCGGCCGCCGGCTCCTGGCTTCGCTGGCCGGCGCGATGCTGCGCGCCGCCGCCGGGAAGTAGGCGGCCGCCGCATGGGACGCAGAGACAAGCCCGTCGACCACAGCCGGCCCGCGCGCGGCCGACTGGCCGAACACCTGCGCCACTGGCGGGAGACGGCCGGCATCACCTACGAGACGCTGGCCCGCCGCACGGGGCTGTCGCCGGCCACGCTGAAGCGGGCCGCGTCAGGGGCCGTCGTGCCCCAGCGCGCGACGGCCGAGGCCTACGTGGAAGGCTGCGGCGGCGGGCAGGACGCGGTGCGCGCCGCGCACGCGCTGTGGCGCCAGGCCCGCATCGAAGAACGCGGCCGGCTGGCGCACGCGCCCCGGCCCGAACTCATCGCGGACGCCGCCGACTTGAGCCGGGCGCTGGAGGCGGTGTGGGAGCGGGCCGGCGCGCCGAGCCTGCGCCAGATCAGGGACCGCTCGGGCAACCCCCTCTCCCTGCCCCTGAGCAGCGCGGCCCGCATCGTCAAACGCGACACCGTCCCCGCCGACGAGCAGCAGTTGCGGGCCTTCCTGACCGGCTGCGGCGTCCCGCCCGAGCAGCACGCCGTGTGGACGACCGCCTTCGGCAAGATCACCAGTCCGGCCGCGGCCGTGCAGATGTCGGTGAACGATCTGGTCGCCGTCAGTCGTCGGATCGCCACGCGGCGGCTGCTGCGCTTGACGGCGCGGCGGGAACAGGCCCGCGAGCGCGAACCGCAGTGGAAACAGTTCATGGATCTGCTGCCGCCCGTGGCGGTCGAGGAGATCATCGTCAGCGGGACACAGAGCTACCTGGCCTCGGAAGCCGCCCGCAACGGCACGACCGTCCAGAAATTCACGCCGGACTTCTTCGTGGAGCACAACGGGACGTACACGGTGTTCGAAACGAAGAGCGCCTCCGGCCCCGGACGCGGGCCGCAGGCCGGCGGGGCCGTCAAGGCCTCGCCGAGTCCGCCCGGCGACGACGGCAGCCCCGCCGCACGCCGGGAGCCCCGCCGCGGATCCGGCCTGCCCGCACCGCAGGCCCCGTCCCGCAGCCTCGCGGGCTGGACCCCGCGCACAACCGCCGTGCCCAGCCCGCACGTCCCTCAGGCGCCGGGCTCTCAAGAGGAGGCGTGCCCGCTGTGCCGGGGCAGGATCTCCGACCGGCGCAGCGCCGCCTGAACCGGCAGCCGACCGACCCGTGCCCCCCACCCGCGCAGGCGGGGTGCGGGGCGACCTTGCATACCCCGCCGCCAGAAGCTGAGGCCGCCATGCTCCGCCTTCCGGAAACGGCCCACACGGGCATCCCCCACCCCGCCGGCGCCTTCCGCGTCGTCCCCGTCACCGGAGAGACGACGTCGTCGCTGATCCACCGTGTCGCCGCCCGCTACGGGCTCGAGGCGAAAGCGCTGCGGTCCTGCTGGCACTGGCGCAACTACCAGCCCCGGCACGACGGCGGGGGCGCGCGAGCCGACGCCGAGGTGCTGCTGAATGCGGCGGGACGCCAACTCCTGGCCAGGCTGTGCGGCGTCGAGGACGGCACGCTGGCGCGGGCGTTGCCGTCCTGGAGACAGGAGGACGCCAAGCTGCCCGCCGCAGAGGACGGAGCGCCGGCGGCGGCGTGGCGGATCGGCGGCGCGGTCGCCGGGCCGGTGTCGTTCGGCTGCCGCCTGTGCGTGGCACGGCGCACAGGCGCGGTCGTGCGGGTGGTGCGGTACGCGCCGGAGTGGGAGCGGGTGTGCGCGCAGCACGGGCGGTGGCTTCTGGACGCGGACGCCGATCAGCCTCTTGAGGATCTGGACGTGCGGCATCTTCCGGAGGTGGCCGCGGCCCAGCGGCGGTGGACCGGGGTGGCGCGGCGTGCGGTGCGGGCCGGGGCGGGGCCGGAGAGGGTGTTCGCGCTGGCGCACGCGGTGGTGGCCCGGTGGTGGGAGCAGGCCCTTGGCTGGGAGCGGGAGACGATCTGGCCGCGCCGCCTGCACCAGGTCGCGGGCGGCGACGCCGGTACGGACTTGGAGCGGTGGCGGATCGTGGGGCGGAACGCGGTCGTCTTCCCCGAGGTGGTGGCCGTCGCCGACGCGCTGCTGGACCCGGCCATGGCCCAGCTGGCGTGGACGGACAGCGGAGCGGGGAGGCCGCGGGCGCTGCCCTCCGACGGGATGTTCTGCCGCCGGCTCGGCGAGCGGGTCGGGCGGGAGTGGCTGGGGCCGCTGGCCGCGACCGACTACGGCGGCCCGCTGACCTCCTGGATGGGCAGCGTCATCCGCCTGCGCCGCGGGGCCGGCGGGCCGCCCGGATACGACAACGACCCGTGGTGGGTGCGCCAGGAGCACCAGAGCGCGACCATGGCCGGCCAGCTGCGGGTGCTGGGCAAGGAGAAGAAGGCGCCCGGCTCGGGGAGGATGTGGCGCGCGGCGGTGCCCGCCGAACAGCGCACGCTGATCACCCGGGCGATCGAGAGCGCCGAGGAACAGCTGCTCCAGCTGCGCGGAGTGCAGACCGGGCCGACCGCCGACGTCGCCCGGCAGCTCCTGCTCAGCCTCCGCCACAGCGCCGACCTGATCGACAACGCCTGGAAGCGGACTGCCCTGGGCGCGGCGAACGCCGGAATACCCCTGGAAGAGGTCGCCCAGTGGGCGGGAATGCCCGCCGACGCCTTGATGAGCATGCTGGCACCTGGCCAGGAAGACGGCGACTGACAGACCGGGCAGCGAGCGGGCGGGAGGCAGGGCCTCGTCAACCGATAGCGCACGCGGTACCCGTTCGTGGCAGGAATCCAGGAAACCACCGTGACTGCACGCGGATACGGCTTGTCTGAAGCAGGTGATCAACGCGGGTGCAGCCCGGCCCGGGGGCCGGGCGAAGCGGGTGAAGGCGGACCGGGGCGCGGGGTTCGAGGCGGTCTTCCTCGATCCCGTCGGGCAGGCGGTCCAGCAGCGGTGGGCGGACGCGGCCCTGGCGGTGGCCTTCGAGGACCTCCCGCCCGTCTCCGCGTTCCCGGCAGTGCCGGGGCGGCGGTGGGGACCGGGCCTGTGGTGGTCGGCCACGACCGGGCGACACGTATCTACCGGCTCCAACGCGATGCGCATCCAGCTGATGGCCCTGGACCGCGATCCGCGCGTGACCGGGCTTGCGGGGCGACCGGTACGGCTGCTGTGGCGCAACCACAGCGGACAGGTCCGATCCTGGGTGCCGCAGATCTTCGCCCGCTACACCGACGGCACCGCCCTGCTCGCCGACTGCCCCAGCCACCCCGACGCCGGCAGCGACCGCGCCCTCAACGCCGCCCAGGCGGTAACCGAGGCGTGCGCGCACATCGGCTGGGCCTACCGGCGGCTTCCGCCGCTGGATGAGGCGCTGGCGGCGAACCTGAAATGGCTGGCCGGCTACCGCCACCCCCGCAGCGCCGGCCGGCCCGGCCTGACGGCGGCCCTCCTGGAGGCGTTCGCGCAGCCGCGACCGCTGATCGAAGGCGCCGAAGCGGCCGGAGACCCGATCGAGGTCCTCCCCGCCGTCTTCCACGCCCTGTGGCACCGACAGCTGACGACGCGTCTGGACACACCGCTGCACGAACGCGTCCTCGTCGGCCCGCGGAGTCGGAGCGGCTCCGGAGAGACGGGAGGCACCGGGTGACCGCGCGGCGCAATGCCCGGCCGACGGTCAGGGTCGGGGCGCACGTCCGTTTCCGCGGCGTGAGGTGGCAGGTGGTCGCCCTGTCCGGCCAGGACGTCCACCTCGTCGGCCCGGACGGCGGCGGTGAGGCCGTGCTCGCCGGGCACCTGTTCGCCGACCCCGGCTTCACCGTCATCGGGGCCGACGTGCCCCAGGCGGCCCCGCAGTGGGGGCTGTTCGAGACCGCCCCCGCCGCGGCGCGCGAGAAGGCACTGGCCTGGCAGCGGCACGTGAGAGAAGTCGAATGCGGCCTTGCCGGCGGGCCCGGCAGCGAAGGAACCCTGCGGCCGCAGTACGACCCCGAGCGGCACACACTGGCCGAGCGGGAGCAGGCCAAGGCCGAGGAGCTGACCGCGCTCGGCTTCGGCCGCGTCTCGCGCACCACGGTGCAGCGCATGCGCCTGGCCTACCGCAAGCAGGGCCTGTGGGGGCTCCTCGACCACCGCACCACCCGCGCCGCGAGCCCCACCGGGCGGGCCGACGAACGGGTCGTCGCCGCCGTCCGCGAAGCGCTGCGCCGCCGGCGCGGCCGCTCCAAGGGCACCATCAACGGCCTGTTCCCGCTGATCCACCAGATTCTGGAGGACCGGCACGGCCCAGGCGTTGTGCCCGCGCCGTCCCAGGCCACGCTTTACCGGCTCGTCACCACGCTCGCCCGCCCCGGCGAACTGCCCTCCGGCCCCGTCCGGCAGACCCCGGCGAGCTTCGACGGGCGGGCCTTCACCCCCACCACGGCACTGCGGCCCGGCGAGCAGGTCCAGGTCGACACCACCCGCCTGGACGTCCTCGCCCTCTTCGACGACGGCACCCTCGCCCGCCCCGAACTCACCATCGCCATCGACGTCGCCACCCGCGCCATCCTCGCCGCCGTCCTGTGCCCGCACGCCACCAAAGCCGTCGACGCGGCCCTGCTCCTGGCCGAGATGGCCGTCCCGCACCCCGCCCGCCCCACCTGGCCCAACATCCTGCGCATGGACCACGCCCCCTCACTCCCCCACCAGCGGCTGACCACACTTGACGAGCGTCTGGCCGGTGCGGCGGCCCGGCCCGTCGTCCTGCCGGAGACGATCGTCGTCGACCGCGGCAGAGTCTTCGTCTCCCGGGCGTTCACCGCCGCCTGCGAGACCCTCGGCATCAGCGTCCAGCCCGCCCCGCCCCACGCTCCCACCGCCAAAGGCATCGTGGAGCGCGCCTTCGGCACCATCAACGCGCTGTTCTGCCAGCACCTGCCCGGCTACACCGGATCCGACGTCACCCGCCGCGGCCCCGACACCGAGCAAGAGGCCTGCTACAGCGTCCCCCACCTGCAGGACCTCCTCGACGAATGGCTCGTGCACTACCACCACCGCCCCCACGAAGGCCTGCGCCACCCGATGATGCCCCGCAAAGCCCTCACCCCGAACCAGATGTGGGCCGCCCTGGTCGCCGTCGCCGGACACGTGCCCGTCCCCCTCACCCGCAGCGACTACCTCGAGCTGCTGCCCGTGCGCTGGCAGGCCATCACCGCCTCCGGCATCCGCATCCACCACCGCACCTACGACGCGGACCTCCTCGCCCCCTACCGCGGCCAGCCCTCCCCTGCCGCCAGCAGAGGCGGCAAATGGGAGATCCACTACAACCCCCACGACGTCCGCCAGATCTGGGTGCGCCTGCCCGACGGCGAGCTGACCGAGATCGGCTGGATCCACCGCGACCACGTCCACGAGCCGTTCAACGACCGCACCTGGCAGCACATCAGAACCCTCGCCCTGCACAGCAACCACGGCGACACCGAGCAGTACGAAGCCGACCTCGCCGACGCCCTCGACCAGCTCATGCGCCGCGTCCACAGCGGCCACGCCACCAAAACCGAACAGGCACTCGTGGCCCGCACCGCCACAGTCCCCCTCCCCGCGGCCCGCCGCCCAGAACACGACACCGGCCAGAGCTCCGACGACCCAGCGCAGTGGGACGAGGACGACAGCATCGACGACCTCGACGAGCGCCCCGACGAGCGCCCCGGTCCCGCCGCGGCCACCGGCTTCGGGCTCTACGACGCATACGCGGAAGCCGACAAGTGGTGAGCCCCCGCCCGCAGAGCGCGAGCAGCACAGCAGCCAACGCCGGCGGCGTGGCCGAGCCGTCCTGGCCGCTGACCACCTGGCAGGGCTGGCACCGCTTCGCCACCACCGACCCGCCCGCCCCGCCCCAGCCCGACGACCCGCCCCGCACCACAGAAGAACGCCTCGCCTACCACTCCAGCTTCGTCACCATCCGCACCCCCGCCATCAGCACCCTCGCCGTTCAGGTCCGCACCCTGATGATCCTCGGCCGCCACCAACAGGCCACCGCACGCCCCTCCCTGATCGTCACCGGACCCGCCGCAGCAGGGAAAACCACCGCTCTCCTCCACGTCGGCCGCGCCTGCCACCTCGCCCACACCCGCAAACACCCCGCACCGCCCGGATCAGCACACGCCGCGGTACCCGTCGCGTACGTCCTCGTCCCGCCCGGCGCCACCGCGAAAACCCTCATCACCGAATTCGCCTGCTACCTCGGCATCCCCGTCACCGCCCGCATGACCCAGACCCAGATCACCGACGCCGTCTGCCACACCTACACCCAGGCTGGTGTCCAACTCGTCCTCATCGACGAAATCCACCGCCTCAACCCCCGCACCACCACCGGCGCACAAGCAGCCGACCTCCTGAAAGACCTCACCGAACGCCTCCGGGCCACCTTCGTCTACGCCGGCATCGACGTCACCGACACACCCCTCTTCTCCGGCACCCGCGGCGCCCAGCTCGCCGGACGCGCCACCCTCATCACCTGCGGCCCCCTCCCCGCCCGCCACGGCCGCACCCGCCCCTTCACCGACGTCATCACCGACATCGAAAACAACCTCGACCTCCACCACCACAAACCCGGCACCCTCCCCCGCCACCACACCTACCTCCACCAACGCACCGCCGGCCGCATCGGCAGCCTCACCAGACTCATCCGCCAAGCAGCCATCACCGCCATCTGCGACGGCACCGAACGCATCACCAAAACCCTCCTCGACACCATCCGCCTCGACCACCTCGCAGAAACCCACCACCGCCCCCGCAACCGATAACCCCCGCCCCACCAGACGGAATGCCCGTCGCAGCGTCAACGCGCCGACCGGCCGCCAAGGACCCGCCCCCGTTCCTCGGCCAGTCCAGCCCGTCCAGGAGTCAGCCTCCCGCCGTTCGGGAAGAACGCCTGCGTGGACTCATCGGCGTGGGTGGGGGCGCTGCTCGGCCTGGCAGGAACCATGATCGGAGGAACCCTCTCGATCTGGTCCGCAGCCATCGCCCAGCGACGGCAGGCAGCCCAAGCCCGTGACGATCAACGGCACACCCGTGCAGCCACGGCAGCTGAGGCGGCGCTGACCGAACTGCTCGAAATAGAACGCGACGCCCGCCGAGCCGGCCCCAACGACGACGCCCGCAGTCACCTGCTCCACGAACGCATACTGAGCATCCAAGTCCTGATGCAGCGCGTTCCCGACGCCGGCCTTCGTGACCGAGTGAGAGAAAACTGCCTGTTGATGCCACTCTCGCTTCCCGACGACACCAGAACCTGGGAGCAGCGACGCGTCGACACGATCCACCTCTGCCGTGACGCCATCGCCTGCCTGGGCGCCTACCTCCGGGACGAGACAACGCCACCACGCACGAGCCCAGTCGGGGAGATCCGCGCGCTCTGGCACTCATCCGACATCGGATCAGAGACAGACATGTTCTTCTACGAGCCGGAAACGTAGCAGGCACCGATCCGGCAGCCCCACAAGCCGATCACCACCCAGCGGATACACACCAAGCAGCCATCACCGACGACACCACTCAAACAGCCCTGACCAGCACAAATACACACCAATCCTTTTGGCCCTACGGATACCTACAACGACGCCAGCTCCTCTCCGCCCAGAACACACAACCCCAGCTCATACACCCCGCTCTCCCCGTCCGCCCACCAACCACTGCCTCTCAAAAAACCAGCAACACACCAGGTCAGCCGCCACCCCGTACACCAACAAACCCCCCTCCGAGCGTCAGCTGGACGCCGCAGACAGTGGTCGGCCGCACCCCAAATCTGGTGTTCAGTCCGTCGATGTGTGATCTCGTGGTGGGAAGAAGCCGAGACGCTCTGAACCGTCGACGCTGAAGGCGTAGATCCTGGCACGTTCGGTGACGGCGGCGGGCGGAGTGCCGTTCTCGATGATGATGACCTGTCCCGGGGGGTTGTCGAGCAGGTCTCGGTAGAAGTGCTCGACTACGTCGTAGGTCATCAGCTCTGGATCGGTTTCCCGGTTTTCGGCCTGTCGGAAAGTGACGACGGGCGAGTCGAGCATCACGAATCCAGGGTGGATGAATCCGCGAGCTCGGTTGCGGCGTGCCAGTGATACGACGAAAGCCGCATGGATGATGGACCGCATGCCGTGGCCTCGGCTACCCCGGGGGCGCCCGTCGACTGCGATCTCTGCACTGGTCGGGTTGTATGTGACCCGGTTCTCCCCGGGGACATGCCAGGCTTGGAGCGTTTGATGAATCGCCTGCTCGAAGTCTGAAATGTCAGCAGCGGGAATGCCGTCTGGCCTGACCGGCGGCGGGGCGGGCAGGACATTCGACAGTGATGCCTTCATCTCCTCGAGCTGCTCGATCTGGGCGTGGATGGCCAGCTCCTGCTCCAGGCGTGAACGAGCCGCGAGGACCTCGCTGGTGTCTGTCGTGAGTGGTTCGAGCTGCTCATCGAGGGCGCGCAGTTCGCTGTCGATGCCTGTGAGCTGGTCAGTGTGGAGGGCGCTCTCCGCGTTCAAGTCTGCCGTTTGAGCCTCAAGGTCTTCGATCGTGCTGAGAAGGTCGCGGTGCAGCTCGGTGGTCTTCCGGGTCTCGGCGGCTACAGCTGCCACGAGTTGCGTTGTCTCAGCAAGGTGATGCCCAGGGTGCTGATGCTCTGGTTCTGCACCACAAAAGACGCAGGTTCCGGTCTGGAAGTAGCCCAGGAGATTTCCTGCTTCGCCGACCATGCGCAGGCGTTCGAGGTCCGACTCGTACTGGTCCCGTAGCAGTGCGAACCGGGCTAGAAGTTGACGCACTTCGCTGGCGCGCTGCCGATTGGTGCTGTCGCTGGCTTCCAGGTCGCGGCGACGGTGCAGGAGGGCGGCGCGGGAAGCGGTGAGCTGACTGGAGCGGGAAGTGGCGGTGTCCAGTGAGCTTTGCAGGCGGGCCAACTGCTCACGTAGCTCGGACTGATTTGCGGCGAGGGTGAGCTTTTCGCGGTTGTCGTCGATGAGGCGGTCGAGGATCTCGACCTGGCCCTTGCCGATCTTCTTCTCCACAGTGCCGGGCGCGGTCGGGCCGACTGGTTCGTCCTGGCCGGTGAGGAGGAGCTTGAGGACTGACTTTTCCCCGGTCTCGTTTTGCGGCAGCCCGGTAGTGAGGACCGGAGACCGCTCACCGCCCATACGCGAGTCATTGATGACGGACAGCCGAGCCAGGTCCCGAAAGTTGAGCAGTCGTACTTCGCCGCGTGAGTTCCGCAGGATTTTCAGTCCATCGATTCCCAGCAACTTGAGGAGGTATCGGGAGATGTTCCGCTGGGAGGTCGGGCTGTGCTTGAAGCTGAGCGTGGCGTCGGCCGGCGCCGTGGTGAGCTGGCGCAGATCGCTGTTGAACACGTCGATGGTGCTGTCCGCGAGCCCACGGGAGAGGGTCAGGACCCTGCCGTCGTCCGCTCGCAGCCCGAGCAGGATGCGGCTGTAGCCCTCGTCCTCCGGGATGGGCTTGAGCTCGCTGGCACCGAGCATGTAGTCCACGGACTTCTCTACGTAGGACTTGCCACGCTCAGAAGCGCCGTAGATGACCGTCAGGCCCGGGCTGAACTCAACAGTCGCGGGAGGCTTGCCCACTCCGAGGAATGTCAGGTGTACCAGCGTCAGCCTGTTCACAGCACGTCCCCTTCGGCTGGGTGTGGAGTGTCAGCCGTGAGGCGGTCGAACCAGCGCTGGGTGATCTGCTTCATGCCGTCGCGGACGTCCGTTTCTTCGTGCATATAGGTGCTGACTAGCCAGGAGGCCCGTTCCGTGAGCAGCCCGACGTAGGGGGCTTCCAGGACGTTGAGGAAGCTGGCGGCTTCCTCTGTGGCGCCGTAGAGGAAGCCGTCGTCGGTGGCGGTCATGTCGGCCAGGCCGGCTCGCATCAGCACGACGAGTCCCTGTTCGATGAGGCGCCGGCGCATGCCGAGTTCGCCGGGACCGATGGGAAGCTCGGGGTGGAGGCTGGACGGGCCGTCGGTGAGGTCGCCGCTGTGGAGCATCGCGTGGTCGAGGTAGACGAGCTGGGCGACGTCCAGGCGGCGGGGGAAGGTCTCGGACAGCAGGACCAGGGCGCGGACGCCTACTTCCAGGGGGCTGTTGAGAGGATTCACGCGGACTCCTCTTTGCACCAAGTCAGCTTGTGGTCGTTCGCCAGATGGTGGCAGAGGCCCTTGAGGTCGAGGACTTCCACGACGGGGGCGAGGATGTTGTGTGGGTTGGGCTGGTGGGCTGCGGCGGCGTCCAGCACGGCGTCCAGGCGCTCGTGTCCGCAGTTGTAGTCGCGGTCCTCGATGTCGACTACGGCGTTGTACAGGTTCGTTTCGATCTTCTTGTAGGTGGCCTCGGGGACACTCTCGCGGGCGAAGACCCGCAACGCGTCTGCGTGGAAGAACGCCTCGCGCTGGCGAGCCAGGTGCCGGTTGATCCGCTCGTGTTCGCGAGCCTGGGCAAGGGTCTCCAGGCTGAGGCCGTACTTCTCGTTGTAGACGTCCAGGAGCTTTTGCACATACACGGCCTCGTCGGCTCTCTGTTCTGCAGGCGCCGGATCGGCATCTGGACGCGGCCTGAGCCGCTCCGGGAAGCGCCGTACATGGTGCGGGGTCGTCGCGTGCAGCTCAAGGATGTTGTCGATGTCTGCGGCCTCGAACATCGAAAATTCCGTCTGCCGAGCGAGGTCCCCGACCGCCTGCCGCACGGCCGGGTCAAGGTCCGTCCCGAGTTTGGAGTCCGCCTTGTCCCAGGCTTCGAGGAAGTCCTTCTTCAGTTTCGGAGGATGGAGAAGGAGCCGATCAAGGGTCTGGCCGATCTTCGGTGCCACGAAGACGTACCGAGTGGGCAGCTCGTACTCGCCCAGCACCTTCGCCACGAAAATCTTGACCATCTCGGGCCACGCATCGCTCTGCGTCAGCGCCTTGCTGTAGTGCTTGCACTGGTAGCAATGCCACTCACCGGCGGTGCCCTGCGGAGTCAGACAGGCCGCGACGTCCGCTCCTCGGTCGCCAGCCCCGCCCATTCTCTTCACCCGCAGATAGGGGCGCCCGTTCCATAGGCCGAATGCCCGGACCCATTCGACCGTGAAGTCCTCCCAGTCGTCGGCCTTGTAGACGTGGGCCAGGAGCTGTTGCGGGGTGAAAGTAGGAGCGCCCTGCGGAGTGGTGACCACCACCGGAGGCGAGGCCGGCTCCGGAATGTTCTCGAAGACTGGCCTCGTCCCATCACTGCCTGGCTCCAGCTCCCCAGCCACACTTCACCGCCCCCCGACACTGATCCGTCCCGCAAGATCACGCAACGTAGTCATATCATCCCGGCTTGCTCAGCGTGAAGGCCGGGAGACGCAACGTGCACGCTCCAGCTGGGTCTGGTGGTAGCAGCAGGACAGCATCGGAGTTCTTGGTGGAAGGGATCGGGTGTGACATGGACGCTGCCCGAGCCGATGCTGACCACCCCCGTGCCCGTACCCGATCTGCAGCCTGGCCGTGCTGCAGAGCCGAAGTGGGACGGATTTCGGGCTCTCGTCTCCGTCGACGCGGGCCGGGTGGTGCTCCGCTCGAGGCGCGGTACCGAGATGGGTCCGTCGTTTCCGGAGGTCGTGGCCGGGGCCGTGCAACTGCCGGACGCGACCGCGTTGGACGGCGAGCTGGTCGTATGGGACGCCGCGGGCCGCCTCGCGTTCGAGCGGCTGCAGAACCGGCTTGCCCGGCGCGGCGGCGGGGCGGCCCGGGCTGCGGAAGAGTGGCCGGCCCACTTCGTCGCGTTCGATCTGCTGCGGCAGTCCGGGACCGACACGACCTCCTGGCCGTACCGGCGGCGCAGGGCCGCGCTGGAGTCCGTGTTCGCCGCCCGCCGGCTGTCTGCCCCGTGGGCGCTGTGCCCGTCGACCACCCGGGCCGACGTCGTGCGCGAGTGGCTGACGTGGGCCTCGGTCGGGATGGAGGGCGTGGTCTTCAAGAGGCTGGACGACGCCTACCGCCCGTCGGTGAGGGGCTGGGAGAAATACAAGGTCCGCGAGACGAGCGAGGCGATCGTCGGCGCGGTCACCGGTTCCCTGGGCGCTCCCCGCACGCTGCTGCTCGGCAGGTACGGCACCGAAGGCCGCCTTCAGTACGTCGGCCGCACCACCACCCTCGCCCGGACGGCGGGTGCTGCGGTCGCCGGCCTGCTCGCTCCCGGGCGACGTGGTCATCCGTGGACAGGCTGGTCGTTCTCCGCCGGGTGGGGCAGCCAGGAAAAACTGGTCGTCACGCTGGTGGAACCCGAGCTGGTGGTAGAAGTCGGCGTCGACGTCGCCCGCGACACCTCTGGCCGGTGGCGACATCCCGCACGCTGGCACCGTGCCCGGCCCGACCTCTCCCCCGCCGACGTCCCCCGCCTGACGTCATCGCCGCACTGACGGCGGCCAGGCGCGGCGGCCCCGCCGACGCGCAACCGGCTGAGCGCGCCCCGATCCCCGGGACGTTCCGCGCCGCCCAATCCCGCCCTCCCTCATCCTCAACTCCAGCCAGGGCATGGTCGAAGGGGGTCGCAACGGGGATGTCAGCGGCCCGACCACGCCGTACGCCCGTGGTGACCTGCGCGGACTCCAGGGTGCTGTGGAGGTCGGCGCAACACCTACCGCAACACTCAGCGCAACACTTGGCGCAACCTCTACCGCAACACCTAGCGCAACACGGGGCCTTGTGAGGTGAAGCGGCTGCCGGGCGGAATGGTCACCGTGTCGCCCTGCGATCGGTGACCACGGTCTGGAGCTGGTCGCTGGCCGCGCGCACGACCGGGTCCAGGACGTCATCGGGGCGAGCCGCAGTTCGCGTCCGTCCTGCGACGCGGCGCGGGTCCCTTCTTAGCGGTATCGGGCCATGTGTAGCGATAGTCGGCCCCGGGCGACCCTCGCCTCGACGCGGACGTCGTGGCGATGTTCGCCGCTGCTCCGGCCCGCAGACGACTACCGCACGTACGAAGTCGAGATCACCGAACTGCGCGTACGGCGGGTCCTGTGCGACGAAGAGCACGCTCAGGCCGAACAGCGGGCGCAAGCGTTCATCCGGCCCCACGTCGCCGCCATCAAGGCCGCGCTCCGGGCCGTTGAACAGCGCGGACGCGGGTTATCCACAGGCCGGAACGCGATCGGCGGTTCCTTCGTACGCTGCTGCCCCAGTCGATCACACGGGGGTGTGCGGGATGCGGTACGGCGTGGTGGTGGAGGAACTCGCTGTGGAGGTCATGGCGCAGCTTCCGGACGACCGGGCCCGGCGGGAGGTGATGGCGCTGGTGGAGGTCGCACGGTTGGATCCGCGGGCCTGGCCCGATGTGCGCGACGTCGGCTCGGTGGAGGAGATCCGGGAGGCGTTTGGGCGGCGGTGCTGGATCCAGTTCATGCCGAACGCCGGAGCGATCGAGGTCCGTGACATCGGGTGGGTGGGCTGACGCCCTGCTGACACGAGATGCCCACGTCGCTGACACGGGGCCGACTGGCCACTGACACGAGAGCGTGACAGCCGCGGTTTCAGCCCAAGCGGTAGCTGAGGAGCGCGAGGCCGGCTGCCGCAGCGCGGTGCTGGTAGGTGCGCAGTCCGGGGGCGCCGGGGGGTGCGGGCTGGCGGGCGTTGCGGTGCCAGTGGCCAGTGAGCGCGGCGAGGAATGCGGTGGTGGTCTCGGGGCTGCCAGCGGTGGCGGGGTGGTCGCGGAGCAGCCGGGCGACGTCGGCGGGCGCGTGTCCGGCGAGGATGAGCTGCGGGGCTAGCGAGGCCGCGTCGATGCAGGCCGGACCGGTGGTGGCGTGTGCCCAGTCCACGAAAGTCACGCCAAGGTGGTGGTCGCGGACCATGTTGTCGGCCCGCAGGTCGCCGTGGACGATGCGGTCGCCGTGGGCAAGGCCGGGCCAGGCCGCCTCGAGTTCGGCGAACTGCTCCAGGCGCTCACGGGCGGCGGGGGCGAGGTCGGCCGGCGGATCGGCGAGCAGTTCGTCCCAGCCGTGCAGGGCCGCCGTGGTGGAGGGCGTGCTGTTCACCGCTGCGGCGTACGGGGCCGGGGCGGGGCTGGAGGTGAGCTTGTCCAGCAGCGCCCAGGTCTGTTCGGCGTCGCCGGAGGCCGGGGAGAAGTCGGGGTGCGGGCCGTCCAGGTGGGCGATGACGACGGCGGTCCAGTCGGCGGCGCGGTGGATGCCCAGCAGGTCCGGGGCCGGGGCGCCGGGCGGCAGCGAGCCGAGGACGGCGGCCTCGTGGACGTTGGCGTCGGTCAGCGGGTCGTCGTCGGGGGCCGCCTTGACGAAGGCCCGTGTGCCGTCGGCCAGGGTGAGCGCGGCGGCGAGCTGGTGGCCGAAGCCGCCGGAGGGGGTGACCGTGTCGGTGACGGGTGCGCCGAGGGCGTCTTCGAGGCGGGCGCGCAGGGGCGTGGGGACGTCGGTCCATTGCAGACGGCCGCTGGTGGGCGGTACAGGCATCGGGGTAGCTCTCAGAGGTCCGGGAAACGGGTGGCGGGGTGATGGGGTGCGCGCCGAGCCGGACCGCGAGTCGGGCTGAGGAACGAGGTCCTCAGTACTCCAGCTCGACGCCGGGTGCTCGTCGCCGCATCACGCGCATTCGCCTGTGTCCTCTGGATCAGAAGTGCAAAGGGGCGCCCGCAGGGGCGCCCCTCCACTGTAGTGGCCCGGTTGGGTCACGTGCTGCCGATTAGGGGCAGGTGGTGCAGCAGGGATGGCCCGATGCTGGCGGGCTCGGGCAGGAGGTGATCGGCCCCGGCGGCGCGCAGGGCTGCGGGAGGGTGCCAGCCCCACACTGCTCCGAGCGCGACGACTCCGGCGGCGCGGGCCGCGGTCATGTCGGTGGGGCTGTCCCCGACGTACACCGCGCGTTCCGGTGGGACGTCCAGCTGGCTCAGGGCGGCGTGCAGTCCGTCCGGGGCCGGTTTGGGCCGGGTGTCCTGGCGGGTGATGACGACGTCCAGCAGTTCGGCCACCGTCGGCGGCAGCAGCCACCGCAGGCGGTCGGGGTCCTGGAGGGTGACCGCGCCGGTGGCCGTGCCCTGCGCGCGCAGGGCCAGCAGGCCGGAGAGCACGCAGGGGAACGGCTCGATGGGGGTGGCCGACATGGCGCCGTCCCACCAGCGGTCGCACGCGTCGTCGGGATCGGTGACGTCCAGGAGCGCCAGGACCTCGATGCGGGGGCGGCGCAGCGCGCCGGGCGGAAGGTCGCCCGGCGTCACGCGGCGCCCGAGAGCGCAGGTGGCGACCGCCGCGAGGGTGGAACACACCGCGTCGGCGCTGTCCAGGAGCACCCCGTCCAGGTCGAACAGTGCCGCGCTACGGGAGTCCGTCACCGGGCACCGTCCGGGTCTCGGACCAGGGCGCGCAGGACCAGGTGGTGGTCGGCGAGCAGGGCGGCGGCGCCCGCGTCCCGGTCCAGGACGCACACGGCCGTGCCGACCAGCGCGCCGCCGATGCGCAGCAGGCGGGCGCTGCACAGGAGGCTGGCGCCGCTGCGGGCAGTGTCGTCCAGCAGGACGGTCCGCCGGCCTCCCAGGTCGGCGCCCTCGATCTGCTGCGACGTCCCATGGTCCTTCGGTGCCGGGCGCAGGAAGGCGGCGGGCAGACCGGTGTGCAGGGACACCGCCGTGACCAGCGGGACCCCGGCCAGCGCCGGACCGGCCAGGGCCTCTGTGCCGGCGGGCAGCAGATCCGCGAGCGCGGCCGCGGTCTCCGTCAGCAGCTGAGGGTCGCCGGCCAGCCGGTAGGGGTCGAAGTAGCTGTCGAGCGTGCCGCCGTCGGGGAGCCGGTAGGGGCCCGGCCGGTAGGCGACGGTGGCGATCTTCTCCGCGAACGGGGCGGTGGCATGCGGGTTCATGACGCGCACCGCCTGGCGGCGAGGGCCTTGAGATCGGCGGCGAGCGCTTCGGCGTCGGGGAGCTCTCGCAGGAAGCCCAGGGGCCGGGTGGGGCTCTCGGTCAGCCAGCCTTCGGCCCGCAGGAACGTGCTCAGGCGGCACGCTGCGGGCCCGAGCAGCCGTACGGGCAGGGAGCGGATCGTGGTGGCGTAGTACAGGGCGGCGGTGATTTCGTGCAACGTGCCCACGCCGCCACCCATGGCGACAACCAGGTCCGCGTCATCGAGGTAGGCGTGCAGCCGGGCCCCCATGGTCGGGGAGTACACGGTGGTGGTGACGAACGGGTTGAGCGCTCCCCAGTCGGGCCGGTCGGCCAGCGTGATCGCGGTGACCGGCACGTGGTGGCGGGCGGCGCCGCGCGCGGCGGCCTCCATCAGTCCGTTGTAGCCGCCGTGCCGCAGGGCGTACCCGGCTTGGGCCAGGGCGGCGCCGGCAGCCTGCGCTAACGGTTCCTCGCCGTCCGGCGGGACGACCCCGGCGAACAGGGCCACGGTCAGGTCCGGGGCGTGGTCGATGCGGGTCATGCCAGTCCTTCCTCGTGCTGCTGGTAGGCGCGGTAGGCGGTGATCTCGTTGGTCAGCAAGTCGGTGGCGTGCGGGGCGATCCGCTGCGCGAGGCGCACGATGCGGTCCAGGGCGTCGTCTGCCTGCGCCACGGTGGGGACCGGCGGGCTGGTCAGCGCCTCGGTCAGTTCGGTCAGGCACTCCCGGCCGGTGGCGGTCCGGCCGACTTCGTCGGGCAGGTGGTACCAGCCGTGGTGCCGGGAGTGCGGGACCAGCGCGGTGCGGATCACGTCCCGGCAGGTGGCGTTGAGGTCGTGCAGGAGGCCGTAGGCGATGTACTGCTGGCCCCTGGCCAGGCGCTTGCGGAGCATCGCGTGCAGCACCATCGCCTGGACCAGCAGATGGCCGCAGTCCGTCGGCGTCTGTGCGGCGCGGGCGAGTTCCTGCGCGGTGCGCTGCTGGGTGTCGGCGTCGGCGGTGTCGTCGGCGCCGGGGCCCTGCCACAGCAGGCGGGGGCCGATCCTGCGGCGCAGCGCCCCGACCCCGCTGGTCGGGCACAGGTACAGATCCAGTTGCAGCAGGTGGCCGTCGTTGGGCAGCAGGTAGACGAACCCGGCGCCGCCCAGGTTGCCGACGATGGTGTCCCGCCAGCCGGGCAGCAGGGTGCCGAAGGTGGTGGACATCAGCGCGTCCAGGCTGTCCATCAGGGCGGGCAGCCGGTCGTCGCGGACGGCGACGACCAGGTCGACGTCGGATAACCGGTCCGCGGTGCCGGTGGCGAGCGAGCCGCGTACCAGCAGGTGCGTCACGGCCGTGGTGGCCGACAGGGCCTGGACCAGGTCGCCCAGGACGGCGAGCTGCGCAGGCCGGTGGGCGTGAGCCAGCTCCTCCAGCGGTGTCAGCTCGGTGGGCGGAAGAACGGCGGTGGGCATGCGGTGTCCTCTCAGGTGAAGGGATCGGGGCGGAGTCAGGGGCGGGCGAGCAGGTGCGCTTTCGCCGCCCGCCAGCGGCTCACGTCGGCGTCCGCGCGGCAGCCCGCGTGGAGTTCGGCGATCAGGTCGTATGCGCCGCCCTCCGGCAGGGCGTGGGTGTAGAAGGCGCGCAGCAGCGTCTGTTCCGCCGCGACGGTGAAGCCGAGCTCCGCGAGCTGTCCGGCCTTCTCCAGGAGCCCGGCCCGCTCCGCCGCCGTCATCTCCGGCAGGTCGGCGGTGTCCCCGTCGCGCAGGTGCGGGTGGGCGGCGAGGGCCTGGTAGGCGTCGTCCGCGTAGACGTCGGCGATCAGGTGGAGCCGGTCCGGGCCGGTGGTGTTGCAGACTCCGTGGGCCTGCGAGGGCGTCAGCCGCCACAGGGATCCGGCCGCCATGTGGACCCGGGCGCCGGCGGTGACCAGGACGGCGGAGGGGTTGGTGACGAGCGGGATGTGCAGGCGGTGCCGGTCGGTCTCCAGAAGTTCCGCGTAGTCGCGGTGTTCCCACAGGTAGGAGTGCGGCTCCAGGCGTGCCAGGCGCACGTACATGAAGTTCAGCCCCAGCGAGTCGAGGAACCGCGCGGTGGCCGGCATCTCCTTGAGTAAGGAGGTGGGCTGGGGGCGTCCGTCGCCGATGACGACGTCGTGCGGGTCACCGGAGTCGGAGTGGTTCATCAGCGACGTGGTCCACCAGCCGCCGGACTGGTACTCGCCGTACGCGACGACGCCGCGCGTCGGCGCTCCCAGCGCCTCAGCCCGCATCTGCTCGATCGCGGACTCCTCCAGGTCGACCAGCCGGGCGACCTGGTCAAGCACCTCCGCCCGCCCGGGGCCGGTCTGCGCCGCCGTGACGGCTGCGGGGAATGTGGTCGCCATCGGGTCCTCCTGACACGTCGTCGAAGCGCGGCCCTGTCGGGCAGCCGTGCAAGGACACCGCAGGCGCCAACTGCCTCACAGAGCGGTGGCGTTGCCGCCTGTTGCGGGTCGTTGCCGCCGGTTGCCGTTCACCCCGGGCGGCCTTCCCCCGCCCGCCGGGAGCCGGAAGACTGGTGTCGCCCGCGCCCGCGAAAGGGATGGGTCCGTGACCACTGACGCAGCTGAACGCCACCCGCTGGCCTACCTGCTGGCCGTGCGCGGGACGAAGGCCGAGGCGTACCTGCTCCGTGTTGCCGAGCAGCACCAGCGCATGGGGTACGGGCAGATGGCGTACCGCAAGGAGAAGGCGTCCCGGTGGATCGCGGGCGTCTACGCGCCCAGCTACCACACCCAGCTCGCCATGGCCGCGCTGGAAGGCATCCCGCCCGAGGCGATCCACGCCCATGGCTGGCCGGGCTGGCTGCTGCTGGCCGTGCCGGACCACACCCTCTTCACCCTCCCGTGGACGACCTCGGGGGCGGTGCAGGCACTGGAGATCACAGGAGGTCCGGTGGACCGCAGGAAGTTTCTGATCACCACATCCGTCACCCTGGGCACCACCGTGGCCCAATGGTCAGCCGCCGCACCGGCGGGGGCTGCCCCCACTGCGGGCAGCCGGATCGGCACGGACGTCCCCGACCACTTCGAGCGGCGCCTTGAGAGCCTGCGCCGGCTCGATGACACCGTCGGATCCGGCGACGTCTACGACGCGGCCCGCACCGAACTCCGCATGATCAGGGCCACCCTCAAGAACGCGTCCTTCGGCGAAGGTGTGGAGCGCCGCTTGTTCGCCGCGGCGGCCGAAGCGTCCCGCAGCGCGGGCTGGACGGCCTACGACAGCGGGAAGGCGGCTGCCGCCGAACGCCACTACTCCACCGCCCTGCGGGCCGCAGCCAGCGCCGACGATCACGTGGTCGCGGCGAACACCCTCGCGTTCTGGGCCATCCAGCACTACTCCACCGGCGACCCCCGCGGCGCGGTCGACCTCGTCGAAGCCGCCCTGTCGCAGGCGCCGAAGACCGGCTCAGCCCGCCTGACCTCCATGCTGCACGCCCGCGCCTGCCGGGCCCACGCGCACGCCGGCGACGCCCGGGCCGCCGACCGGTCCGCCAACGCCGCCCTGGACGCCTACGAGAGCGCCGCTCCCATCGAGGACGATCTGCCGTGCGTGTACTGGTACAACCTCGGTGAGGCCCACCAGCTCATCGGGAGCTCCGCCCTCAATCTGGGCAACCCCAAGCGTGCCGTCGTCCACTTCCTGGAAGCCTCTACTGTCCACACCAGCCAGGAGGCGTACAACGGCGACGCCTTCCCGCGAGGTCACGCCATCTACCTGGCCCGGCTCGCCGAAGCGCACCTCGGTCTCGGTGACGTCGACGCCGCCGTGGCCACCGCGCACGATGCCGTCGACCGGATGGGCGGCGTCACCTCCGCGCGCGGCACCAGCACGCTGGAAGACCTGCGCAAGAAGCTCACCCGCCGTCGCGGCATCCCCGCCGTCGCCGACTTCCTGGACTACACCGACACCGAGTGAGCACCTACGGCTCTCAACGGAGTCCCACCATGGAGATGACCCCATGAAACGCCGCAACCTGCTGCGCGGCGCACTGGCCGCCGGCCTCACCGCACCGGCACTCGCCGCCCTCACCGCCGCCGACCAGATCATCTCCCCCGACGTTCCCCAGGACCTGGCCGACCTGGAGGCCGCTGCCGAGAGCTACGGGTACGGCTACCACGGCCAGCAGCCCAACAGCGTGCTGGCCGACCTGGTCACGGACTTCACAACCCTGCGCCCGCTGCTCACCGTCCCGCAGCCCGCACCGGTCCGGGCGCGGCTGTGCCGCACGGCCGGACAGATGGCCGGGATGACCGCGATCGTCTTACACGACCTGGGCAGCCGCCGCGAGTCCCGTGCCTGGTTCGCGACCGCCGCCCAGGCCGCCGCCGAATCCGGCGACGACCAGCTGCACGCTTGGGTCCTCGCCCGCGAGGCGATGGTCCCGCTCAACTACGGTGCCCCGAAGGCGGCGGCCGGCCTCGCCGAACGGGCCCGTCACGTCGCCGGGCACCGGCCCACCGCTGCGGCGACCCTGGCGGCCGCCGTCGCCGCCCGCGCCTACGCCCTCAACCACCAGAGCGAGCAGGCCCGCGCCGCGCTCGAGGCCGCCGACGCCCTCATGAACCGGCTCCCCGAGAGCGAGCGGTCGGACACCTGGCTGACGTACGGCGAGCAGAAACACCACGTCCACCTCAGCCACGCCTTCACCACCCTCGGGGACACCCGCCGCGCGAACGAGAGCCATCAGCGCGCCCTGGAGCTGTCCGCGCCGACCAGCGCCATGACGCGCACTCTGCTGAACATCGACGGCGCCGCCTGTGCCCATCACGACGGCGACACCGAGCAGGCGTGCCGCCGTACGGTCGACGCCCTCACCGCACTGCCCGTGGACTACCGCACCGGCCTGGTCCGCCGCCGCGCCCTGGACCTGTACGAAGCGATCCCCGCCCAGCACCACCGCGAACGCGCCGTACGGGAACTACGCGACGTCGTGACCGGCTGACAACTACCGCTTCCACAGCGGGCGGGCGAGCCCGCTCCCGCCGCAGTGGAAACAGCGGCCCGAACGGGCAGTTCCCGGCGTGCCGATGGTGTCGGCGGCGTCCAGCAGGAGCCGGGTAAGGCCGGTCAGATGGTCCTTGTGCAGGGCGAGGTCGTGGCGCCTGCCCACCATGATGTCCAGCGCCACATCGGGCCCGAGGGTCCGGGCGTCCCAACTGATGCCGCGCGTGGCGGTGGAGATCATGTCGTGTAGGTCGCTGGTGGTCTGCGTCCCGGTCAGCTGTATCCGCGACGCGAGGACGACGTCCGGTGCCTGGACGAAGGACAGGGCACCCGCCGGCAGGGCGAACGGCTCGAGGCCGACGACAGGGTCGCTGTGCGTACTGCGCAGCCGTGCCAGCGCGTTCCACATGTAGGTGCCTGGGCCGTACGGCCAGGCAGCCGCGGCCCCGATGTCCTCGTGCTTGTCCCGCCTGTTGCGCCTGATGCTCACGGGTCTCCTCAGCTGGCTATTGCGTCGACGTCTCCTTGGTACGCCGTGGCCGGGGCACAGTGCGTGCCTGGATCCCGGTCGTCCCGCGCGGTGGCACGGTGACTTCGGTGCCCGTTCCGCCCGCCGGGCCGGACAGCGGACAGCCCCCTTCGCAGCGAGGGCGTGCCCGGCGTCGCGTGCGGCGTCAGCGGCCGGCGGGCTCGGGGTATCGCTCGCGGCGCCGGTCCGGGGCGTCGACGCCGATCTCGTACCAGGGCTCGCCGCGCTGCAGCCGGGGCAGGGTGTTCACCCACACCGCGATGGCGATGCCCTGGACGTCGGCGGTGAGCGCCTGGCGGCGGTTGTCGAGCAGGTGCTCCTCCTTGCCCGCCAGGACGACGTGCAGCCGCGGGAAGCGTTCGGAGCGGGTGTAGCGGTGGCGCTGCCAGAACGGGAACGTGCGGCCGTTGGTGCCGCGGGCTCCCTCCCAGACGCGGTGCCCGGCGTAGCGCTCGTAGTCCCAGACCTCACGGGCGAGGCGGGCCTGGGACATGGTGCCGTTGTCGAGTTCGAAGAGGCGGACCTCGCTGGTCGCGGTGGGCTGGGCGAGGACTGCGTCGGTGTTGAAGCTCAGGCCGATCTCCTTGATGGCGTGGTTCACCTCCACTTGCCAGTCGGTCAGGGAGCGCCGGTTGCCGTAGGCGAGGATCGTGTCGGTCACCGCGACGCCGTGCGGGCCGAACCCGGCGCGAACGGCCTTCGCTCCGGTGCCGGCCTTCGGGCGGGACGGCAGCTCGTTGCCGTCGGCCAGAGCCTTCTGCCCCGCCGGAGTCAGGTTCCAGATCGGGTGCTTGCCGTCCTTGCCGTTCGTCTCCGCCAGTCCGAGCTCCGCCAGTTTCGACATCGCCCTGCGCACGTACGACCGGCCGTCCTTGTCCTCTGCCGTGATCACCTGAGCCATCTGCTGCACCGTGGCTATCCGCACGCACCCCAGCATCCGCAGCGCGTCGGCCCGAACCTTCACGGCCGTGGGAGTGGACTTCTTCCCCTTCGCTGACTCTTCAGGGGAAGGGAGAGAGGTGTCGGCGTGCCGGTGGAGACCCTGGCGGGCGGTGTGAGCTGCGGTGATGGGAACGACGTTGGAATCGTTCGCGGCACTGGACGCGGCACTGCTTCCCGCGCCGCCCAACGGGTGCTCAGCACCCCTTGTCGAGGTGGGGCGCGGCTCCGGTTCGGGCTGCCGGGCGCTGCTGGTGTACGTCACGGTGGAGCTCCTCATCAGGTGCGCGGCTCTCCCGACAGAGATCCGCTGTCACCTCATAAAGGTCCGGATGATCATGCTCGTGTGACATTCCATCGGACGCCTTTACCCAGACGTGATCATCAGGCGGGCGCGGTACAGAGCTCGGTGACGATCGTGAACGAGGTGGTCACCATCGGCACCGCCATGGCCGGGGGCATCACCGTGTGCGTGGTCTGGCCGTGTGCCATGCCGTTGCGGATCTGGCGGCCGTAGTCGAGGTATTCGGCCTGCCGGGCCGTCAGGATCCCGTCATCGGCCCCCTGCTTGATGACCTGGTAGAGCGGCTTCTTGCCCGCGTCCGGGATGCGGTCGCGCAGCACGATCTCCACCGCGATCAGGGAGTGCTGACCGCCACGGTGGAGAACTCGTAGCAGTAGTACGACTGGCGCAGCAGCTCGCGGGCCGTGTGCAGGACCGTCGCCGCGGCTTCGGGTACGCCGGCGGGCACGACCAGGTCCTCAACGAGGTCGTGCATGTCGGCGTAGCTGTCGACGAAGAGGTGGGCGCGTTCGTCCGGGACCGGGAACGGCAGCCGCTGCGTGGTCATCCCCGAAGTCTCCCAGCGGCGCGCCCCGCCCGGCAGCGGCTTTTCCTCGGTCGTCGCTCAGCGTGCCGGGACGGAGATTTCTCCCCAATCAAAATGGGCGGTATGTCGCACGTAGCGGACCAGGTCAAGGAGAAACGCGGCGCGACAGCCACAAGGTGGCGCTCACCGACGGTGCGCGGACTCTGTCCACAGGGCCGCGACCCGAGCATCGGTTCCAAGGTCGCCGCGATCAGCGGGGCGGCCCGTACGTGAGGAGCTGTCATGCCCGAGAACACCGTCACCACGCCGCTCGCTCCGATGGCACCGGACGACATCGCCAGCGCCTTCGCCTACATCCGGGCGATGCAGGCCGGGGACATCGACACCGCCTGCGCGGTCATCGAGGACACGGGCATAGAGATGCGCCGGCTGCTCCTGGACGTAGCCGCGCGCATCTTCATCCCGATCACCGCCGTGGACGACCGTGACGAGGAGCCGTGTGCGCACTCCTTCCTGGCAGCGGCGCTCGGGCGACTGCTCCTGGAGGTCCTGTGCCACGGCGACGGCGCCTGCCCGGCTTTCCCGCCGGGCATCGCCCAGACCATCGTCCGCTTCACCGAGAACATCCTCACCGAGGAGCACGGCGACGTCGCCGACGTGCTCCGCCAGTTGGAGGCCGTCGGGATGGAGCAGGCGATGGAAGCGCACCCGGTGCGCCGGACCACCGCGTAGAGCGCATCCGGGACGGCGGTGGTGCGCGCATGGTGCGCCCCACCGCCGGGCGGCGCGGCACACCATGCGCACCGTGCGCCGCGCCGCGCGCATCGGGTGCGCGCCACTCCCAGGTGGTGCGGCGCATGGTGCGCATCGTCCGCACCGCACTCGCGCACCAGCCTCACCGTGCACCGCACCTGGTGCGCACCGGAACCCGGCCGGGTGCCCATATCACACACCCCCTTGTCCGTGACCCTTTCGGCGGCTGTGGCGGGAGCTGTCAAGGGGAAACGTGCCGGGTAGCGAGGATGGTCTAGAAAAAACGGGTGCCCGGCCCGACCTGGTAAAGGTCGGGCCGGGCACCCAGGTCGGGCGGTGCGCATCCGGTGCGGCGCCGCGCGCAGGTGCGCACCGGGTGCGATGGCGGACATCGACGGTGCGCACCGAAGTAGTGGAGTCCACTCGGTGGGCTCCACTGAGTGGGCTCCACTCGATGTCGTTCGCCACTGGATGCCGGACATCGCGGGTTCCACTCGGTGGACGATGTCGTGCATCGTCACCACAACCAGGCGGTGGAGTGCCGCACCCGGGACAGGGCGCGGGCGTCGCGGCGTGCGGCGGCGTTGCCGATCCGGCCCTGCCGGGCGCGGGGCCGGCGGGACTCTCCGGCGGCGAGGCGGCGGCGGCCGGCGTCCTGGAGCCGCCTGCGCTGCTTGCGCAGCTCTCGCTTCTTCTCCGCCTTCGACTTCGGCTTCCGGGGCCGCTTCCAGACCGGCTCCCACGGCGGCGGCTCATCGAGGACGGCGGCCAGTTCTTTGGAGGCTTCGCGGGCGCGAGCGAGGGCGTCCTCGAAGCTGGGTTGTTCCGGGGTGCTCATGCGACTCCTCCTGGGGTCGGGCCCGGCGGGGGCTGAGCGCCGGGCTGTTGGGTGTGCGTCGGCGGGGTCGTCGGCGCGGTGGGCTGCGGTCGGGGGCCGTGGGCGACGGCGCGTTCCCGGACGCCGTCGTTGAGCTTGGCGGCCATCTTGGCGGCGGCGGCCTCGAACGTCCGGCGGGTCTGATCCATCGCGGCGACGTCAGTCGCCTGCTCGGGGACGCGGCCGGCCTTCCGGTCCGTACGGGTCGGCCGCAGAGGAGACCTTGGGGCAGCGGACACGGCGACGGCGTGCGGCCTGGAGCGGGAGCCCAGGCGGTCAGCGCGGCGCACCGCGTGGACCCTGGCCCTCAGCGCACCGGCGGCGAGGCGGGCCCGCTCGTACGGCGGGGCGGTCCGTTTGCGGGTCAGCGGGCGCAGCACGGCCTGGTCCTCGGTGTCGCGCGGGTACAGGGCGCGCAGGTCGGCGGTCATCATCCGGCCCCGGCCGACGGGGCGGGTGTAGTCGTCGACGACGGTCTGCACGATCTGTTCGTCCACGCCGGGCCGGTGGGGTCGGCCGCGCATGACGTAGGAGAGATGGCGGCGGGCTTCGGCGAGCAGGTGGTGGCGCTTGAACGCGCCGCGCATCACGTACACCACGGCGACGACGTCGACGGCGGCCAGCGCTATGTCGACCACCGGCCGGACCCGCGCCCACACCGCTGCGGCCACCGCCCGCGCCCGCTCCGCCAGCCGGTCGATGACGTCGACGCCGTGGGCCCGGATCGCTGAGTCGCGCCATCGCTCGCGCAGCTCGGTCAGCGACAGCAGTTCCGTGCGCTTCGGCGGACGTGTCCGGTCGGCGGCCTGGCAGCCCAGTGCGTAGGCGGCCCGCTCCCCCGGCGGGTGCCCCTGCTTCTTCTCGTAGTTGGCGGTGAGGACGGACAGCGCGTCCTCGATCTGCTGGCGGCGGGTCGACTGCCAGTCGATGAGCCGCTGGTCGATGCCCGCCAGCTCCATGACGGGCCTGCGGCCGGGCGTCACCTCGCGCGGCTCCCACGCCCACCCGAGCCGGGCGGACACCTCCTCCATGAAGTACAGGGTGTAGAGGGTGTCGGCCGCGACGATGTGGGCCAGCATCGAATCCGCCGACAAGTTGCCCCACGTTCCCTTGTCGTCCGGCCGCCGGACACGGATCGAGACCAGCGCATGATCGTGGAGAAGGGGCTTCGACTCCGCGGCTCTGGACTCGTAGTGCCGGAAGACCGCGACGATCAGCCCGTCCCGGACACCGGCCCGGTGCTTGCCGCCGCCCTTCCAGCGGATCTGAGCGACTGCATCCTCCAGCCACGCCAGCGTCTTGTCCCGGGCGATGTCCTGGCACAGCTCCAGCACCAGGCGGATCTCGTGACCCATCAGCGCCCACGCGATGTGGGCCGTCGGCGGGGGCCGGAACACCAGGTGCATGCCGAGCCAGGGGATCCGCTCCTTGGCCTTGTCGGTCTCGGGTGAGCGGTTGTGCTCGATGGGCCTGCCCAGCACGGTCGCCCGCCGGGCATAGGACGGGCTCTTGCCCTGCGCGAGGAGCTCGGACTCGATCCGGTCGGCGTCCGGGTGCCGGCCTTCCCCCAGGAGCAGTTCGGCCTGCCGCTCGGTCACCACGTCCCCGGCCTTGAGACCGACTGCGGCCAGGCCCTGGCCCTTCCAGATCCCGGGCGGGACACCGGCTTCGTCCTGGGCGGCGCGCAGCGACGTGCCCGCAGCACGGTGGCCGTCTCCGACCATCACGCCGCAGAAGAGATAGCGCCCGTCTCCCGGACGGATCTTCGTTTGGCTGATCATCGGCCCATGGAACCCCGGCGCTGACGTGCGAAAAAGCGCGATCCGGGGTCCTTCCCGCCGGGCGGGAGACCATCACCAGATCTTTACTGCCACGCCCGTCAGGCGGGCCGTCACGCCAGCCGTGGACGGGTGGCCAACGCCCCGTGCGGAGTCGTGCCCCTGAGCTCAGGGCGAAGAGGAGCCCACCAATTGGAGCGCTTCGCACGGACCGAACGCGGCTGGGTTCGGTCCGTGCGAATACTGCGCTGCGGCAGGATCAGCCACGACCGCGCCCTATCCGACGTATCTCCTTGGCCTGTGCCACCCCGGTGCTGTGTGACCTGACGGACTCGATCTGGCCCTCGTCGCTCGTTGAGGACGCTCTGGCTTTCAGGTCCGCGATGAGTTGTACGGCGACACCGCGCAGTGCCTCGCTCATATCGACGAACTGGGCAAGCTGCTGGAGGGCCTTGAGTTCCCCGGCGCGCACTGGAATGGAGACGACGGTGTCTTCGGAGAGCATGGCGTCGATGGCCAGGCGCTCGGCTGCGGCGTTCCGCGCATGGTGGAAGCGATCCCTGAAGGAGCCTTTCCTGTCGAAGGGCGCGAGGCGTTCGGCCAGGCCGTCGAGGTCGTGGCCGGGCTTCCGGTAGTAGGGGCGTTCGTCGCTGCCAGCGCTGTGAAAGTCCAGGAGGCCGGCGAGGAAGAACCCAGCCACCTTCGCGGGGGCCGGGGTGAGGCCGGCTCCCATCCAGCGGGTGACGTCTTTGGCTTTAGGGATCTCCGTGACGAGGGCCCAGCCGCTGCTGGTGTCCCATGCAAGGTGCAGCTCCATGGCGTTCTGCTGCGCCCCGTTCACCTGGGCGAGGACCTCGGGAGCGAGGTCGACGTACCCGCCGCCGTCATCTTCGAGGTCGTTCATGTGCTCGGGCTGGCAGGAGCCTGCATGGATCACGGGGTAGCCGTCGCGCAGGAGGAGTTCGGCGACGTCGGTCAGGTAGTGGCCGGTGCGGTGGTAGATCGCCCGATCGCGATCCGTGGGGATCGGTTCGCCCATGCGAGAGCTGCTCCTTCGAAGTTGATGGTGGTCAGGTAGGCGTCCTGACGACAGTCAGCCGTCGGTTCACGTGGCGGCAGGACCCTCGACGTAGGGGAGGCCGACCGCCGCGAGTTTGGTCTGCAGGTTGATGTCACTGGTCGCGGCGTACAGCTTGGAGCCGGGGTGTGCGGACTGCAGCAGCAGTGCGGAGGCGATGAAGCGGTCGTCGGGGACGTCCAAGTCCAGCCAGGTGGGGAGCCCGTCGGCGCGGGGTTCGATGTGCTCGAAGACGGCGTAGACGTCGCCCGCGACGCGGGCACCCTTGCGGACGTCTCCGTTGTCGCGCATCGCCTTCAGCCTCCGGTCAGCCTTCTTCGCGGCCTCCCGGCGCTCGGGGCGGTTGTTGCTGCGCTTGAGGTCGTCGATCTCGCGGAGCACCACGGGCAGGAGGTGCACCATGTAGCGCGGGCTATCGACGACGTCCTGATAGACCGTGACGTCGGGGTCATCCATCAAGGCGTTGGTGTCAACGACCAGCCGCACCGGCCAGTCGTCCTGCGGCAGCAGCTCAACGAGCCCACGCAGTGCGGCCATGGTCTCCCCTAGCCGCGTCACTGCTCCGGGGATGTCCTTGGGCGCGCGGTTCTTCACTCTGCCTTCGCGGACCAGCCAGTCCTCGAGCAGCCGGATCCCGTCGTCCATGCTGCGCTGTACAGCTGGCGTGGGATGAGGGAAGAGAAGCCGGAACCGCGGTGCCCAGTCGCGTACCTGCCGCAGGAGTTCCATCCGGCTGGCCTCGACCTCGGGAGTGCTTGGCACCCAGGCCCATGGATGACCGAAGACCTGCACCGCCCCTAGATCCAACTGCCGCTCTCGCACTTGGGAGTCGCCCAGGATCGAGGCATAGGAGGTCTCGATGTCCACCAGCTCGGACAGCAGCTGGTCGACGTAAGTAGGGGGCGGCGGCTTCTTGGGCATGGCCCGATCATCCTTCATGCCGCCACACGCCAGGCCTCTACTTCGAATCTCGGGTTCCGTGACCCATGCGGCATCAGCTCGTTGAGGTCGCTGGTGCCGCCTGACGCTGCCGCGACGGTGCCCGGCTGAGATCCTCCGGCCCATGACCGGAGGATTTGTAGGCCCTAGACGCGCCGCGTCATCGCAGCAGAGGGTTCGTGGCTAGCCACTGTCCGCGCCATGTCATGGGATCGCGCACGAGGACCACGATGGCATCACACGCACGGAAGAACGCGGCGCGACGGCAGGAAAGTCTCACTGGGGTGAACCGTCGGGCAGCGCTGCAGGACATCCGCAACACTCTCCCGCCCACTCCGCAGGCCCGAACCGCGGCAAGGGTGCCGCGCAGCGAGGCAAGCGCGACGGTTGTACCGGGAGAGCTGATCGCCCTTGTCCAGGACTTTGTTCGCTGGGGCCAGCGACACCTGGATGACGCCGTCCGCGCGGCACACCAGCACATCGAACGGCCGGGGGATTGGCACCGTCTGGTGCTCTACGCCCTCACCGACGCTCTCGCCTACAACTTCCTGCTGATCGGCACCCTGGCCGCGTATCTCCAGGAGCAAGGACTGGACGCGGACCTGCTGCGCCGTCACCTCCAGTCTCCCGACCCCGACCGTTACGTCAGCCAGGAAGCACTCGATCTGCTCGCCGGGCTGATGGGCAGGCCCGTGCCTGAGGGCCAGCGAGAGCCCACATGGCAGTTCGTCGGCAGGCAGATCGCTGAGTGCGGCGTGCAGCGAGATGGGGAAGAGCGTCGGCTGACGCGGGAGTGAGAACGAAGTCGTCGCTGTCCCCATGCATCGATGGCCTTTACCGCCTCGCCCTCGCCCGGCGCCACAGCTTTCACCAGCGCCTGCACCTCGGCTGGTCCCGGCCCTGGCCCTCACGCTGAGGGGCGGCAGCCGAATTCTTCCGGCTGCCGCCCCTCACTGTTCTTGGCGTTCAGTGTCTGCAGCTCCCCTAGGTGCTTACCGGGTAAGCACCTGTTGATCTTGTTGTCCTCGTGCTGGCCACGATCCTTAGCTGAGGAGCAGCTCAGCCAGTTCTTCGAGCTGCTGGGGGGTGAGGCGTCGCTTCAGTTCTGTGGCCAGGGCCATCAGGTTGTCTTCCGGGGGCGTGCCGTCGGGAGGGCTGGCAGTCTTGCTTTGAGGAGCACTGGCATTTGAGGCCGTAGGAGTGCTTACCGGGTAAGCACTCCTCGGCTTCCTTGCGGACTCGCTCTTCTGCTTCGCTCGCTGCGCCAGCGCTTCGTCAGCTGCGCTCTGCTGCTGCTGTTCGGGGAGCTGGCCGACCGTGCGGGCAACCTTCACAGGGAGCGTCTTGTCCTCGAGGGCTTTCTTCAGCTCTGGGGTGAGTTTCAGAAGGGCGAGGCGCTGGGTGACCCAGCCACTGGACTTCCCCAGCGTCCGTGCCACCGCACGCTGTGAACCGTGCACTTCAACGAGCCGCTCAAGTGCCTTGGCCTCGTCGAGCGGTTCCAGGTCTTCGTGTTGGACGGCTGCGGTGAGGGCAGTTTCCAGCAGAGTGTCGGCGTCTTGGGCGAGGGTGTCGTCGATATGGACGGGGGCGTCGTCAAGACCCGCGAGCTTGGCGCCAGCGAGGCGGCGGTTGCCGTCGACGACGACATAGTTCGCTGATGCGAGGTCTGAGGCGTGGTTGGGGTGTGCTGCCAGGAAGGCTTCGCGAGTGACGACGGTGAGGGGCTGGATGATGCCTCTGCTTGCGAGGCTGTCCGCCATCTCCTCTATGGCCGCAAGGGTGGCGCGGGGGTTGTAGGGGTTCGCCGCCAGCTGGTCGACGGGGACCTTCGGTGTCTGGGGTGAACTATGGCCTGTGACGGGTGTGCTGGCCTGTCCGGAGAAGGCGGCGAAACTGGCGGCGCGGCTGCTCATGGGCTGGGCAACGGCGTCGAACGTGGCGGAGCCGCCGAGGGCGTCGGCTTTGCTCATGTCAGCCTCCGGGCGATCTCTCGCATGTGGTGGGCCTGGTCAGATTCGGGAGAGTAGGCGAGAAGCGCCTTCTGAAGACGTACGGCTTCCCGCTGCTCCTTCAGGTCGCCGATGACCGCGAGGACGGGCGGTGCTCCGAGGCTCTTCCACTTGTCGAGTGAGGAAGTGGCGATGTAGCCGCGGCGCGAGTCGTACTTGTTGACCACGAGACCGAGCTGCTCAACCTCGATGTCGTAGTCAGCGGCGAGGGATACGACTTGGTTGATGAGCATGCCGTAGGCCTGTGCGGAGGTGTCTTCGGCTTCGACAGGGATGACCAGGCCGGAGGAGCTGGGCTTTTCTCCGTCGCGGCGTCGGCCGTAGTAGATGGCGGCATCCATGGCGAGCCCCAGGCTGGGCGGGGAGTCGATGACGATGACGTCGAAGTGTTCTTCCAGCGGCGCCAGGGCCCGTTCGAGGGCGGCGTGCCGGGGGCCTCGGAACATGGTGAGGCCGGAGTCGAGCAGGAAGGCGTCGAATGCTGCGGGCAGGATGCGGAGCCGGTCGCCGAAGCGTGGCTCGTCTATGACGACGGTGAGGTCGATCAGGGCGGTGCGCGCCTGCTCTCTGTTGAGCATGTGTGTGATGAGGCTTTCCCCGCCGGCGGGGATGGCTTTGAGGCCCAGTTGGTGGGAGAGGTGTCCTTGGGGGTCGTAGTCGACCATGAGGACGCGAAGCCCTAGCCGGGCTGCCCACCGGGCTAGGTCCTCTGCATCGCCGGCCTTGCTTGACCAATGCTGGGGGTCTTCTGCGAGCGCCTGGGCGAGGCCGGCCGTGACGGCGGTCTTCCCCACTCCGCCTTTTTGGTTGCAGACGATGATGCGCCGCGTGGGGGCGGTCTCGTCGTCTGCCGGGTTCTGCTCAAGCCAGAGGGCGACGGCTTGGGCGAGGCCTTGGATGTAGGAGACGCTACGGGCGATGCAGTCCTGCTTGAAGTCGTCGTACAGGCCTTCGGGCAGCCAGGTTCCGAATGACTCGGCTCCTGCCGTGTCGACTGCGGGGAGCGGATCCGGGTGGGCACGCCATGCTTTGATGCCGGCAGTGACGGCGTCCTGAACGTCTGTACTGAGCTGCGCCGCCCGGACTTTGAGGGCTTGTCGGAGGGAGGCGGGCAGCTTTGACACGAGCTTCTCCCGCTCACCTCCCGATGTCGGAGATGCCATGCGCGGCAGCATACTGCCGCTGGAGATCGGCAGACGTCAGAATGGTCCAGTATTCACCCGTCCTGACGTTAGCTCCTCTACGTCTGGGTGCTTACCCGGTAAGCACCCAGAGCTTGCGAGGCCTACGGGCGAGGCCGGACGACAAGCATCTGCCGTGGGGTCCCCTGAAACGCAAAAAGGCCCGTCTCCCCGCCTTGAACGGCGGAGAGACGGGCCTTCTTGGGTTCGGTTGCTCAGGCTCAGGGTGCCCAGGTCGAGTGCACGTCGTGATCGGGGTTGGGAAGGCCGGCAGCCGCCGCCGGGGCGGCGGGGTGTCGCATGGCGGTGATCGGGACGGCGCCGGGTTCGGTCTCGGGTGCCCAGACCAGGCGCCAGGCGCCTTCCCACTCACAGCCGCACGGGTGGTCCGGGTGCTTGTGGCCAGGGTTTTCGGTTGACCGTTGACCGCTTCCTCAGCTAGTTGCCGACCTCCTGGAGGGGATCGGGGTCAGGCGAGCGACGCCCGTGGCGGCTTCGAGTTCTTCTCTCAGCTTCTGGTTCTCCAGAGTGATTCGCTGGATGTGGCAGGCGGCGAGGGTGAGGGTCTCGGTGAGCTCGCGGTTGTGACGCTTGAGCCTGGCGTTTCGGGCGACGAGCCTGTCGTAGCGGGTCGGTTCGCTTGGGGCTCCTGGCGTCGGCGGTGCTGATCGGAAGGCGGCGATCTCCTGTGCGATGTCAGGGAAGTGGCGGCGGAAGGTCGTGTTGCTCATGCCGAACTTGCTTGCCAGGGCCAGGACGCTCAGATGGGTGCCGTTGTCGCCCACTCGCTGGCGGAGTTCGTCCAGTGCTGCCCGGACCCGGGATTCGGGGGGTGCGTCAACGCGGCGGGTCATGTGGTCTCCGGGCTGCTGGTGTTGCGACTGAGGAATGCCGTGATCTCGGCCCGTCGTGACGCGAGGCGGTGCTGCATGAGGGGCGGCAGCGGCGGTCGTGCTGCCAGGCGTCGGTCGATGCGGTCGAGTTCTGACTGCCAGGCTTCGGTGTTGCTGCTGGTCAGAGCGACGTTCCGGCAGGCGAGGGGTTGGCATTGGCCGTGATCGGGCAGCCCTTCGAAGCGGCCTCTGCGGGCTCGTTCGCAGAGTGCCTTGCTGTGGTCGTGGACGCAGGTGATGTAGGTGCCGGGATAGACGGCGGGGTCTTCCCGTTCCATGATCCGTTTCAGGCGCCGTTCGTCAGTGACGACCGTGGGCACGGGTAAGTCACGGCTCACGAAGTGCACCGTCCACCTGGGTCTGCTCAACACCCGCGGACCCTAACCGGTCGGTGGCTGGCTGCTCGCTTCCCCGACTGGACCGTTCGCCCTCACTCTCGCCGATCCGTCTGCGCCGGCTAGCCGGTCCGGCTCACCCATGCGGGCGCCACCAGGTTCGAGGGCCGCACAACCACCATCACGGCCCTGGGAGGGAGGAGAATGGGGTCTGTGCTGTGAGGGGTACTGACAGGGACCCCCACTGGTCGCCTCGTCTTCCTACGCTGGGATCCATGGACAACCGGGCCGAAGTCAGCGCATTCCTCAAGTCCCGCCGCGCCAAGATCACACCCGAGCAGGCGGGCATGCCGGTGTACGGGCAGCGGCGGGTGCCCGGGCTGCGCCGCGGTGAGATTGCGATGCTCGCCGGGATGAGCGTCGAGTACTACACGCGCCTGGAGCGCGGCAATCTCGGCGGGGTCTCCGACAGCGTCCTGGACGCCCTCGCCCAGGCGCTGCGGCTGGACGACACCGAGCGGGATCACCTCTACGCCCTGGCCCGGGCGGCCAACACCGGTCCGGCCCGGGTCCGACGCCGCCCGAAGAAGGCCACTGTGCGGCCCAGCGTGCTGCGCATCGTCGAGGGCCTGCACGACCAGCCGGCGTACGTGCGCAACAACCGCATGGACCTCCTGGCGGCCAATCCGCTCGCCCGCGCTCTGCTCAGCGAGGTGTTCGAGATGGAGCCGGCCAACACCTGCCGCTTCGTCTTCCTCGACCCCCGCGCCACCCGGCTCTACCCCGACTGGGAACGCGTGGCCCGCGACGGAGTCGGGGTGCTGCGGGTCGAGGTCGCCAAGAACCCCTACGACCGGGAGCTGTCGAACCTGATCGGTGAACTGTCCACCCGCAGCGACGCCTTCCGCACCCTGTGGGGCACGCACGACGTGCACGTCTTCACCGAGGGAACCAAGCGGTTCCACCACCCGGCAGTGGGCGAGATCGAGCTGGTCCACGAAAGTCTGGACCTGCCCGGCGAACAGGGACTGTCCATCACCGTCTACAGCGCCGATCCCAGCACCCCGGCCGCAGACGCTCTGAAGCTCCTCGCCAGCTGGGCAGCGAGCCAGAACCGAGACGCGGCCGCCTCTCAGGCCGACACCGAGCACTGACCCCAGCCAGCACCTTCGGGACTCCCCGCCTCAGCACCGCCCTCACGCCGGTCGGCCCTCTGCATCTCACGCCCGCCGCTCCCGGCGTCGCGTCAGCTCCGGCCATCGAGACCGCCCACTTCCCGTGCCGCGGCCGTTTACCCCGGTTCGCCGTGTACACGCTCACGCTCTCGGCATAAGGGGGTCCCTGCTGTTACCCCTCACAAGCGTGACTGTCTGCCGGACTCGGCTGCTGGTTTCGTGGATTGCGGCGGGCCTGAAGTGCTCCGCTCGCACGACTTTCGGCGCGTATGCCGCTTTGCCGGAACGCCTCCGGATGACCGGGGCCCGCGCCAGCTCTCTTGAAAGGATCGTCAGTGAGTTCCCCCTCGTCCACGAAGCCGGACCCCTCGGCCGCCGCACCCCTCACGGGTGACGGCGGCACGGCAGCGCCTGCCGGGAAGGTCAAGCTGCCGCCGGTGGTGTGGCTGCTGGGTGGCATCGCCTTCATCATGGGCACCAGCGAGTTCGTCGTCTCCGGCCTGCTGCCGCAGATTTCCGTCACTCTCGGTGTCAGCGTCTCCAGCGCCGGGATGCTGATCACGGCCTTCGCCGTCGGCATGATGATCGGCGCGCCCGTGATGTCGATTGCGACTCAGCGCCTGCCGCGTCGCTCGGCCCTGGTCGCCGCGCTGCTGGTCTTCGCCGCAGGCCACGTCGTCAGCGCACTCAGCTCCAACATGGGGCTCGCGATCGTCGGCCGGCTCGCTTCCGCGCTGGGCAACGGCACCTTCTGGGCCGTGGGCGCGGTGGTGGCGACTGCGGCCGCGGGACCGGCCGCCAGCACCCGCGCCACCGGCGTCATGGTCGGCGGCATCACCCTCGCCAACATCGTCGGCGTCCCGCTCGGTACAGCAGCCGGTCAGCTGGGCGGCTGGCAGACCCCCTTCTGGATGCTCGCCGCTTTCGCCGTGGCCGCCGCCGTGGTGGTGGCCCGCCGAGTGCCCGCCGACACCACACGTGCCGACACCTCCCTGCGCGCCGAGACGGCCGCGCTCAAGCATCCGCGCCTGTGGCTGGTCTACCTGGCCACCGCGCTCATCCAGGCCGGCATCATGGGTGCCTACAGCTACGTCGCCCCGCTGCTGACCGAGCGGGCCGGGATCGCGACGGCCGTGGTGCCGCTGGCGATGCTCGGCTTCGGCATCGGCGCGCTGGCCGGCACCACCGTCGGCGGACGCCTCGGCGACCGTCGCCCCTACACCACGCTGATCCCGGCCACTGCCCTCACGGCCGCGATCCTGGGCGCCATCACCCTGTGGGCGACCAACAGCGTCGCGGCTGTCGTCCTGGTCGTGCTGCTCGGCGCAGCCGGCTTCGCCAACAACCCCATCGTGGTCGGCGAGGTGGTCCGCATCGCCGGAGCTGGCCGGTCCCTGCCCATGGCCGTGGCCACGTCCGCGTTCCAGATCGGCATCGCCACGGGTTCCTGGATCGGCGGCATCGCCCTGACCTCCAGCCTGGGCCTCAAGGGCCCGTCGATAGTCGGCTTCGCCTTCGCCCTCGCGGCCCTGCTGCCCCTCGGCCTCCTGGCCGCCTCCCACCGCAAGACGAAATCAGCGCGGAGCTGACACCGCTTGGGGAGCCGGGCCCTCCCCGTCCGGCGACCATCCCGCGGTCGTCTCGGTCCTCATCGGCCCGCGCACGCTCCAGCATCTGGAGACTCCGCTGCCCGCAGCCGACGTGGTCCTGGACTCCGTGGTCCTGGATTGCCGCGCCGCGCCTTCCTCCGGTAGTCACCCGCCCGCAGTCCCTTCCCCGGCCACCAGGTGGTCGGCCGGGGCACCGCTCGGCCCGGAGACGTACGGCACCACTCCGTCGTCCTCCAGCCGCTTTCACAGGAAGTAACACCATGCGCATTCGCTTGGCTCACGCCGCAGCCATCCCCGCTCTCGCGGCCGTTCTCGTCTCGACCCCGTCCGCGTCCGCGGCCCCCGGAGGGAGCCCCGCGCAGCCGGTCATCACCCAGGTGAAGACCGCGGCCGCGTTCGACTTCGCCGCGGGCGACTCACCCGAGAACATCAACGTCAACCCGGACGGCTCACTGACCGTGTCCCTGCTGGGCGTCCCCGCGAACAAGCCGCCGAAGCTGATACGAATCACGCCGTCCGGGCAGCGCACCACCCTCGTCGACGGGCACCTGGGCGATCAGATCACCGGCAACACCCGCGGCAGCGACGGCACCGTCTACTACAACGTGGACTCCGACGACGCCTCCCGGAACGGGACCTGGAAACTGCCCCCGCACGGCCGCCCCCAGCGTCTGGCAGCCCTTCCCGATGGCCTGCCCAACGGCCTGGCGATCGATCGGGCGGGCCGTACCCTCTACGCCGCTGACAGCTACAACGGCACGGTGTGGGCCGTGCCCATTTCCGGCGGCCCGGCGAGGGTCTGGCTGAGCGGCCCGGCCCTCGCAGCCGACCCCGACGGCTCCCTGCCGCTGGGCGTGAACGGCGTCCGCTTCCACAAGGGCGCCGTATGGGTGAGCAACTACAGCCAGGGCAAGCTGCTGAGCATCCCGGTCACCGCCCACGGGACGCCCGGCCGCATCCACACCGTCGCCGACAACATCCCCGACTTCGACGACTTCGCCTTCCTCAACAACCGCTCCGACACCGTCTTCGCCGCGCAGAACGACCCGACCGACCGGGTCAGCGTCGTGCACCCGAACGGGACCCACGAGACCGCCCTGACCGTCGACGACGGCCTCGCCTCACCCACCACGACCGCCGTACGCGGCAACCAGCTGTTCATCGCCAATGCCGGCTTCAACGCACCCCACGACGCGAAACTGCAGAGCGGAACCATCAACCTCCACGCACTTACCCCGCATCCCCGGCACCACTGACTGGTCACTGACCGCCTATGCACAAGGCGGTGGGTGCCGTAAGAAGACGCCGTACGTGTGAACTGCCCGTGGGATGCGAGGGATGAGCTCCGCCGGATCGTCGCCCGGGTAGAGGCACTGGTGGAGTGTCAGTATTCGAGAGTTGCAGTATTCGCCCGCAGGGCGAGCAGGCCCGCATCCGGCCCGGTCACGTCAGCGGTGACAAGGCGTACGACTCTCGCCGTAACAGGCGCTGTCTGCGCGAAGACGGATCAAGCACGCAATCCCGGAGCCGAGGGACCACAGGGCGAACACTTGTGCTCACCTGTGGTTAGCGAGGAGCGGTATCGCCCGGAGGCTCTGCCCCCAGGAGGGCGAGCAGCCCGGGGAATCTCTTCTCGATGTCCGCGCGTCGTAGACGGATGCCCTTGCGGTTGCCGTAGGCGATCTCGTCAATGAGACCTGCCTCGCGCAGGACGCGGAAGTGGTGGGTCTGGGTCTGCTTCGAGATCGGAAGATCGAACGAGTTGCAGCCCCGCTCGTTGTCGCTGCGGTCGGCGGCCAACTGCGTCAACACCGAACGACGGTGCTCGTCGGCGAGAGCGCGAAACACCGCACCCAGATCGAGCGCATCGGCCTCCGGGCCGACCAGGTTCTTCCCGGTCACGCGGCACCCCCTTCAGGTACGACTTGCATCATACCTGAAGGATGTGCTCCACTGAGGTACGAAATATTTCGTACCTTGGTCCGATTGTGCTGCCCCGTGCCGCCGCGCCCAGAGACCCGTCCCCGGCACTCGCCGGGGATCTGGTCATCGACACTCCGAGAGGTCATCGTCATGAAGAAGCCCGAGGTGCTGATAGTCGGTGCCGGAATCGCAGGGCCCGCACTCGCGTACTGGCTCTCCCGGAATGGCTACCGGCCGACGGTCGTCGAACATGCCCGGCAGTTGCGCTCCGGTGGTGGCGCGATCGTCGTGAAGGGGCCCGCGATCCCGGTCGCCGACCGCATGGGCATCCTCCCGCAGCTTCGCGGGCTCGCCACCCGCAATCGGTCACTGACCCTGCTCGACCCCAACGGCAGGCGAATCCTGCAACTCCCGCTCACCTCGGACGAGGCGCCGACGGTCGAGGTGACCCGAGCCGACCTGTCCGAGGTGCTCCACCGGTCGGCGCAGACCGAGGCCGAGTTCTTGTTCGACGACACGGTCACCGCTCTCGACCAGGACGGAGATGGGGTCGACGTCACCTTCCGGCGGTCCGCGCCGCGGCGCTTCGACTTGGTAGTCGGTGCCGACGGGATGCACTCCACCGTACGGCGCCTGGTATTCGGACCCGAGCGGCAGTTCGTGAGCGACCTGGGCCTGTACGGCGCGACCGTGCCGCTGGAACCCGACGCCATCGAGGACCCGAGCGAGATGACGATGCTGACTGTGCCGAACCGCATGCTGGTCGTCCACCCCTCGCGGACCACTCCGCTCGCGATCTTCACCTTCCGGGCCGCACAGCCGGCGCCCCACGACCGCAAGAACATCGCCCTTCACAAGCAGACCGTGGCCGACGCCTACGCCGACGTGCGGTGGTGGCGGGCACCGGAACTCGTGGCGGCGTTCCTCGACCACCCGGCTCCGTTCCTCGACCCCCTGACCGCCATCCGGGTGCCCTCGTGGTCCCGCGGACGGGTCGTGCTGCTCGGGGACGCTGCGGCGGCGACAGCCCTGCTGGGTGACGGGTCCAGCATGGCGATGGCGGGCGCGTACGCCCTCGCAGAAGAGCTCGCCGCCCATCCCGGTGATCACGCCCGCGCCTTCGCCGCTTACGAGTCGCGGCTCCGCCGTGAGGTAGGTCCGCGGCAGCGACGCGTCGGTCTGCTCTCCAGGCTCATGGTGCCCCGCACCCGGCCGGGCCTCGCGGTGCGCAACGCGGTGGGCCGCGCGGTCGGTCGCACGAACCGGATCGCCTCTCGCGAAGCCGCGAACCGGTGGACCGAGTCCGCACCGACCGGTCACCGGTCGGTGCGCAGCTCCGCGGTAGCTCTCAGCCGGGTCGGCGCCGCCATGTCCGACGAGCCCGGCTCGGCGTAGTAGGTCATCGTCGATGCGGCAGGTCGGCTGCTGTCGGCCTCACCCACCGTTCCCGGCGCGTGACTACGACTTGTCCGCGACGCCGGCCCAGAGGTTCCTGACGTGCCCGATGTGCCGCGCGACGAGAGCTTCCAAGTTCTCGCGATCTCCCGACAGCGCCAGGTCGATCATCTCGCTGTGTTCTTCGGCGTTCCGACCCAGAATGCCCGCGCGCGCGACGGCCTCGAGACCGTAGAGCCGACTCCGGTTGCGGAGGTCCCGGACGATGCGAACGACCTCGGAGTTGCCGGCCAGTGACAGGAAGTGGGCGTGGAACTCAGTGTCGAGCTCGATGAATCTGACGAGGTCGCTCGCGGCGGCCGCTCGGACGATCCCCTCGGCTCCGGGGCGCAGCCCCTCGAGATTCGCCGCGACTGCCGAGTCCCGGGCCAAGGACGCGACGAGACCCATCGTCGGCACCTCGAGCATCAACCGGACCTGCGCGAACTCGTCGAGCTGCTCTTCGCTCAGGTCTGTCACGCGGAAACCCTTGTTGCGCTGCACCTCGACCAGTCCCTCACGGACGAGGTCGAGGATCGCCTCACGCACTGGGGTCGCCGACACCCCGAGCATCTCGCCGATCGTCGGTGCCGAGTAGACGATGCCAGGACGCAGCTGCCCCGCGATCAGTGCCGCACGCAGCGCGGCCGAGACCTGCTCGCGCAGGCTTCCGACGCGCGAGACTGTGCCGAGTTGCAGCGATTCCGCCGGGACGCTCGCGTACACCGTACGACCTTTCACAGATACCTCCGGGGGAGACAGAGTAGCGAGCGCGCTCTTCGGGGTGGCCAGGTGGCGAGCGGGATAGCGAACCCCTTCCTACGATGAGCAACCTGTGCAATATTACAGTGCAATATTACAGCGCAATGGCACACGCCGTATCTGGCGCGGCGACCTGCGTGCCGCTGGAGACAGGGGAACACCATGGCTAGGGCAACGACAGCAGGTGCCGCGAACGAGACGGGCCTGCTTCGAAGGCTCACGCAGTGGGGCGCAACCGCGGTCGCGTTCGCGAGCTGCGGCGCGACCGCAGGTCTGTTCAGTCTCTACGGGTTCTCGCTGAGCTCGTCGGGTCCGGCCTTCATCTGGGGGTGGCTGCTTGTCGCGATCGAGATGGGCGCGGTCGTCCTCGTCTTCGCGGAGCTCGCGTCGCACTATCCCTTCGCCGGGTCGATGTACCAGTGGCCCGCGCGGCTGGTCGGTGAACGGCTGGGGTGGTGGGTCGGATGGCTCTACCTGTTCGCGCAGATCGCCGTTCTCAATGCGGTCTACTTCGTCCTGCCGCTCTCGCTGATTCCGCTGTTCGGCCTACCGAACACGCTTCCATGGCAGCTAGGGATCGCATTGGGTGCGCTCGTCGTCGCGACTCTCGTCAACGGCTTCGGGGTCAAGGCATTGGGACGGACCTCGCAACTCGGCGTCATCGCCGAACTCATCGTGCTTGTCGGGATCACGTCGCTCGTTCTGATCTTCGGCCACTCGCAGTCCCCCAGCGTCTTCCTGTCCTCCGGGGGAACAGCGACGAGCCTGCACCAGTGGCTCCCGACCTTGTTCGCAGGCGGGATCATGGTGTCGCTGTGGGTCCTCTACATGTTCGAAACCGGCGGCACGGTCGGCGAGGAGACGGCCGACGCACGTCGTGCTGCTCCCAGGGCGATCATCGGTGCGTGGATCGGCTCGGTCGTGGTCGGGTTCTACTTCCTGGGCGCATTCATCCTCTCGACCCCCGACATCAAGAAGAACATGGCGAGCGGAACGCCCATCACCGACATCGTGAACCACGCCCTGCCCGACGAGTTCTCGAAGCTCTTCCTGGCGCTCATCGCCGGCGTCACGATCCTCAACGCGAATGCGATCTTCACCGCGACCTCGCGACAGCTGTTCTCGATGGCGCGCAACGGTCACCTGCCGTTCGCGAAGCAGCTCTCGCGCACACGCAACGGATCGCCCCTGACCGCGATCGTCGTCGTCGCAGTCCTTACCGGCCTGCCGTTCTTCGTCTCGCAGCAGGTGTCGGTCCTGACGATCGGCGCCACGGCGACCATCTACCTCTGCTACGTGATGGTGATGGTGTTCGTGATCATCGCTCGACTGCGCGGATGGCCGGGCGAGCGCGCGGCGTTCTCGCTCGGTCGCTGGGGTCTCCCCATCACCGTCTTCGCCTTCGTGACGTCCCTCCTCGTCGCGTTGACCCTGTTCTGGCCGCGCGACTCGATCAACCCGGTCTGGCACTTCGGGATCCGCGCGGCGTACTGGATCGTGGGCATCCCGCTCATCATGGGGGCGATCTACTACGCCTTCGCCGGCCGTCACAAGTACGCGCCCAAGAACGTCGACGTGGACCACTCGGCAATCATCACGAGGGCCGCGAGCAGCGGTGAGTGATCCGTCCTTTCGCCGCGCCTGTGTCCTCCGTATGAAGGGTTACTCGAGATGAGCAAGGTGACCGTTGTCGGCCCGGAAGAGATCCGGTCCATCGTCCCGATGCGCGCCGCGATCGACTCAGTGCGTGACGCATTCGTGGCGCTGTCGGCAGGCGAGTTCGAGATGCCGATCCGTACAGCATTGCGCGACGGACAGTTCCTCGTCATGTCCGCCCATCACCGTCCCTCGGGAACGGCGATGTTCAAGACGCTCAGCCTGAACTTCGCCGGCCGGCAGCCGGCAATCGCGGGAACAGTCGAGTGGAGCGACGTCGCGCACGCCGAGCACCTGATCGCGGATGCCGGCGCCGTGACGTCACTGCGAACCGGTGCGGCGTCCGGTGTCGCGACGGATCTTCTGGCGCCGCCCGGGGCACGAAACTGCGTCATCATCGGTGCCGGGGCGCAGGCTCCCGACCAGATCCGGGCGGTGCACGAGGTACGGCCGCTCAGCACGCTGACGATCGTGGACCGGGACCCTGCACGGGCGAACGTGCTCGGGGAGCTTCTGGCCGGCGAGCTGCCCGACACGACGATCGAGGTGTGCGCGGACGCGAACTCGGTCGTCGGCGGCGCCGACATCATCTGCTGCGCGACGACGTCGACTGTCCCGCTGTTCTCCGCGGACGCAGTCGCGCCCGACACCCACGTCAATGCCATCGGTGCCTTCCGGCCGACCATGCGAGAGCTGTCCGTCGATCTCCTGGCCCGCGCCACCGTCGTCGTCGACGAGCGCGCAGCCGTCCTCGAGGAGTCGGGGGAAATCATCGATGCGGTGCACGCGAACGTGCTGGCCGAGCGCGATCTGGCCGAGCTCGGACACGTCCTGGTTGCAGGATTCGCACGCTCGCGCGTCACGGTGTTCAAGACGGTCGGGATCGCGATCCAGGACTGGGCCATCGCCAGGGCCTTGTCGGAATCTGTCCTCATGTCAACCGCATGAGAGGGACTCCGGCGCCCCCTGCGAGGTGAGCTTTCTACCGCCCACCCGACCACTCTGATGAGTCCAACGTGCCCCCCGAAGGGAAGTACTACATGCCTGACATCATCATCGATGCTCCCGCGCCGGCTCAACCGCAGCGCGATGGCTGGCTACCGGTCGACGCGGACGGCAACCAGGTGTACTGGAAGTCCTACGGAGACGGGGCGCGGTCCTTGTTGACGCTGCACGGTGGACCCGGCATGCCCCATGGATACCTCCAGCCGCTCGATCGGCTCGCCACGAGCGATCGCACGGTCGTGTTCTACGACCAACTGGGTGCCGGCGTCTCGGTGGTGCCCGAGTCGTACGACGGTTGGACGGTCGACGCGTGCGTCGAACAGGTGGAAGCCGTCCGCACCGGTCTCGGACTCGGGCAGATCGATCTGTTCGGGAACTCCTGGGGTGGTTGGCTTGCCCAGAGCTATGCGCTCGCCTATCCGGAGAACCTCCGAACGCTGATCCTTTCGGGAACCTCGGCAAGCATCGCCGAATACCTCGCGAACGTGCAGGCGCTGCGTGTCGGTCTCGGCGTCGACAAGCATCGGGTCCTCATGAAGGCCGAGGCATCGAAGGACTTCGACGACCCTGAATACCTCGATGTCATCCGCGAGCTCAACGCCACCCACCTCCGTCGCGCCTGGCCCTTCTCCCTCGAACGCTCCGTGCGGGAATTCGAGAAGCTCGAGGAGGCTGGGCTCTTCACTCCGGGCGCGGCGTACGAACGCATGTGGGGGCCCAACGAGTTCTGCTGCACCGGCCCCTTGATCGACTGGGACGTGACCGCCGAGCTAGGACGGATCTCGACCCCCACCCTGATTCTCTGCGGCCTCCACGACGAGGTGACCGTCGCGTGCAGCCAAACCTTGGCGAACGGCATCCCGGACAACGAGTTCGTCATCTTCGGCAACTCAAGCCACGTGAACATGCTCGAGCGGGAGGCTGAGCTCTATCTGGCCGCTATCGACAACTTCATCAACCGACACTGACCGTAGGCACGTGCCCGTCGCGGCACCCCCGAGCTGAGGAGGATCCATGAGAGTCGTGGTTGTGGGGGGCGGGGTCATCGGCCTTGCCTCAGCTCTGGCGCTCGCGCGCGACGGCCATCGGGTGACCGTCGTCGAGGCCGCAGCCGACAGCCTCGGCGGAACCAGCGTCCACAACGCCGGATGGGTCGTGCCCGTCATGGCAGATCCGGTACCTGCGCCGGGAATGGTCGCGGCGGGCCTCAAGATGATGCTCAACCGCACCAGCCCCCTGTACATCAGGCCGACGTTGAACCCGCGCACGGTGAAGCTGATCTATCAGCTGGCTCGCCACTGCACGGTCGACCATTTCGAGAGAGGGGTGGCAGCACTCGCGGCCCTTGCGCAGTCGAGCATCGCCGAACTCGACGAATGGGGAGCGCAGGGCGTCACCTACGCGCCGTCGCAGAAGGACGGCCTGATCCTCACGAGCACGGACCGCGAGAAGGCCCGGCACATGCTTGAGGAGATCCACCGCCACCACGATCCAAAGGCGCAGCTTCTCGACGTGTCAGATCTGCGCGACCTGGAGCCCGCCCTCGTCGGTGAGTTCGCCGGAGGAGTCTTCTGCGACCAGCAGCGCTGCATCGCTCCCGAGACCCTGGTCCGTTCGTTGGCCGATGCCTGCACGGCTGCAGGCGTCCTCATCCGGTTTGCGGCGACAGTCGTAGGAATGCGTGCGTCTGCAGGCACCTGGAGTGTCGCCCGCCTGAGCGATGACACCGAGGTCGAGGGCGATGCGATCGTCATCGCAACAGGTGCGACCACCGATCGGATCGTGCGGCATCTCGGCCGCTCCCTACCCGTCTTCGCCGGCAAGGGATACGGAATCGACCTGGCTGCACCAGCCGTGACTCTTCGTCGTGCCGTCTATCTGACCGAGCGGAAGGTCGCCGTGTCCCCCACGCCTGGTCGCATCCGCCTCTCAGGCACGATGGAGATCGGGGCACGGCCGGGTCGCATCTCCGCTCCGCGGATCGCGGGCATCCGCGACGCCGGCGCAACGGCGCTCGGCGACTGGGTTCGTACGACGGCCCCGCTGAAGACGTTCTCCGGCGATCGACCGATGACGCCCGACGGCCTCCCGATCATCGGCTTCCTGCCGGGATACGAGAACGTCGTGGTGGCGACGGGCCATCAGATGCTCGGGATAACGTTGGCGGCTCCCACCGGTGCCGCGGTCGCGGAAACACTCGCGACGGGTCGCGTGCCCGAACACCTGGGACCGCTGTCACCTCAGCGTTTCGCCTAGCTACTTGCCCCTGGAAAGGGGTTTGGCCTGGTGGCGGGGGTCGTTGCTGCGGAGTGGCCCCGATGTCGGGGGCGGGGTGCCGTTGTTGTTCACCGGCCGAGGACGGTCATCCGGTGGAGGTTGCGGGCGAAGATTCCCGAGTCCTGCCCAGGTCTGCGCGACCGCCAAGCGGCGGAGGCGAGTGCGGCGGATTCCGAAGCTGCTCCGGGTCGCTCAGCGCGGCGATTACCTCATCGTCTCCTTCCCTGCACTGCAGGGCCAGGATCCCGGCGCCGATCGGCGGCGTCATCCTCTCGACGGACAGCACCTCGGTGATCGCGTCGCTGCAGCCGATACGTTCCAGACCGGCCGCCGCCAGCAGCAGCGCGTCCGCCTCGACAGTCGCGAGCTTCGCCAGCCGCCGCTTGGCGTCGCCTCGAAACGGTACGCACTCCAGGTGTGGGGGGCCGCCAGTTGCGCGCTGCGGCGGACGGAGGAGACGCCGGTCCGGGCCCCGGCCGGCAGCGCGACATCGGCCCCCTGGTGAAGGGGCCCTCGCCCGCCACCTTTGACGGGTCGCCCAGTCACTTGTCGCCGGTAGTCCTCACCGGCACCACCTCGGTGCAGCATCTGCGGGTGATGGCTGGCCAACTCGACACGTACGCACGCCACTTGAGCCAGCGCCATGGGCGAGTCGCGGGAGACGGTGCGGTTCTTTCGGGACGGGCATACGAGATAGAGCAGACAGGCGGGACGGTTACCAGGTGCCGCCCCCACCAGGTCCGTCCGGTTGGAGAGGTGTCGGCAGGTCGAAGACCGGCAGTTCCGGCCCTATGAACAACGGCGCCCGGCGTCCCCGCCTTCTGGTCACCGTCGGCAGCCGAGAAGCTCGGTGGCGGCGGACCGGATCTCCGCGCGGAGCAGCCGTCCCGCGCCGCAGCGCTTCTTCGGGTGATCGTCTCCCGTGAAGCCGACGGATCTGCTCATTGCCGGTGCGGGTCCGAGATGATGACGACCTTGCCGGCCACGGTCCGGGACTCGGCAAGAGCCAGCGCCGCACCGGCCTCGGCCAGCGGGAACTGCGCGGCGATCTGCGGGGCGAGCACACCCTGGGCCAGCAGCCCCAGCACCTGGGTGAGGTCCTCGCGCAGCCGGCTGCGGAAGACGTCCAGGCGTCGCTTGCCGGCCCAGAAGTTGTAAAAGTGCGCGCCCTTGCCGTTGGGCAGGTAGTTCCACAGCACCAGCCGGGCGAACAGCTGCAGCACCGGCAAGTGGGAGTTGCCGTCCTCGTCCTTCGTGGCGGCGGTGCCGTAGGAAACCAACGTCCCGCCCCGGCGCAGCAGCCGCCACGACTCCTTCAGGCCGGGCCCGCCGACGTGGTCGAACACCGCGTCGACACCGTCCGGGGCGATCTCGCGGATGCGCTGGTACATGTCCGGGTCGCGGTAGTCGACCGGGATGGCGCCCAGGTCGCGCACGGCCTCGTGGTGACGGGCCGACGCCGTGCCGATCACGGTGATGCCCGCGTGTCGGGCCAGTTGCACGAGGGTGGAGCCGACACCGCCGTTGGCGCCCAGCACCACGATCGTCGCGCCGGAGGGCACCTGGGCGGTGCGGTGCAGCATCTGCCAGGCGGTGATCCCGTTGACCAGCACGGTCTCCGCGGCGGCGGCGTCCACTGCGTCCGGCACGGCCACCAGGTCCGCGGTGTCGATCAGTAGATGACTGGCCCAGCCGCCGACCTTGGTGACTGCGGCGAACCGGCGCCCGATCAGGAGGGTGTCTGATTCCGAGCCGACGGCGGTCACCGTGCCGACCACGTCATACCCGGGGACGAAGGGGAAGGGCGGCTGGTCGAAGTACTTGCCGCGGCGCATCTGCTGCTCGGCGAACGAGACGCCGGTCGCGTCCATCCGTAGGACCGCCTCTCCCTCGGCCGGGGCAGGGAGTTCCCGGAGGCGGACATCGAGGCCGCTCGGTTCGACCTTCCCGGGCAGAAGAATCTCAGTGGCGGTGGTGCTGACATTCACGGTTGGCTCCAGGTCCATCAATTACCTAACATTTGTAAGGATACGCCTGTTAACTCTTCTGTCGCAAACGAGAACACATGTAAGTTTTTCTGCGTAAGATGACGCCATGGGAGAAGCCGCCCCGACGCCGACCTCGCCTCCGCCGGGGACCGCCCGGGCCCGTAACCGCAGGGGGGAGGGGGGTCGCCTGCGCGACGACATCGTGGCCGCGGCGGTCGAGCTGCTCGAGGAGACCGGCGACGAAAGCAGCGTCACTCTGCGCTCCATCGCCCGCCGTGCGGGAGTCGCCGCCCCCTCGATCTACCGTCACTTCGCCGACCAGCCGAGCATCATGCTGGCCGTTGTTCAGCAGGCTTTCGCGATGCTTGAATCCGAGTTGCGCAGCGCCCTGGACACCGCCGGCGGAGGTGCCAGGGAACGGCTGTTTGCCGTGTGCGGCGCCTACCTGGGCTTCGCGGACAAGTATCCCGGGCGCTACCGCACGATGTTCGGCGGAGTCTGGATGCCCGACCTCGGCAACGGGTCGGTCACCGGCAGCGATGTGTCCTCGCTCGGCAGCGCGAGCTTGGCGCTGCTCGCGGACACCCTTGGCGACTGCGTCTCTGCGGGCTGCGCGACCAGTACCGACCTGACCGCCGACGCCGTCGCCTTGTGGCTCGGCCTGCACGGGCTCGCCCACCAGCGGTCGGCAACCGTTGCCTTTCCGTGGCCGCCGGACATCGCCGAACGCATCATCACCACGCTCGCCCACCTCGACGACGCATAGGTCTGCCCCGCAGGCCGAACCGCGGGCGTGACAGCAGCCAAGGACGGATGCGCCATGCCTTGCACCGCCCGAGCGGCCTCGCCGACAATCCAGGCGGCCGCCCCGACAGCAGCCGCCCACGGCCAGGGTGACTACCAGCCTTCAACTGTGGCGTGCCGGGCGGGCACCGCAGGACCAGTCGAGGGGGTTCTTCGGCGGCAGGTCAAGCGGCCGGCGCCGTAGTGCCGGGCGGGGTCCAGACGCCGGCGGGAAGGCCGACCTGACGAAGGAGATCGGCGAGGTTGTAGTAGTCAGTGAGATGTTGGATCTTGCCGCCGTCGAGGTCCATCACGGTGGTGACGGGAACGTTGAAGGACTTGCCGGTGGCGGGCCGGTCCTTGGCGAATGCTCCCGTGTCGGCGCCGGAGAAGTTCCAGCGAACGGCGATCTTGTTGCCCTCGCGGAAGGCGTCAACGACGTCCACGTGTGCGTTTTTGATGCTCTGTTCGGTGATGGTCACCCACTGGGCCGCGCCGGCCGGACCGGTCATGGCGACCTGGAAGGCGTTGTCCTGGTAGACGCCGTCTTCGGTGAACAGGGCGGCCATCTTTCGCGGGCTGGCGGTGTTCCAGGCGTCAGCCCAGGCGGCGACCATACGGGGAAGCCGGGTGTCATGGGGGTGGTAAGTCACTGGCTGCGCCTCTCCTTCATTCACTGTTTTCACGGTCTTGGAAATCGGAGCGTCCGCCTGGGCACCGGCGTGCGAAAGACCGGTGACGGTCACTCCGGCTACGGCCGCTGCCGCGGTCGCCATGGCGGCGACGGTGATGCGGGCGCGGCGCGCATGCGTGGTCATGAGGGTTCCTCGGGGTTCGTGGACACTAAGGTTACAGATGTAAACTTACATCATGAGCTAACAACTGCAATGCCATCCATCGACCGTTGCCGCCGCACCGCAGCCCCCAACGGGCCTGCGGGTGCGGGCGGCTTTGCTGTGCGGTTCCGTCTGACGTCGGTGCCGGACGCCGTGGTGCGGCCTCCGTGTGCTCCGGTCACGCACCAGGCAACGAGTGTTCAGCGCGCGCTGGGCTGGGCGGCATTGTCGTGCGTTTCGTCGGTGAGGGCGGCGACGTCGATCTCCACCGGCCGCTTGTGCGCTCGATGGAGCATGTTGATGACTACGGTCAGGAGCACAGTCAGAATCGCCAGAGAGATCATCAGCAGGTGGAAGACCTCGGTGTACGCCGCGCCGGCCCCGCTGCCTCCTGCCGCTGCGCGCTGAGCGAGGTGTGGGTCGCTGATGCGGGCCGCCAGCAGGGCGGCGGTGATGGCGGCGTAGGCGCCCACGGCAATCGCCTCACTGCCCAGACGCACGAAGTTCAGGACGCCGGCGGCGGCGCCCGCGGTGCGGGCGGGAACGGCGGCCAGCGCCTCCCCGTCGATGAGACCGATCGGCAGTCCCCAGCCGAACCCCAGGAGCGCCATGGGGATCACCAGAAGCCACAGCGGGACGTCGGGGGTGAGCAGCAGCATGCCGAGGTCGCCGAGTACGAGGACGACGAGTGAGACATTGATGATCACCATGGGGGTGATCCGTCGCACGCGGTGCACAAGCGTTGTTGCCAGCATCGGCGCGATGAGCACCGGCAGCGTCAGCGGAAGCATGAACAGGCCGGCCTGGCCGGCGCTCATGCCGACGACCGCGCTCAGGGCGACGGGCAGGTAGGTCAGAAGGGTCACGTAGCCAAAGGCGCCGGCGACCGGGACCAGGATGACCGCCAGGAAGTACCTGTTTCGGACGGGGGAGAAGTCGACCAGCTTGCGGCCTTCTTGCGCAGGCTGCCTGACGTCGCGGGGCAGAGTGCTGCCGGCGAGGAGAGCCACGATCGAGATGACGCCGCCGGCAGCGAAGACGCCCTGCCATCCCACCGCGGTGACGAGCCCGCCGGAGATGGTCGGTCCAGCGGCCAGCCCGAGCCCGATGGTGGTGCCCAGGAGGGCGAACGCTCGAGCGCGCTGAGCCCCGCTGTACGCGTTGGAGAGCACGGCGGAGCCACCGATGGCCACTGCCGCGCCGCCCACACCGGCGAGCAGACGCCCGGCGTCGAGTATGTACAGGTTGGTCGCGGCCATGCTGATCGCCGACGCGATCAGGATGATGGTGGAGCCGATCATGAAGGTGCGCTTGTGCCCGATGCGGTCGGAGACCGCTCCCCATACGAGGGTGAACAGAGCGAACGAAGCGTTGAATCCGTTGACGACCCACTGCAGGGCGGTGGGGGAGTCGCCGAGGTCCTGCGAGATGTCGGGCAGCGCGATCGCGGTTCCCGCGATGCTGATGGGCAGGACGAACAGTGCGAGGAGGATCACGGGCATCAGGAGCCATGTCGGCTTCGCTGCCTCGTCGGTGTGCTTGGCAGTACTGGTCACCGGCCCGCTCCTCTAGGTACGAAGAAATTCATACCTAGAGTTAAGCAGGAGGTCTAGGTACGACGCAAGTCGTACCTGGGTGCGTTCGGGGCAGGCGAAGACCTTCGGCCCCGAAAAAACGTGGAGCGCGACTTCAAGCCAGTCGATCGAGTCGGTGGCGCGAGGACGAAGGGGAAAGGGGCCCAGGCCGCTGTGGCGCTCGGGCTTGCTCTCCGAACGCCACAGCAGACGGCACTGTGCACTTCTCGGCCGACGACCGGACAGTGCATCTCCCAGCGATTCCCGGTCGTCGGCCGAGAGGATGTTCCAGGGCAGTGGCCACGGGCTGCCCACGGCGTGGCTGCGGCCGTTGGCGAACGGCCTGATCACGCGGCACGGCCGCGAAGGTGGACACGCATCGAGCAGCCGCAACTCAACCGACCGACAAGGGTTTGCGGTGAGCCGACCGCGACGCAGCCGTTCGTGACGGCCCCTTCGACGTCAGACGCGCGCGCCCGCGCGAGGCGCCGTGGCCCACGCGCGCATGACCTGGTGAACGGCGCGCGCGACGGCGTTGCGTGCACCGAGCACCTGGCGGGTGCGCGGGACCAGGAGTGCGGCGATCAGTCCGACGCGGCGGTGGCGCGGGTCCACCTGGCGCCGGTGCCGCGCCTCGTAGACCTGGAGGGCGCGGGCGTGGTCACCGGGGTGCGAGGCGAGGGCCTGGGCGAGTGTATGCGCGCCGGCCATCGCCATGCTGGAGCCGTCGCCGAACAGCGCGACGGCCGAGGCCGCGTCACCGAGCAGCGCGACTCGGCCGCGCGACCACATGTCCATCCGAATGTTGCTGAGCGGATCGAAGAAGGGAGCCGGATGGTTCTGGTAGGCCTGAACCAGCTCAGCTGCCCGCCAGCCCACTCCTGCACAGGCCTCGGTGACCATGCGCTTGTGGAGCGCGATGTCGCGGCGGTCGTACCCGGGCACGCGCCGACCGCGGAACGTGAACATCGCAAGAGGGCTGCCCCGCGACGGATGGACCGTCAGCATCCGACCGGGTGCGGTCAACATGACCATGGCCGCAGGGTCGTCGAGCGCGCTGGGCTCCAAGGGCACAGTCGCCCCGTACATACCGAGGTCGGTGGTGAAGCGTTCGGCTGGCCCGAAGACCAGTCGGCGCACCGTTGAATGAACCCCGTCGGCGCCGATCAGCAGATCGAAGCGACGCGGTGGGCGCCGGCGGAAGGTGACATCGACGCCCGCGGTGTCCTGCCTGATGTCGGTGACGGTGTCGTCGAAGACGAACTCCGCCTCGTTCGCCGCGGCCTGATGGAGTACGGCGGAAAGATCGGCGCGCGTCACCTCGACGGACCGTTCAGACGTCGTCGGGACGTGCAGGACCTGCCGACCGCTCGCGTCGAGGAGGGCGAGAGAACCGGCGCTGGTGGCCACCTCACGCAACTGCCCCAGGATGCCCATTCTCTCGGCCACTGCCGTGGCCGGCTCCTTGACGACGACGGCGCTGCCGCCGGAACGCAGTTCCCTGGCCTGCTCCACGACCGTGGGCCTGTAGCCGTGCCTGGCCAGCCAATAAGCCAGTGCGGGGCCGGCGATACCGGCACCGAGGATCAGAACACTGCGAGAAGGCATGAAGGTTCAACCTTTCACGTGGAGGGGACGGCAGGCATCGGCCTGTGCGCATGCCTGCTCCGCGATGGTCAGGGACCAGGTGGGGCACCGGCGTCCGCGCCGAGACGCAGCGCCGACAGGCCCCATGGCGCGGCCGGCTGCGACCACGCGCGTGGTCCGCACGGGCCCCTGCTCGAAAGCGTCAGTGATTCCTGTTCCAGCCGAGAGCCGGGGCGATGTGCTCAGCGACGTTGTTCAGGATCTGAAGGTTCTCGACCGGTCCGAGGTAGTTGGGAATGGTCACCAAGAGGGTGTCCGCCAAACCGACTGCCTCGTCCTTCGACAACTCCTCCGTGACGGCGTCGGGTTCTCCGACGAAACTCTTGCCGAAGCGCGACACGGCGCCACCGAGAACGCCGACCTGTTCCCTGGAGGCCTGTGCCGCCGAAGATCCGAACAGGGCACGGTCGCGGTCGGAAACGATGGGCAGGATGCTGCGCACGACGGCCACCCTCGGCGCTCCCTCGTGACCGGCGTCGTGCCAGGCATCCCGGAAGGTATGGATCTGTTCCGCCTGCAACTGCGCAAACGCGACGCCGGTATCCTCGGAGAGGAGGGTGCTGCTCAGCAGGTGCATGCCCTGCTCTCCGGCCCACCGCGCACTCTGGCGTGTGGCCGACCCCCACCAGATCCGCTGAGGCAGCGTGCGTGAACGCGGTTCGATCGGCAGCGGAACCCGCACACCGGTTTCGGCGGGGTCGCTCATGGCCATGGGAGCTCCGGCGATCGCCGCCCTGAAACGGTCGGTGTGCTGCCTCGCCAGCTCCGCCGCCCTGGCACTGTCCTCGGGGCCGGGGACATGACCGAAGGACTCGTAGCCGCGCAGGGCGGGCTCCTGCGACCCCCGGCTCAGGCCGAGTTGCAGGCGACCTCCGCTGATGAGGTCTGCGGCGGCGGCGAGTTCGGCCATCATGAGCGGGTTCTCGTACCGCATGTCGATGACAGCGGTGCCCAATTCGATACGCCGGGTGCGCGCCGCCGTCGCGGACAGCAGCGCCCAGGGGCTGGCGAACTGCCTCTGGTAATGGTGCACCCGGATCCAGGCACCGTCGAAGCCGAGCTGTTCGGCGCCGGCGGCGATGTCCAGGTGCTGAGTCAGGGAAGCGGCCGCCGCGTCGGCTTGTGAGCCGGGCAGATGGGGGTGGTGGCCGAAGGAGAGGAAACCAAGTCGCTTTAGCACGTTCCTGCCTTGCTCTGACGCGTGCTACGCCTCGGCGTGCACGACGGGGACGGGTGTGATTACGCAGAGGGAACACGGGGGTGTGCGCTTTGCGGTAAGCAAAGCCATTGACCGCCCTTAGGTACGAATTCTCTCGTACCTAAGTAGAGCACGCCCTCAGGTACGATTCAAGTCGTACCTGAGGGGCGGATCCGCCGATGGGCGCACGGGGGGCGAAGGCGTCGGCGGTATCGATCCGAGCATCGGATTGCGTGCCCGGATCGACACATCCCGCCCGAGCCGTGACCGCAGAGTCAGGGCGCCCGGCAGCGGAGGGGTGGCTGGCGACCGAGTTGCGGGGAGTGACGTCATCGAGTGAAAGTCAGGCGCGGTCGCGAGGGGGGACGCTGCGGCCGATGAGTGCAGATCTCTCCAGGGTGGGCTGCCCGGAGCCCACGAGGCACCGCGCGGCGCATCCTTCCGGCGGGGCGCACGCCAGGCTGGGCCGGGTTCTGCCCGGCCGGTGACGTGGTCTGGATGCCTCCGCCCTCGCCGTGCGGGATGTCCCCCGTCGGCGCTTCGGCGGTAGAAGGACCCATCGAGCCGCCATCCGAGTGGATGACCACTCCGGCCATGGTCATCAGCGAGACCCTGGACGTCCTGGCGGGCAACCGCCTTGCCGTGGCAATGCACTCAGGATTCGAAGATCCCACGAACCTCGCCCTCATGACGTTCGCCGACCCCGCAGGGGCCACCTTCTACCCGGGGGCGGACCTGCGAGGCGAAGCGTTTCCAGCACCCCGTCGTCGGCGCTCTGGAACTGACCTATCAGGCGTTCGACGTCCGGGGCTCCGACGGGCAGCAGCTCGTGGTCTACCGAGCCGCCCGCGGCAGCCGCACCGAAGCCTCACTGAGCTTGCCGGCCAGCCTCTCCGCGCCGTACGCCGCGGCGGACGAGTAGTGGCGCAGCAATCATCCCGCGATCGAGTGCGCACACACGGTCACGCCCCAGGGGGGTGTCACTGAGGTACGATGCAAGTCGTACCAAGGGAGGTGGCTATGTCAGAGACGGCCCTGGCGCCGGTAGGCACGGACGTCTTGGACCTGGGCGTGGTCCTGCGCGCCCTCGCCGACGAACACCGCCGCGCAGTGATCACGGAACTGGCCGTGGACCAGAGCGACGGCGAGCGCACCTGCCATTCGTTCAACCTCCCGGTGAGTAAGCAGACTCGCTCGTACCACTTCCGGACCTTGCGCGACGCCGGCCTCATCTGCGAGATCAACTACGGGAACAAGAAGGGGGTCAGGTTGCGCAGGGCGGAGATCAACCGACGATTCCCGGGACTGCTCGACCTGTTCGTCGCCGACTCCGGAAGCCGTGAGGATCACTGACGCCCGCATCCGTCCGGAATACGCGACACCTCAACATGCGAGCTCACCGGTCCCGAGGCCGGTATTCGCCCGCAGGGTGAGCAGCCCCGTAGCCCGGCCCGGTCACGTCAGCGACGACACGTATTCGGACCAGTTCTCGCTGGCGAGCGTGGCCCAGCGTTCGGCTGTCTTGGGGTGGATGCCGAGCAGGTCGGCGATGACCATGGCCGGCAGGTCGGCCAGGACGTCCATCATGGCGGTATTCCGGGCTGCGCGGGCGGGCAGACCGTGGTGTCTCAGTGTGTCGGCGAGGCCGAGGGGGTTACGCGGACGGCCAGGGCTTTGGCCGGGCAAGAGGTACCTGCGTCTGGCCGTGGTGCTGTGCCGGGGCGTGCTGTGTCGGAGCTGATCGTCGATAAGACGAGCGATCTTCGGCGGAAGGACGAAGGGGTGCTGGTTGACCGCCAGGTAGGTGTGCTCCTGGTCCCGGCTGATGTGGTCCTCGGTGAGCTCGACGATGCGGGTCAGGGAAAGTGCATAGAGACGGACTAGAGCAGCCGCGACGCGGACGTCCAAGGGCAATGCGGTGTCGTTGAAACAGCGCAATAGCTCGTTTCGGGCATCGTCCTCGGCTTGGAAGTAGCCGGGGAGTTGCGAGGCTGGGTGCTCGATGCTCAGACCGGGCGGGCAGAGGCGTCGTGCGGTGCTCCAGCGGAGGAAGGGGATGGAACGGGAGCGCAGCGTTGGCCTGCCGGTCGCCCAAGTGTCCAGATGCGCCTGCTGGAGTCGACGGAGGTTCAGGTGCTGGGAGTCGAGCCAGTTCACGAAGTCAATGGCGGCAAGCACGTTGCTGCAGTCGCCTTTGTGCGCGGCGTAGGTGTAACGGCCTCGGGCTGAGCGCCGGCGGGCGTCGCGGATGATGTGCCACTCGGCGAACGGACGAATGAGATTGGCTTGCCGCGCAGGGAGTTCGGCCACGGTCCGTGCGACCCAGTTGGTGAGCAGAGCGAGATTCTCATCGCGTGGCGGCAGGATGCCAGCGGTGACGAGCAACCCGCGCACGTAGGCGGTGGCAGCCCGTTGGGGAAGCGTGTCGAGGGATTCATGGTTCAGCGCTCCAGGATCGAGGGCCAGGCGCCCCAAGAGACTGGCGGCGGGGCTTCGGCGCAGCCACTGCAGGACGCGGTAGGGGTTTTCCGCGCCGGTCAGAACGACGGCGAGGGGTTGGAGTAGCTGCGCCACGCTTGTGCCGTCGGCGGAGAGCAGGTCGGTCACCCGGGCGGTCAGGGTGCAGCGGGGACAGTGGTGGCCGGAGTAGAGGTCCGCCGGTTCACCGCAGGCCGAACACCGCTCGACCGGTTCGTCGGGGAAGGTGCATGCCTTGCACAGGAGGGTTCCCTCGGCCGTCTGACCGATCAGGATGCGATGTCGACTGCACGAGGCGCACGGCGCAGGGGTCGACAGAGCTGCTCGGTAGCAGGAGTTGCACACCGGCCCTCGCGGCCAGAAGACCTTGATCTTCGCGACCTGGCCGCACAGGGCACAGGCGCACTCTTCACGAGGGCGGCACGTGTCGCAGTGGAACGGGCCGTTGATGTGGTGGCCTGGGCGGACCTCTTCACAGATGGCGCAGGTCTTCTCGTGTCGCTTGTAGCACCGTTCGCAGGTGTCCGGCCTGGCGCCGTCGGCCCGGGCGACGATGGGAACGGTCTGGCCGCAGACACCGCACGGGCGGGGAGGGCTGGAGTAGCAGCTGCCGCAGACCGCCCCGTCAGAGGTCAGCGCGTTGACCCGGCGTAGTCGTCCGCAACGGCAACAGGTCTGAGTGTTCTTGGGAGCACAGGTCTGGCAGAGGCTGGTGCCGTCGGACAGGCGCCGGTACGAGATCATCATCCGGCGGCAGTCGGCGCATTCCTCTTTGGCATCCGGCTCCTTGTTCCTGCACGGATTACAGATGCCACCCTCCGGTCGGCGGGCGTAGATGCTGGCCAATTTGCCGCAGCGGGCGCACGGCTTCTTGGCACGTCGGCCGGCGCAGCGTGAACACAGTCGCCCCTCCGGTCCGTTGTTGGTGGGAAGCGGGTCGGTCCGTCCGCAGTCGCCACAGGCCACCAGGGTGACCTTGCTACCGTGCCCGGCGGCGGTGAGTGCTGCCAGCAAACGCACCACGCAGGTCGGGCAGTCGCTACTGGGCATGCGCAAGGCGTCGAGCCTGCCGGACAGATAGCGCACCAGGCGGAAGGCGTTCGCACCACGCCATGCCCGAGCCTCCTCCGCCACGGCCTGAGCCTGTTCGGGGGCAAGGGAATCGCCCACCGCTAACTGCAGCAGGGCGACGATCTGCTCCTGGGCGGCAGCGAGCTCGGCGCGTAAGCGGATCTGGTCCGGTGTCAGCGGCCTCACGGCTGACCCGGGCGCCGGATCGTGGTCCGCCGCTCCTTCAGCGGCAGCGGGTCGGCCTGTCCGCCCGCGGTCTTCTTGACCTGGGCGTTGACCACTTTCGGCTTGATGAGATCGTTCGGTGTGCACTCGAAGATGTCGCACAGCGCGACCAAGGTGTCCGTGCTCATCCGCTGCGGCGGCTGCGTCACCAAGCGGTAGACCTGCTCACGCGACAGGGTCACGCCACGTTCCGCCAGGAGCGGCACCAAGTCCGAGGTCTGGAACATCTGGTGCTCGGCCATCGTGGCCCGCAGACACCACTCATAGCCCATCTTCTTGATCATTTAAGGTCCCAGTCGTCACCCAGCCGGCGCTTCAGCGAAGCTTCCAGGAGCTGGTTCCGGTACTCGTCAGAAACGCCCATGTAGATGGCCGTCGTAGAAGCGTGGGTATGGCCCACCTGCTCTTGAACGAAGCGGGCAGGGTAGCCGAACTCGGTCAGATGCGTGATGTAGCTGTGGCGCAGACAGTGCAGGTCGAGGTCCTCGTCGAGGCCGGCGTCCTGGCGTGCCGTCACGAACGCCTCGTTGATCGAGCGCGGAGACATGCGGCCGACCCGCTCGGTCACCCACAAGGCCGGGTGCCGGTCCGGCGAGAGCCGCGGGCGAACCTCGTGCACCCACTCGTCGAGGACGTCGACTACCCAGTCCATCTCCGGGACCAGAAGCACGGTCCGTCGCTTCGGCGGTGCGCCCTTGGAGGACTTCCCGTACCGGACGGCCATGCTGCCGGCCTGCCCGAACTGCGGCGCCTTCCTATGACGTCGCAGATCCACCAGGTCCACCTTCGAGGACTCGGTCCGCCGGGTGCCGTACGCGTAGATCGTCTTGAGCGCGGCAGCATCACGCAGTGCGGTGAGCGTGCCCTTGCGGCCCTGCCCGTGAATGCGTCGAGGTCGGGCATCGGCAGCGTCGAACAGCGCCTGGACCTCGTCGTAGGTCAGAGGCCGACGCCGGGGATCGCCCTCGTACTCCACCGAGTGCAGGACAGAGTTGCCTTCGTGGAAGATCACCTGCGGTGACAGGCCGAACCGTTCCTGGCAGGTCTCCACCCACCCGTACCGGCGGTCCAGCAAATACTCCACGAACAGCTCGATGACCACCTCGTAAGACCGAGCCGTAGACAACTGGATCGGCTTGGCCCCGCTGCGAAGGTGGACAATGAACGCCTCGCCATCGGCGGGAGCCCACTGCCACGGGTACAACCCCGTGAACTCCTCGAACCGTTGAAGCAGACGTAGCCGGGGCTGGATCGTCGAAGCCTGGAGAAACCGCGCGGACTGCTGCCGAGCCCATCCCTCCTTCATTGCAGAGGAAACCGCTGGCTCCGGGTCCAGAAGGACAACGTTCGGGGCCAGGGCAAGACGCACCGAACCGGGTGCCTCAGCGACCATGCCCGCCGTTGTATCAAACGCATCATTGTTGCGTCCAGCTCCAGCGGTGCTGGTCAGCTACCGAAGGATGCTCAGGACGCCCCCGAGAGAGCATCTCTGATCAGTGGGAACGTCCGAGGCAGGGCTCTACGAACTGTTGCAGCCAATGCAATTCATCCTGTTTTGGAGGTTGCGCCAGCCGTGGACTTGCTTCATGTACGCGGCTGCGGCTTCGATGATGCCTGCCCACCGATGGTGACCGAGGACGACGAACCGGTCCGGGAAAAGGCTGTCGTCGTTCGGCGCTCCGATGCCGGCTACGTACAGCTCGCCGTAGGCGATGAACCCGTTGTCGGCCGCATCCTCACTGCTGGGGGTCCAGATGCCTTCGGCAGGGACGGTCGTTGCCTCGTCGGCTTCGTTGGTCTGGATCTCGTACAGGGCTGTGGTCAGCATGGGGCGCTCACGTCCTCGAGGAGGGCCGCCAGGAGCTCGCAGGCGTCGTCCTTGTGCGGGTCGCGGTAGGAGACGTGGTCGCTGACGTGGAACACGGTGTCCTTCGCCGTGACCGTGTACCCGGGCATGACGGTGGCCGCCCTGCCCTCCAGCAGGGTGTTGAGGCGTCCCGCGTCGTGGGAGGCGAGCCAGGTCTGGGTGTACGGGCCCATGCGGTGCAGGATGCGGCCGGAGTTGTCCTTCCGGCGGGCTTCGACGTGGACGGCGTAGTGCGCGGGTTCCATGCCGACGTCGTCGGGGATGTCCAGGCCCGCCGCAGCGTGGGTGAGCGGTGTGAGGGCCGGGTGCCACACTCCGAGGATCTGGTCCGTCTCGCAGCGCAGCCAGCCCTTGCCGGTGTAGCCGAGCTGGTGGCCGTGGAGGTAGGCCGCGGCGTGTGGGGTGTCGGGGTGGACCAGGGAGACGGCGATCAGGTCGGGGCCGTGGTCGTCGCCCGGGCGGGGGTGCGCCCTTTCCACGAACGGTCCGACGCGTACGGCGATGTCCCGGTAGAGGCCGGGCGTCCAGGTCTCCATGTCGCGCAGTGCGGCGAGCAGCGCGCGGAACTGGTCCACGGCGGCCTGGTCCTCGGGGCTGAGGGCGCCGGGCGCGTGGCCGCAGAGGCGGAAGAGGCGCTTCATCGGGTGGGCTCCTGCTCGGGGTTGGCGGGGCTGGCGGTAGGCGTTTTCAGCACGCGCGGCAGGTGGACATGGAGGTGTTCGACTTCGACCTGGCGGCCGCGGTCGCGGAGTGCTCGGGCAAGGAGTTCGGTGAGACCACTTGCGCGGTGCTTGCCGCCTGCGCATCCGATGGCGATGCGGCGGGGGCCGGCGGGGAGGTCGGCGTAGTCGGCGAGGTTGGCGATGAGTTCGCGGGCGCCGGGAGTGTTCAGGACGATGTCCTGAACACGGGGGTTGAGGCCGTCCAGGTCGAGGATGTCGCGGGCGGCGGCCGGGTCGCGGAGGCGGTCACGGACGTCTTCGATGCGGTCGGCCGACGGCGGCACGGGGCGGCCAGCGGCGTCCTTGGGAAGGTGGAGGAAGCCGAACGACGTGAGCACGAGGACGGGTTCGGTTGCGGGCTCGGGCATGTGGCGGGTTCCTTCGTAGCGCGGTCTGGTGCTGCGGGGCGGCCGGAGTCGGTGTCGACGGCCGCCCCGCAGGCGTGAGGGGTGTCCCGGCCGGGCCGGGCTGGGTCAGGGGGCCGCGAGGGCGGCGCGGTGCTCCTGGCGGTGTTCGGTGGCCGCGGGCTCGGCGAGGACCTTGACGTGGTGGGGCTGGTCGATGTCGCCGTGCTCAGAGCAGACGACGGCGAACTGCGTGCGGCCGGGGCACCCGGAGGCGGGGTTTCGGGGCTGGCCGGACGGCTTCACCTTGTGGTCGCAGGAGCTGTTGTCGGCGTGCCGGGGTTCGACTCGGATGGTGATGCGGGCCATGAAACTGGGGCTCCTTGTCGCAGACGAGAGAGCGCCGCGCCCGGCCGGGAGGCGGGACGCGGCGCTCGGGGGTGAGGAGAGGGTCAGGGGGCGTTGGTGACCACGAGGAACTGGTCGGCCTTGAGGTCCATCACGACGCGGGCGTCGACGCCCTGGTCACGCTGGCCGGCGGCGTACTCTTCCGCCGGCCACGAGCCGCGGGGAGCTCCGGCGGGGAACCGCTCCAGGACGGTGCGCGGTTGCGCGGTGGTCGTGTCCGTCATCCGTCGCCGTTCACGCGCTCGTGGATCTCGATCAGCGTGCCGATGGCATCGGGGCTCTCCGCTGTGCCGACCCACTGCCCGTGTGCGGTGAAGACCGGGACGGCCTCGGTGTCGGCGTCGAACACCACGACGTACTCGCCGTACCTGTCGAGAACCATCTCCTGCAGGGCGCGAGCCGGCGCGGGGGCCAGGACCTCCAGGTCGTCGACGGTAAGCAGGGCGGGCTCCGCCGGATTGTCGAGCCGGGTGAGGAACCCGGAGACGTACAGCAGGTCGCCGGACTGGATCTCGGTGAGCAGGGCGTACGCGATCCGGGGATTGCTGGTGATGCAGGACCAGACGACGTCGTCCACGGCGTCGTCGGTGGGGGAGACGACCAGCTGGAACCGGGCGGTGCCCGGGCCGTCGCCGGGTGCGGGGACGGTGTAGAGGAAGCCGTCGACGGTGAGGGGCTTGGTGTCCATCAGCCCGCCTCCGCCAGGGCGGTGGTGCGGTGGGCGGCGTCGTAGGCATCCACCACCGACTTCCGGATCACCCCGGCGTCGGCGACCTGTTGGCCGTTGGCCCGCGCCCAGGTCCGGATCGCGGCCAGCTGCGTCTTGCTGCGCTTGGCGTTGGGCTCCGGGGCAGCGGCCACAGCGGTGGTGCCCTGGTCCTCGGACATGGCCTGGTCCTCTGTGGCGGTGCGACTGCCGGACTTCACCTGGCGCAGCTGCGCCTGCGCGGCCTCCAGTTCGGCCTTGGCCTTGGCGACCCGTTCCTCTGCCGCGCGCTGCGCGGCGTCGGCGGTACGGCGTTCGGTCAGCTCGGTGAGGTCGCTGCGGACGCGGGCGGCCCGGTTGCGGATGGCGGCGGCCGGGTGGTTCTCCGCCCACGCCAGGAGGGCCTCGATCTGGTCGGCGTCCATCGTGGTGTCGGACACCGTGGCCGGAGCCGTCTCCGGGGCGCCGGCGCTGCCCTCCGTGTCCGCGTTCTCGGCGGGCAGTCCGGTGGTCGGGACGGCGGCGGCGATCTTGGCGTGCTGGAGGGCGTCGGCGAGTTCGGCCTCCGTCAGGCCGAGGGTGTCGCGGACGTGTTGGGGGCTGTCGCCGTTGTTCAGCATGGAGGCGGCGGTGGCGGTGTAGGCGTTGGCGGGCATCGGGGCTCCGGTCGTCGGGGTGTCGGGGGTGGTGAGGTGGGGGAGCAGGGAGACGAGGTCGTCCTCGGTGCAGGGCAGTCCGAGCGCGCCCAGGAGGTCGGCGAGGTCGTCCTTGTCGCGGGCGTGGTGGGCGGCCACCAGGGAGGCTGCGGCGCTCTGGCCGTTGCTGAGCGGGGTGAGTTCGAGGGCCTCGGCTTCGAGGGCCTCTTTCATGTCGGTGAACATGACCGGCCTCCTACGCGGCGCTGGTGCGGGGCTTGCGCAGGGCGAGCGCCAGGAGCTCGCGGTTGTGCTCCTGCTGGACGGGGGTGAGCGGCCGGGGCTTGGCCGTGCCGCGCCCGCGCCAGTTCGGGTGCGCGGGCGGCTCGGGGTAGACGAGGGTGTGGTCGAGGTCGTCGTGTGGGGTGCTGCTCATGGGAGCCTCCAGGGGAGGATCAGGCGTGGTCGTCGCCTTGGCCGTTGGGCTTGGGCTTGGCGTCGGAGGCGAACCGCCCGAGGCGGGCCTCAACGGGGTTGGCGGTGATCCAGTCCTCGGCGCACGCCTTGTGCACGGGCTCTCCGGAGTGGGAGCGCATGGGCGTGGGCCGGCCGCACAGTGCGCAGGAGCGGTCCTGCCAGCGGTCGAAGTGCTGGTTGTCGCGCCAGTCGAGAAGTTCACCGGGAGCCGGGATCAGGCCCGGCTCGAACGGCGGCTTCTCCTTCTTGCGTTCCGTGCGGGTCACGGCCGGAAGTCGGGCAGCTGCTGGAACACGTGCGTCAGCAGGTCCGGCTTCGGCTTCCAGGCCGGCAGCGCGCCTGTGGCGGGCACGGGCCGGGCGAGCTCCTGGACGTCGGCGAGGACCAGGTGGTGCGCGTTGCGCTGCGCCCAGGCACTGGTGCACTGCTCGGGTCCCTGGTCGGGGTGGCAGCCGGTGAGGCGGGCGACGCCGATGACCGCGCCCAGGTGCAGTTCGCGGCCTCGGATCGCGGTGGCGACCAGCGGGTCGCGCAGGGCGGGACGCTCCAGCTTCAGCCCGGCGTGGATCAGGATCCAGCCTCGCCACGGCCAGTTCACGCGCCTGTTCTCCGGGTTCTTCCCAGCGAGGATGCAGGTCGCCCAGGGCTGGCGGATCGTGATGCCGCGGATCCAGTCGCCCTCGGGCAGGGTGACCGCGCTCATGCGGCTCGCCCCCAAGCTGCCGTCCCCGGGCGCCCCGCGCGGCGGCCGTTGATGGACGGCACCGTGGTGTGGGCGGCAGTGGCGAAGTGAGCGCGGCCGGAGTGCTTGGCGTCGTAGAGGGCTGCGTCAGCGGCACGCTGCAGAACGGTCAGGTCTCGGGACCTGATCATGTCCGGGGTCGCGGCGCCGACCGAGGCGGCGACGTCGACGGTGCGGCCGTCGTCGAGGACGACCGGGGTGTGCAGCATGCGGACCAGCTGCTGGAGGCGGTGCGCGCGCCGGTCGGCGGTCAGCTCCAGGACGACGGCGAACTCATCGCCTCCGAGCCTGCCGACGGATGCGCGCGGGCCCGCCCAGGCGGTGAGCCGGACTGCGGTCGCGGCCAGGACCGAGTCGCCGGCGGGGTGGCCCATCGTGTCGTTCACGGCCTTGAAGTGGTCCTGGTCGATGAGGACCACGGCCGTGTCGTCGCCGTGGCGGGCGAGGATCCGGCGAGCGCGGGCGGTGTAGGAGTCACGGCGCAGAAGCCCGGTCAGAGGGTCGCGGCGGGTGGCGGCGAGCTGCTTGTACAGCGCGACCGCGTGGACCGCCCAGCCGGTCAACGGCACGGCGGCCGTCGTCAGAAGGAGGGTGCGCTGGCCTATCCGGCCATGAACGCGCAGGAGGGACGACATACTTGGGTTCTCCGTCTCGTCTCGTACGGGGTGGGTGAGCCCGGGACAGCCGTCAAGCCGCCAAGCACAGCGGCTGTCCCGGGGCGGAGCTACAGATCGAAGTCGCCGTCGTCGTCGGCGGCGCGGACCCAGCGGTACGGGTTGTTCCAGCGGCTGGCGGTCGCGGCGGGCCAGTCCAGCTCCCAGCCGGAGCGGTAGCCGCGGGCTCCCCAGCCGTCCGGCCGTTTTCCGGGGATCGCGAGTCCGGCCTCCTGTGCGGCGCGCGCCGCGTCGTAGACCTCGTGCGCAATCCGTACGGCGGCGCTGCGGCTGTCGGCGGGGCCGGTGAAGGCGTGCACACCGCTCAGGCTGGGCTGGTCGGTGCTTCTGTTCGGGACGTCGACCTCGAAGTAGGGCAGGCCCATGACGCCCATTTCCTCTCGTGCTTCTCGTGGTTGAGGGGCCACTGCGACTGCCCCGGACCCGGCGGTTGCGGGGTCCGGGGCGGCACAGAGTGCGCTCAACTCGCGGGGTCAGCGGATCGTTTCGAGCGCGTACCGCAGATGCGTGCGCGCTCGCGCCAGCCGATCGCGCTGGTCGCCTCCGGTGATGGTCAGCGCGTCGGTGAGGTGGCCGACCGCGTAGTCCAGTTCCTCGCCGGCGCGCTGCAGGTAGTCGATGCGGGCGGCGCCGAAGAAGTGCATGCCGCGCTCAACGAGGTCGATGAAGCCGGTCGGGGTGATGTCGCCCGGCTGCTCCTCGCCGAGCAGTGCGGCGAGGTTCCTGCTGAAGCAGGCGATGAGCGCGGCGAACGTGTTGGTCGCGGCGGACTGGACGGAAGCGGTCACGAGGGCCTCCTCGGTAGTCGAGCTGGGTGGTGATGGGCCGCCGGGGATCCCCCCGGCGTGGGTGTGATCGGTGTGGAGGGCGTTCCGGCTGGACGGTGAGGGGATCGGCCTTGCTGTTGGTGGCCTTCGGGCTCGGCTCCCCTCACGGGGGAGCCGAGCCCGAAGGCGGTGGTGCCGGGTGCGGGCCGGTCAGCTGGTGCTGCCGCCTCGGAGGGGCTTCATCCGGTCGGCGATGGCCAGGAATTCGGCTCCGAGATCCGCCGAGGCCAGGATCACGCGGAGGATCGAGGCGAAGCCGTCCCGCTCGACGGGGTTCAGGCCGTCCCACACGGCGTGCGCGTCGGTATGGAGGCCGACTGCCTTGAGATAGGCATCCTCGGTGGTGACGGTGCGTTCGGCGCCGCACCTTCCGCACCGGAGGGCGGCCTGGTCCCAGCCGCGAGCGGCAGGGGTGTCGGGCTCGGTGCTCATCCCCGGACCGCCTCCATAGCCTGTGCTTCGAGGTCGGCGCGACCCTCGGGGTCGTCGTCCGGGTAGTCGGCCTCCTGGTCGACGTCGCCGAGGTCCCCGTGGACGGTGCAGGCGGTGTCCGGGTGCTGCCCGGTGTCGCTGGTGTGCGCGGCCAGCAGATCGGTGACCGAACAGACCGGCGCCCACGCGGGTGCGTCGCAGTCGTCGTCGACCGGGCAGGCCACCAGCAGGTCGAACCCGATGTCGACTTCTCCGTCCCCGGCGACGTCGCTGCGCAGGGCGAGGACCAGCCGGTCCGGCCCGAGCCTGATCTCGCCGACGCGGTCACCGCCAGCGAGTTGTGATCCATCGCGCCAGCGCCACAGCGGCATCACCTCCGAACCGAAGTAGCAGCGCACCAGGTCGCCCAGGCTGTCGTCTCCGTCCCGGCCCTGCTCGGTGCGCTGGGCGTGGCTGGCACGGCGCAGCAGCGGCTCCAAGCGGTGGAGTTGGTCGGAGAAGACGACCTCGTTGAAGCCTTCCGCTCGCAGATTCGGGTGGGAGTGGAGCATGGCCTGGTGCTGGGCGGTGACCGTGTCGTCGGGCACGCTCCGGTTGGCGGGCCGGGTCTGCTGCCGCTCGATGCATACCGGCAGCGGGGTGGAGACGAGGACGGCGATGACCGGCATGCCGTGGCGTTTCGCGGCGTCGACCAGCGGGGCCCTGTCCTTGGCGTAGACGGACGTGGCGTCGACGACCGTGTTGAGCCTGCGGGCCATCCTGCGGTCCACGATCAGGTGCATCGCGTCGACGGCGTCGGCGGTGGCCTCCTGCGCGCCGCAGTCGTCGGCCATGACGCCCCTCAGCCGGTCGAGGCTGACGACCTGGTGCTCCGGCCAGGTTCCGGCGAGCGTGGACTTACCGGCGCCGGATGCTCCGATCAGCACCAGGAGCGCGTTTTCGGGCAGGCCCGGGTAGAGAGGGGCGGTCATTCGGCTACTCCTTGGGGGTCAAGGGCGCGGGCTGCCCAAATCAGGAGCTGCCCGGCGTTGTCGGTGATCAGGGCGGCGGCCTCGTGCAGCGGGCAGGAGGCGTCGCCGTCGCGGTCGGGCTCGATCTGCGCAGCCCTGCGCGCCGCGGCGGTGAGCATCTACGCGAGGGCTGGGATGAGTCCGGCAGGCTGGTCGGTGTCTTCGATAAGCTCGCGCAGGATCGCGGCGAGCTCTGTAGGTTCTCGGTCTCTGCCTCATGCGACGAGACTGTGACCTGGGTGTGTTTGCGGTGTCTCACACCGTGACATCCGTTGGCGGTCTCAGCTTCGTGTCATTTCCTCGCCGCGGCCCGGCGGCTCCAACCGTTGGGCTGGTTCTCAGCAGCGGAATCCTCTCCGCTACGGGCCTCATCGCGGCGTGCCCGGCTCTGCTGGGTGGACGACATCCGGTGGCCGGGCTGCATCCTTTGGCCGAAGGTGATTGTGTGGCGCATCGACCAACCTCCCCTACCGTCAGAACCCGTCGGCTGTACGCACGCCGGAGCCGTCCGCCGACCAGCGCATCGCCGGGGGCGGCACGAAGGGCACGTGGCCTCGGTGAGGTCCTCGTGCCCTGGGCGACCGCCTTGTCGGCCCTCGCGGCCGCGATCGGCCTGTTCTTCAGCGCCACGGTGGCGTCGTCGAGCGTGGACGCGACGCGCAGGCAGTTGGACCAGGACGAGCGGCAGCAGGCCGGACGGGTCGGCTACTGGACCGAGCCGGCCGGCGAGCTCTCCGAGACGATCATCCTCGTGAACCGCTCGCTGGACCCGGTGACCAACGTCGAGCTGTGGTGGTACGCACCGAGCGCGAACATCGACCCGGCCAAGCACGAGGATGTCTTCATGGCCTTCTCGACCGTCCCGCCCTGCACCCGAATGATCTTCGATCACCGCGCCGTCGACGAATACCTTCTGAACAGTTTCGGAATCGAGCAGGGCGGGGCCCCACTCGAGGCGATCCAGTTCATCGACAGCGACGGACGGCAGTGGTTGCGCGACCCGACAGGGCTCCGTGCAGCGGAGAACGAAAGGGTGGATGGCCAGGACCTCGTTGATGATGCGCCTGCTCGTCAGGAGCCCGCCGAGCACTGTGACAAATGAGCACTGCCCGGCGGCGGCCGCCGTGGCCGTGAGCGGTACGGCGGCCGCGAGCAGCAGCGGTTCGGGCGCGCACCGTGTTCAGTTCCGGGGCGGGTGCGGCAGGACCAGGAACTGGGTGCCCGTGCCGCTGTGGTTGAGCCGGGCGGCCAGGAAGTCGGGCTCCGTCTTGACGAGCTGGAGCATCGTCTTCTTGATGAAGTCGGCCGGACGCTGGAGGGCGACGCGGTCCGCGTGGAAGTCGCTCAGATAGACGTAGTGGCGGCCGGTGGTGCCGTACATGCGCAGGCCCCACAGCCGGTCGCGCACGATCTTCGCGGCTTGGTCGTCGTCGGGCGCGGCCGGGATGCCCCGGTCCAGCGCGCGGCAGCCGGCCGCATGTGTGTTGGCGAGGTCGGCGGCCTCCTTCTCCGTCAGCTGGCTGCGGCTGCTGCTGGCTGCGCGGTAGGTGCAGCCGAGGCACGCGGCGGCGAAGAACGACGTCCCTCGGTCACCGTCGGCGGTGTAGACGAGGACGATCGCGCCCTCCCGTTCTCCGGCGGCGCCGCGGTAACGCTGGACGACGGTCGTGCCATCCGGCGTCCACGTCGCCGTGTCCAGTACGGCGGGACGGCGGGCGAACAGCGTGCTGAGCATGGGTGACTCTCCTTCGGGATCGTTAGTCAGGCAGCGAGCCGTACGGCCGGGGCCGGGATCATGACGGTGTCGGGGCTGGGCTCGAAGCCCTTTTCGCAGGCCTCGCACCGACCCTGGGTGTGCAGCGGGAGGCACGCGTAGTACCGCCTCAGGCATTCCGGGCACGTCTGCCTCGCCGCCATCGCCCGGTCCAAGGCCATCTCCTGGGCGAGGGTGGGCGTCCGTTTGGGAACCGCCAGGTCGACGCGGTACAGCCACGCCCACCGGTTCCCGCCCCGGCATATGAGCCGGGCGACTGGGGCATGGCCTCCGGGGCTCAGGCCCATCGCCCGTAACTGGCGGCGGGTGGCGAGCCCTTCCTTAGGGGCGGGCCCCTTCCCTCGTACTGCAGCGCGCACGGCCACTGCGCCGGGAGCCTGGTTATTGCCGAACTCCGGGAAGCCGCCGTCGTCGTAGAGGTCGACGTCGGCCAGGTCGTTTTCGGGCGGGCTGTCCATCACGCACTCCAGGCACCGGGCAGCGGGGCGGGGCGCTGCGGGTAGCGGGGGCCGGGGCCGGCCGATCCGGCGGCGCGGTCGGGGGATGAGCACGGGCTGTTCCTCCAGACGTCGGTGGGCAGCAAGCAGCGCGCCCCGCCGACGCGGGGTGGGGTGCGTCGGCGGGGCGCGGGTGGTGCTGGCGGCCGGTCGGCCTGTCCGGTCCTCGCCCACCGCGCCCAAGCGGGTGGGCGAGGACCAGACGGAGCGACCGGAGCTCGGGGGAGGTCAGCCGCAGGCGGGGCCGGTTGGCTGGGTGCTGCTCGCCCACCGGTCGGCCGGGTCGTGGCGGCGTTGGCCGGTGAGGAAGTCGAGCACGACCCACAGCCGCTCGCCCGGGGTCCCGTACTCGGGGGCGATGATCGAGACGTACGTGCCGGTGCTGACCTCGCAGAAAAGGTCTCGGTCCAGCCCTGGCCAGTGAATGGCCATGTACGCGCGGCTGATTCGTCCGCCGAACGCGGTCATGGCCTCGCCGTCGCGGGTGGTGGCGACGACGGGCTCCTCCTGGACACCGCCATCGGGGCGGTAGTCGTTGATCCGGACGGAAAGCCCGGCGGCGTACGCGGCGTCGACCAGGCGGTGGAACAGCTTCAGGTCGGTGACCACCAGCTCAACTGCGGCGCGCTGCTCCCACCACAAGCCCTCTGCGCGGGTGCCGACGAAGCCGTACTGGGACTGAGCGGTGACGTACCCGGCCCGGCACAGCGCGGCGAGTGTGGGCACCAGGTGCTCGGTCTCCTCGTCGGGACCGAATCTCGGCTGGTAGCCGGGGCGGAAGGCGATCTCGCCCTCGAGCCAGCGGGCCATCAGCTCGCCGAGGTCGGCGACCGTCTTCGCGGACTTCCAGCGGCGCCGGTCAGCGCGGCTCATCCAAGGGAGCTTCACGGTCAGCCCTTCACAATCATGCTGTCGGGGCAGCGACCGCCCATGTGGGCCACGCACTCCGGGCAGTCCTCGCGGGGACCGAGCCCCTTGTGCGCCTCGCGGGAGGCGTAGGCGTGGAACCAGCACTGCTGGCATTCGCCCTTCGGGGGGTTCAGGGCCATCTGGCTCGCCATCGTGTTCTCCGATCAGTGGGTGGCGGTGATGTTGTGCCGGTCGATCAGCGCTGCTGGCACTGGTGGACGTTGCCGGTCGTGTCTCCCACGTCGTCACTGGCCGGGACAGGACGGTGATCCGCCAGAACGGGGATCCGTCGTACGGAGCCGTGGGGCGAGGAGAAGGCGGAGGAACAGCTCGCGCCGGGGCAGTTCAGCCAGGGACGCGGCTCCAGCCAGATCCCGTGCTGGGAGCACGCGGTCGGGTGATGCGGTGCAGATGGAGAGGCGGCCGGGCGGCCTGTCCGGTCCTCGCCGGCCCCGCAGAGCGGGGCGGGCAAGGACCAGGCAAGGCGTCAGGTCAGCGGGCGGCGCGGTGTTCGGGTCAGCGCTGGAGCGGGTGGACGTCGTCGCCGGAGTCGTCGCCCGCCGGGGTGGGGGCGGGGAGCGTGGCGTGCAGGTGGAGCGCGGGGTTGAACTGGGGCTGGAACTGCGGCAGGTGGTTGTGGACGATGGGCTGCAGGGTCAGCCCGCGCAGGGCGAAGAAGCTGGCCAGCGCCCACATGAGGGCGGCCAGCCCTGTGGCGGCCGCGCGGCCCCCGGCCGGGGATGCCGACCAGACCATCGCCAGCGATACGCCGCCGAACAGCCCCCACGTGATGCGCGCACCGGAGTTGCGGAAGAAGCCGCCGATAAGGGAGAGCAGCCCGGTCAGCTGCCAGAACGCGTGCAGGGCGGCCGGGGCGACGGCGAGGTGCGCGGCCTGGTCGGCGAGGAACACCCGGACGGGGTGGTCGACCGTGCCCCACAGTCCGCCGCCGTCACCGGTGTTCGTGGCCGGGAGGGCGGACAGGCCCTTGAGTGTGGCGGAGGCGATGTCGCCGGCGGTGTCCACCATCATCACGATGAGGCTGAGCCCGCCGAGCAGCGCGGCCGCCTTGATCCAGTTGGCGACCCCGTGCCCGCCGTTGCGGGCCTGGACGACCTCTTCCCATCGCTGGTAGAGGAAGCCGCCCTCTTCCCAGGACGCCTTCCACGCGGCGCGCAGCCGAGCGAGCCGCCTGGTGCCGTGCTTGCCGTCCGGTTCGAGAGCTGGCGGCGTGGGTGGCGTTTGGCTGAGCACGTCGAGGAAGGACGGGTTGCCCTGGCCGTTGATCGGCTTGTCGTTGTGGGACATGGCGTGGCTACTCCTTCTGGTGGAGGGCGGTGGTGGCGGGTCAGCGGATCTCGTTGCGGGTGCGGGCGAAGAACGCCCCGCGCGTGGTGCTGTTGTTGTGGATCTCGGTGTGGTGGGTGACCGGACCCTCGAAGACGTTCTTGGTGACGGCCGCACGGGCCTTGCTGATCGCGCCGCCGATGGCGGTGGCGGCCATGGCCAGGCCCGCGAACGGCAGGGTGACCATGAGGACGCCGTTCAACGTGACGGAGGCCAGGCCCTGGAGCACGAGCCAGGCGCCGCAGCCGATGCCGGTGACGCCGGCGCCCACGCCGATCGAGGCCACCGCGATCCCGGCTGCCCAGGCCGGGACGATCCGCTTGTCGTCCTGCTTCACGGGCGGGGTGGTGCCGAAGGCCGGCGGCTCGGTGTCGTCGCGGAACGAGGTGGGGTGGTGGCGTACGGGCTTGCTCGCCCAGTCGTCGATCAGGCGGCGGGCTTCGGCCGCGGCCTCGGACTCGGGCATGCCGTGCTGGGTGTTCAGGGGGTCCATCGGGCTCTCTCCGATCACGCGGAAGGGGAGCGCCCTCCCGGCCGTCATGGCCGGGAGGGCGCGTGGGGGAGGGGATGCGCGACGGCGAAGGGCGCCGCCGGAGTCGTGTCCGGCGGCGCTCTTCGGCGGCGCGCAGCAGGTGAGTTGGGGCTGGCGGGTGGGTAGTCACCGCGCCTGCGCCCTGGGCATCCTCGAGCCAACAGGCGCGAGGAAGGGGATCTGGTGGAGTTCGTCTTCGATTGCGGATGGTGCGGCGGGGACAACTACTTCGTGGGCAAGCAGGTCGGCTTCTGGGTCGACAAGTGGGAGATCCCCTCGGAGTGGGACTGCCGCTTCTGCGACGAGCTCAACTACACCCCCGACCCGCCCTGGACAGAGGCGTAGTTCCCGGGTAAGCCGTGTGGGCGGCTGTGTCCGGTCAGAAGCTGGAGATCAGTCCGGCGAGCGAGGCGAGGCCGCTGTCGATGACCGGGGCCAGGCCGGTGGCTGCGAGGGTGAAGCCGAACAGGGTGCAGGCCAGCGCGGAGCCGACACGGACGTAGCCGCCCTTGAGCAGGACGAAGACGATGATGCCCAGCAGCACGGCGGCGGAGAGGGAAAGGGCCACGGCGGGTGGTGCTCCTTCGCGAGGGTCGGGGTGGGGCCGGCCGTGCTCGGGCAGGCCGGCCCCCGGGATGGATGGGGTGGGGAGCGGTCAGGTGTTGTTGAGGCTCTTGATGGCCTCCAGCGCCTGGCGGGGTGAGGTGACCTGCTCGGAACGGCTGCCGGAACCGCGCTTGCCACCGCTGCCCTTGCCGCCTCCCCCGCCGCGGCGGCGGGAGCGGCCTCCGCCGTCACCGTCGTCGTCCTCGTCGGGCTCAGGCCAGAACTCCCCGGGCCTCACGGGCTCGTTCCAGTCGAACCACAGGCCGCGCTTCTCCAGCTCGCTGATCTCGTAGTCGGTGAGCCGGTTGACCTCGCCGGGGAACAGGCTGGACAGGTCGGTGTCGAAGTCCGCGTACAGCGACCGCATGAGCACGGCGCGGCCGTTGTCGAGGACGATGACCGCGACGCCACCGGTGGAGACGCCGTTCTCCGGGTCGGCCTCGCCCTTGATGGCCCTCTCGATCGCGGAGCCTTCGCTGCGGGAGTAGCGGGCCGGGATGGTCGGCACGTCGTAGGCGTTCTCCATGGTGCCCTCCGCCGCCTTGCGGGTGGCGCCGGGCGAACCCATGTTGAAGATGACCGGGCGGCTGTTCTGCCGCAGGTTGTCCTTCATCTCCGTGGAGAACCCGTTGTGCGCGAACGGCGACTGGCCCGCCGGGTTGAAGCCGATGCCGTACTTCAGGCTGGTGACCGTGAGGTCCTCGCCGTCTTTCTGGATGAACTCGCCGAAGTCCCCGTCCTGAGCCGCGGTCATGAACTCATCCGCGTACACGTTCAGCTGCCGGTACGGGCAGCGCGGGTCGCCGGGCTTGTAGTCGTGCGGCTGACCGTCGTGCGGCCAGGGCATCTCCGCCCTGATCTCGCACAGCGCCTTTGACGCCCGCAGTTGCCGGGCCATCCACAGCGCGTTCGAGCCCTGCCGGTCGATGTACCGGCCGAGCGTGGTCGTCTTCTCGTCCTTGCGGACGGTAGACAGCCACACCACATGGCCGTCCAGGGACTGGGCGGCCATGTTGATCGCGAAGTACTGCGTCTTGCCGGAGCGGGACACCCCGAGGGTGAGGCCGTGGGCCGCGGCGTTCTTGTCGTGCTGGTACACCATGGTCTTCACCGGCTGGCCGGTGATGGTGAACCCGCACACGTACATGCCCTTGGCGTCCGGGGTGAGCAGCTCGCGGGTGGCGGGGAAGATCGCGCTGAGCGGCGGGGTGTCGAACGCGCTGATCAGGAACTCGGCGCCGTCGATGAGGACGAACACGCAGGAGTCGTCCTCGGGCAGGCTCAGCGCGCGGCAGACCTTGGCCAGGTCGATGCGCGGGGTCTCGGTGGAGTCCGCCATCTTCGCCCGGTAGAACGTCACCCCGCGTTCGTCGTCGCGGGTCTTGTGGACCAGCTCGGAGCCGGGTGCGCCGCCCTTGGGGCCGCCGACCCGGTCCGTCCAGCGCTCCTGCGCGGTCGGCTTGGTGCGGCGGCGCTGGTTGGCGTCGGGGGTGATCCTGGCCTCCATCCAGCCCGGCCCGCCCTGCCGGCCGGGCTGGATCGCGACCTCCGCCAGGACGACATCGCTGGAAGGCACAGCGAACGGGGCGGCGACCGTGGCCTCCGTGAGACCGGTGATCGGCCGCCCGGTCTCCGAGGCCCGCAGCAGAATCGTCATGTCGTGCCGCATACCGGGGTGCCGGGTGGCCTTGACGACGTGCGTGCGGCCGGGCATCCCGGCGTTCTCCCACATCATCCGCACCTCGCGGGTGAGCAGGTCGGCGCCGTCGTGCTGCGGCTCCGGGGACGGCTCCGCGGCTTCGGCCACCTGCATCTGCGGGGCCGGGGCCGCGACGGCGGGGCGGTGGCGGCGGCGGGCGTGCCGGGAGAACGGCATCACCAGGTAGCCGGCCGCCGCCCATCCGGCGTCGAGCAGTCCGTCCATCCCGTAGGGGCCGAAGCCGGTGGTGTGCCCGGCGGCAACGTCGACGGCGGCGGCCAGGACCAGCGGGGACCAGCGCAGGATCTTGCGTCCGGCGCCGGGCTCGTCGCTCTTCCAGGCCAGGAACCAGCCTCCGAGTCCCGCGGCGCCGGCCAGCTGCACGACCTGGTTGACAGGGCTGTCGGGATAGATGTTCGGAGCCACGGCCAGCACGGGCGCGGCGAGGGTGTAGGCGAGGCGTTCGAGCGCGACACTGCGCGGCGTGGTCACCGGCTTCTCCTTCGGCGAATGAGCACGGGCGGCCCCGCAGATCGCGGGGCCGCCCGTGGCGGGGGGGGTGGGGGAGTGAGGGTCAGCGGTTGAAGAAGCCCGGCTTAGGCGTCTTCTCGCGCCGGTTGGAGCGGATGTCGTCCAGCGCGCCGTAGAGCCGGGAGTGGGTGCGCTTGGTCTCGTGGGTGAGGTCGGCGGTCTCCTGCGCGGTGTCGTGCAGCTTCTTGACCTGCGCCCCGGCGCCTCCGAGGGCGGCACCGACGTTGCTGGTCAGCTCCACGAACTTCGGGTCGAGTTCGGCGTTGGCGACGTCGCGGGCCGCGTCCTCGGCCCGCTTGGCGTTCCGCTTGACGCTGCGCACGAGCTCCTCGAGGCCGAGCCCGGCGTCGTCGAGCGCGCGCCCGAGGGCGTCGAGCTTGGCCTGGACTGCCTTGTAGCGGTTGTCGCCGTCGGCCGGCGCGGGTACCGCGCCGCTAGGGCGGGGTGCGAGATCGCTGCTCATCAGCGGGTTTCCTCCCTGTTCCTAGTCGTGGTGGGCGGCGGCCGACACGTACTTCAGGCCCGCGTCTTCCTTCGCAGCCATGTCCTGGCCGTACACGCGGGCGACCATCGAGGCCGCGAGCTTGGCGGCCTCCAGGGCCAGGCCGCACTCGGTCGCGCACCGTTCGGCCTGCTGCTTCATGCGGGCCGCGGCGTCGGCCAGGTCCGAGATCAGCTCGGTGACCTCGGTGGTGACGTTGTGGTCGCCGATCAGGTCGGTGGCCATGTCCCGCAGGGCGTCGGCGACCTTGTCCAGGGCCTCCGCGACGGCTTCGGCCCGCTCCTGGTCGGCGGCGGCCTGGATGGCGATGTTCGCCATCTCGATCAGGTACTCGTCGAGCGTGATGTCCGTACGGTGCTGGGCGCTGAGGCCGCCCGCGCCGGGCGGCCTGCTGACCTCCGCGCTGCTCACGCTGCTCCCTTCGGTGCTGGTGGGTCGGCTGCTGGTGGGCGGGCGGCCGGCGACGGGCTGATCGCTCTCGCCGGGTGCGTCGTTCGCGTCCGGCCGACTGGTGCCGGGGCGCTTGATGACCCCCCGCCTGGCGCGCGGTTGCCTGGGTGCGCGAGGCAGGCCGGCGCGGCGGGCGGCGTACCAGCCGAACGGGTCGCCCTCGTCGTCGACAATCACCGCGTCCGGGATGTCCTCGCTGGTGTCCGGCTTCAGGTCGGGACGGTTCGGGCGGCCGTCGGCCCACTCGGGCGTGGGCGGCGTACGGTCCCGGTCGAACGGACTGCCCGGGTCCCTGCGCGGGCCGCGGCGACGTTTCCCGCGCCAGCGGAAGTCGTGACGCCCGCCCCGCCAGAACCAGCCGTTGCTGTCCCAGCCTGTGTCCGTCCAGTCGTCCTCGTCTGCTCCAGGGCCGCCGGGCGACCCTGGGAAATCCTCCCCGGCCTTGTCTGCGCTGCTGGGACGCTTCGGGTCGCCCGTGCCTTCAGAGGCCCCGCCAGAGTCCTTCCCGGCTCGTTCCTTTGAGGCTTCCTCTCCGGCGTCTGAGTGCCTGGGCTCCTTCTTCCTCTCACTCTTTCCTTCGGTGCCCTTGGCGTCCTTGGCGCCTCCAGTCTCGTGCTCTCCCTCCTCTTCCCCGTTGCTGCCGACGTCCTTGCCACCGGCGCTGTCGGGGCCCTTGCCCTTGGCGTCCTTGTCCTTGCCGGCCTTGCCGTCCTTCGCGTCGGCGCGGCGCTTGTCGAAACGGCGCTGGGCTTCCTCCGCGACGGCCTGGCCCAAGGTGGTGCGGCCCGGCTCGGCCGACGCTGTGGATTCCCGCTTCGCCTTCCGCGCCGCGTCCCGCTCCTGCCGCTTCGCGCGGCGGTCGTCCCAGGCCTGATGCCGGTTGGCGCGGGCCTGGTCGCGGTCCTTGGACCGGTCGGCGATGCCGGTGGAGTGCCCGGCGCTGCGCCGTTCCTGCCGGGCGGCCTGCCGGGCCTTGGCGCGCTCCTGGCGGCCGCGGGCCCGCTCGGCACGGGCGTTGGAGGCAGGGCCGTTCTGGCCCCGGCTGCCGTCGGCCTTCGAGCCGCCGGGGCCCGTCTGGGAGCCATTCGAACCCCCCGGCGACCCGTTGCGCCCGGAACCGCCTGCACGGCTGCCAGAGGACCGGTCAGAGCCCTTCGCGCCGCCCTTGCCGCCTCCGCTGCCCCCGGACGATCCGGACCCCGAACGCCCGGCGCTGCCGCCGGAGTTGAAGCCGCGCGCCCCGGGCCCTTTCGGTCCGGAACCCGAGTCGTTGCGGGACGAACCACTGCCGCCGCCGCTGCCGCCACCGCCGCCGGCCTTCGAACGGCCCTTGTCCGCCCCCAGGCCGGAGCCCGGCGACTTCATGCGGTCGGCGTCGGCCTTTCCTCGTGCCGCCGCCTTGTCGCCCTTCGCTTTCATCATCGCGGCGTGGAGCTTTCCGTTCTGCTCCATCATCGCGACTTCCTGCGCGGTGCGACCCTCCAGCAGCGCAGCCTTACGCGCTATTTCAGCCTCACGGAAAGGCGATTCACTTTCATGATTTGCCCGCGCCATTTCCAGCCGGAATTCCAACCACTCACCGAGACGGTCAGCAAGGGAACGAGGCTGCTCGTATTCACCTCCCTCGCATTCACCTTCGCCTTCTCCGGTTTCCGGTGCCGTAATTCCGTCCGAGCGCAGGGCCGCCGCCGGGTCCGGAGCTGCCGGAATCGGCGGCAGTTCCATCGTCGCCTCTTCCGGCGACTCCGGCGGCGCCGGGGGAATGTCCTCCGGCGGCGGAATCGTGTCGGCGTAATCCGCGATCGGCGGTGGCACGTACGAGGATTCACCGCTCCAGGGTCCGCGGACCAGGATCCCGTTCGGATCGTCGACGTCGGACACGGTGCACCTCCCTCCTGGGACTTGACAGAGCGTGGGGTCTTGTGTGCACGCGTATGCACGAGCACGTGTGCACGCTTTACACGCGCGAGGCCCCGCCGGAGCCCGGCGAGGCCTTCGCTGGTGACGTTCAGTGACGCGGGGGGTGCTTCGCCACGACCTGCTCCGCGTACTGCAGGAGGTCGTTCCAGATCCGCGCGTCGCCCTCCGCGCGCTGGTCCATCGCCGTGATGAACAGGCGGCAGGTCAGCGCGAATCCGGAGTAGACGTCGCCACGACCGGCTTTGACGTCCTTGGCGATTCGAGATCGTGCCAGTCGGAGCCAGAATTCCATCAGCCCCGCCTCGCCGCGAGATTCGCGGGCTTTGTCCGCCTCTTCCTTCAGCCAGTTCCTGCGCCGTTCGATCGAGCGTTCGGCGCTGCTGAGAGGGCGGTTCACGCCGACTCCCGGTTACCCAGGTCGTAAATCGACATAGGGACACTGTAGCTGGAATTCCGACTCTGTGCACCCTGCTGCGTCTGGTTGGGCGCAGCCTGCAGCGGCTGCGGGTTCTTCTTCTGCTGCCTTTCCAGTTCCTTTTCCTTCCGGGTGCGGACCGTATTTACAACGGCCTCATCATGGGCGCGTCGCTTATAGGCGGTCTTTTCCAGGCCGTCGGTGAGGTCGTTCAGGTTCTTGAGAACCTGCCCGAGGGCCTTTTCGACGGGCATCGCGCGCAGCCGCGCCTGGTACCAGCGGTCGCCCTCCACGTGCGTCTTGCGCAGGTGAACGCGGGTCTCGATCGCCAGGGTCTCCAGGTTCTTGCCGATGTCCAGCAGGACCCGCTGAACGTCGGCCAGGTACCGGGCGGTTGCCTCCGGGCTCTGCGCGACGTCGCGCAGAGGTGCGTGATTCGGGTCGTTGTCGCTGTTCACGGCCGGGATTCCTCCTGGTGTACTTGGGGATCTGGGACTGCTTCCGGCAGTCGCAGTGAGGGCCAGCCCACTTCCGATGGGCTGGCCCTCACTGGTGTGTGCCGGACGGCGGATCAGGTCAGGTACTTGTCTGCGTCCGACGGGCGCAGCAGGCCGGCTTCCTTGAGCAGCCGCACCGCTCGGTTCTGGTTCACGCCGAGCTGGGTGCGGGCGCGCGAGACGTTGACGTAGCCGTCGTCCTCGCGCGGGAGTCCTAGTACGGCGGGCAGCAGTTCGGCGTCCGTACGGGCTGGAGTGGGCGTACTGGTACGCCCGGCGCTGTCCGTACCGCTGGTACGCGGGCGCCTGTTGGCCGTACTGGTACGGGCTGCGGGAGTCCCGTTCGCCGGGGCCGTACGAGCGGTGACCGTAGTAGTACGCGTCCCGGCGTCGTACGCCGCCGCGCTGGTACGGCCGGAGTGCTCCGTACCAGTACGCAGCGCCCCGGAAGGGGCAGCCTGTACACCGCTTGTACGGTCGCTGTACGCGCTGGTCACGCCCGCATTCGCTCCCGCCGGGGCGGGGGTGCGCGAGGCGTCGCGTACAGGTTCCGTACGAGCCGCGCCAGAGGCCGTACGGGCGGGCGTCGTACCGGCTGCCGCACCGTACGAGCCTGTGCCGGACGGGGTGGTACGCGCGCGCTGTGTACCAGTCGGGCTGTCCGTACGAGCGGCCGTACTGGTACGTCCGTCCGTACCGGTCGCCGTGTCCGTACCATCGTGGCCGTCCGTACCGGCGTCGTGCATGAGGGAGTGGACGCGCCAGATGACGGCCACGAAGATCAGCACGACGAAGGTGGTCAGCGGCCACGGCGCCGACTCGCCCTCCTTGACGATGTGGGCCTGCTCGGACAGGTGGTACGTGACGTTCGCCGACGCCATCAGCAGCAGCGCCGCCGGAATGTCCCGCTTGGCGCGGAACGCAGTCACGCAGTACACGTCGATGGACACCGGCAGCAGCGGAGCGACGTACGGGTTGATCCCGACCATGGTGGCCAGTTCGTACTCGCCGGAGGCGGCGAGCCCGACGCCGGCGGCCAGCGCGATCCACGGCGCGGTCTTCCACGCCTTGCGACCGAGCCGCTGCTGCCAGCCCCGGAACTTGGAGTTGGCCTTCTTGGCCTCCCGGGCCTCTTCCAGCATCCGGCGGGCGCTGGCCTCGGCAGCCTGCGCCCGCTCGATCGTGCCCTTGGCCTTCTTCTCCGCCTCCCCGGTGATACGCGCGGCCTCCTTCTCCGCCGCCTCCCGCAGCTGAGCGGCGACGGTTGCGGCCTCGCGCCGCAGACGCTCGCGCTGTTCCTCCAAAGCCTTGCGCAGGCTGGCGAGCTCGGCGTCCAGAGCGGCGCGCTTGTCCGCCGCCTCCTTATCGAACGCCTCGCCCATCGTGCGCAGCTGCTCGCGCAGTTCGGCGCGAGCCCGCTCCGTCCCGGCATGGGCGTCGGTGACGGCCGTCTCCGCCTCGCGCCGACGGGCGTCGGCAGCGGCGACCGCGTCGGTGTAGAGCTTCTCGCCCTCCGCCCGGCGGGCGTCGTAGGCGGCCGCCGCCGAAGCGGCCAGCTCGCTGTAGCGCTCGTGGGCCTGGTCGACCTCGCGCTGGGCGGTGGCCCGCAGCTGGTCGGCCTGCTCCTGGGCACGGGCAATGATCGCGGCGGCCTCCGCACGACGTGCCGTGACCAGTTCGCCGATCTCCGCCAGGTCGGCCTCCGCCGTACGGCGCATCTCGGCAATCGCCGCCCGGGCCGACTCGTGGTCCGCGGACGTCTGCTGGGTCAGCTGGACAACCTGGGCACGGGCGTCGCTCAGGAGGCTCCCAGCACGGTCGCGGGCCTCGGACAGGAGCCGGTCGGCCTCGCCGCTCGCGGTCTCCACCGTCTCCTTGGCCTGCGCGCGCTGGGCGCTCGCCTCCTGGCCGGCGTCGGCGGTGATGCCCGCAGCACGCGTGCGCGCCTCGGACAGCATCGCCGTGACCTGCTCGTGGGCAGCGGCGACGGTCCGTGCGGCCTGGCCTTCGGCCTCCGCCTGGAGGGCGTCGGCTTCCTCACGGGCGAGATCGACGATGTCGGCGGCCCGGTCCCGCAGGTCCGCGGTGCGCGACTCCTGCACGGCCTGGTCGGTCACCTCGGTCACGGCCGAGACGGGAACGGCGGTGGCGGAGGCGGCAGTCGTCGGAGTCGGCTTCTTCCGGGCGGTGGGCCTCTTACGGGGTCGTTGGGCGGCCACGCCGCCTCCTTCCGGTAGGAGCCGCCCTGCTGGAGGGCGGCATCGGGGTTGGTGAGGTCAAGACACACGCCGTCACCGGCAGGCTGTTCCCGGGCCGGGACGTGCGGAAAGACCGACCGCCCGCTGCGCGGGCGTCCGGCCGGTGAGGGCGCTGTGGGGCGGGCAGCAACTTCCGTTCCGCTCCCGGCAGACGGGAGGGGCGCGGTCAGACCGCCGTGAGCCGACGCGGGGCGATAACCCGGCCGTCGGGGAGCAGCTCGCCGGTGTCCTCGAAGAGAAGGACCCCGTTGCAGAGCAGGCTCCAGCCCTGCTCCGGGTGGCTGGCCACGACGCGGGCGGCCTCCGCCGCCGGGCTGGAAGCCGACGGGCAGTGCGGCGTGTGCGTGCACAACGAGTCCGGCAGCCGGGTGGTGCCGGCGTCGGTCGTCTCGGTGTCGAGCGGGGTAGTCGTCGTGCCCATCAGGGCCTCCCTGGGCTGTCGGTCCGGGCTGTCCGGCTCCCCGTCACCGCCCGTCCCGGCCGCCAAGGTGCAGCGGTCGGTGCGGGCGGATCAGGCAGCCGCCAGACCAGATTCAGGAAGCGTTGCGGGCCTGGCGGGCGGCACGGCGCTTGATGCGGCGGCGATCGCCCTCGGACATGCCGCCCGACACGCCGTGCGTCTGACCGGTCTCCAGCGTCCAGGCCGCGCACGACTCCAGCACGGGGCACCTGCGGCACACCGCTTTGGCCTCATCGATCTGAAGGAGCGCCGCGCCGGTGTTGCCGATGGGGAAGAACAGCTCGGGGTCCTCCTGGCCGCAAGCGCCCTGGGCCCGCCAGTTGCTGTTGACCGGAAGGTCGGCGGCGGGAGCTTGGGCGGCGCGCGTCGCCTGGAGGGTGGTTACGATGACGGAGCGGTGCATATGGGGCCTCCCATAGGTCCGTTGCGTACGAGACAGCCCCAGGGCGGCCACCCTGGGGCTGTTCGCGTGGTGCGGCGGCCAGACGGCCGGAGCGGGGTGACATCCCGACGCTCTCCGCCGGCCCCGCCCGGCAAGGGGCGGAGACGACGGGCAATGCCGGAGGTCAGCGGCGCTGCTGCTTCTGCCGGGCCTGGTAGGCGTCCTGGAGCCGGGCGAAACGCTCATGGACCGGCGCCCCGGCCACGCACTCCTGACCGTCCTGGCAGGCCACACAGTTGCTGGTGTGCTCGGTGGAGTCCTCGAACGCCTTCATGTAGCGGACGAACAGGCCATCCGTCGGCGACTTGGTCATCGGCGGTTGTTCTCCGACCGCTTGTTCTGCTCCGCGTTCTTCCGCGAGAGCTCCGCGCGCTCCTCATCGGTGAGCCTCGTGATCGTGTCCATCACTTGCCTCCCCGCGCCCGGCGCAGTGCCTCATCCATGTCAGGGTCCGAGTCGGTGTTGCCGAGCGGGCGTGCGATGCTGACCTGCATCAGGTCCTCCAGTCAGGTCCTGGACAGCCCCGGGGGTCTCAAGTCGCCGGGGCTGTCGCGTTCACTCCCCGGTGGGAAGTTGGCTGGTCGTACGAACAGCCACGGTCCCGGCCACCCCAGTTCGCGGAGTGGCCGGGACCGTGGTCGATCGTCTCGGTGTGCGGGTCAGGCGGCTGACGTAGCCGACTTCCCCTGCGCGTACCGCTTGCCCAGTTCGGCCTGGCGCCGGTCGTGCGCCTCCATGTGCTGCGGTGCCAACGGAAGCTGGGGGCCGCGGAACTCGGAGATCGTGTCGGCCTGCCGGATCCGGCAGGAGTTGTTGGCCTCTTCGACCGTCGTACCGCTGCGCTTGGCCATGGCCGTCTTCGCGTCGCCCGTAGCCTCGTGGTGCTTGGCCCACTCGGCTGCGGTGTTCTTCGCGACGGCCGCGATGTAGGAGCGGTCGAATCGGGATCGCTCGCGGTCCAGGACCTTGCGCTGCTCATAGACCGTGGCGAGTTTGGCCCCGGCGGCGCAACGCTGGCTGCCGGTGCAGCGTCCCGGCGTGCTGCTGGCCTGGCACTTCTTGAAGTGCTCCCGGTAAGCGGCGAGGGCGAGCTGTGCGGTGGGCGCCAACTTGGCGACGGGCTTAGCCGGGGCCGGGAGCGGCTTGTAGTGCTGGCGGGCGGAGCGGCGGCCGGTCGCCGTACTGTCGGCGGCGAGCATCGCCTCGCTCCACGCCTCGACGGTGATGTCGAGCTGGACGACCTGGTTGCTGCCGGCGCAGCGCTCGTGCTTCTTGCCGGGGGCGACCTTGTCGCTGTGGCAGTGCTCGCGAATCACGAGCTTCGTGTCGCCCATCAACCGCCGCCAGGTGCGGCAGTCGGGGCAGACGAGGGACTTGACCTCGCCCTCACGGACGTTGATCTCCTGAGGGTCGATCTTGCTGAGCAGCATCGGCTCGCGGCGGTTGTCGCGCTTGGTGCGGGTCCGACCTGGACGCTTCCGGTTCTTCGCCATCACGTTCCTTTCGGCAGGTGAAGCGAGTGCTGCCCTCTCTGCCGCGCCAGGCCGGCCTTGCGGCCGAAGCTCCTGGCGGACAGACAGCACAACTTCGCTGTTCAGGGGTGGTTCGGTTGGAGCTATTCGGTACAGGAGCCGCCGACCGGGGGAGCGCGGGCTCAACCCCATTGCCGCCGCCCCGAAGGACGGTGACTCCTGCTGTTTGCGTGCAACCAACCTCGTTAACGAGCTCGGCTAGGGCTCTAGTAGACTCATCCTCGTTAGCGATGTCAAGAAGTTTCGTTAACGAGGTAGTCTCGCCGCGCGACTTCCGCGCGGATCAAGGCGTCCCTCCGATGCCTCGATAGCCAGCAGCCGTAGGATCGCTAACGAGGTAGGGAGACGAATGGCGAGCGAGGCTGGCCCGCAGCGGCCGAAGTATCAGCGGATTGCCGACGACTTGAAGGCGGCGATTGAGTCGGGCCGGTACGGCCCCGGAGACCGCCTGCCTGGCGAGTCGGCTCTGGCTGAGCAGTACGGCGTCGCCGTGCTGACCGCTCGCCAGGCTCTGAAAATCCTTCGGGTCGAGGGGCTGGTCGAGACGAAAAAGGGGGCTGGTGCCCGCGTCCTTTCGTTCCGCCCGATCCGCCGTCACGGCATCCAGCGTTTGGCGCGCGCACAGTGGGGCACGGGCAGGTCGATCTGGTCCGCTGACGAGGAACGGCCCGTAACGATCGATGTCCGCGTCGACGCCGTCGTGGCACCGGATCACATCGCGCGCATGCTCGATCTCGAAGACGGCGTAACTGTGTGCGCCCGCTCGCGGCGCTTCGTCCTGGACGAGCGGCCCGTAATGCTCGCAACCTCTTACCTGCCGTTTGAGCTGGTCGACGGCACCGCCATCACTCGCGTCGACACCGGGGAGGGTGGCACCTACGCCCGTCTCTCGGAGATCGGCCATGCGCCGGCCCATTTCCGAGAGGAGATCCGCTGCCGCCTTCCCACGGCTGAAGAAGCCGAAAGCCTCGAGGTGCCCCTGGGGCGACCAGTGATCAAGCTCTGCCGTACAGCTTTCGATTCCGACGGCCGTGCGGTCGAGGTGAACGAAATGACGCTCGACAGCGCCGCGTACGTCCTGGACTACGCGTTCGACGCCTGAGTGTTCCAACTCACGCACTGGGACCCCCTGACAGCTCGTCTTGTGGGGGCCATCACACCGGCCGGAGCGGCGCTGCAAAATCACAGCCGCTTGTCGAAGCCTGTGCACGGGCTCGTTCACACGTTTTCAACATCCGCGTACACACGGGATTTCGGGCTCTAGCCATAGGGTCCGGGGTCATGGCGACTACGGAGGCAAGCGGCGTGGGGAAGCATCTGGGGTGGAGGCCCGAGCGGCTGCGGGAGCAGCGGGAGGCTCACGGGCTGACGCTTGAGCAAGCTGGTGAGCGGCTTCGGGCGCTCGCTGAGGAGGCCAAGCTCAAGGGGATCCCAGCGGCGAATCCGCAGACTCTGTGGCAGCACGAACAGGGTGAGGTCTACCCGGGACCGCACTACCGCCGGGCGTACTGCCTGCTGTACCGGGCTACCGACCCTGAGCTGGGCTTCCGCAACGCCCTGCCCGGCGAGGACACCCAGTTCAAGCTGACCCCGATGAACGATCAGCGCAACGGCTCGCACGTCCTGGCCGTGGAGCGCGCCCTGTTGCAGATAGGGGGTACCGCTGAGGCGGATCCTCTCGGGCTTCAGCAGCGGATCCTGGACGCCTGGAAGCGTCGTCACACCGGTGGCGACCCGCACCGCCCGTCGGTGGTGCTGGTCGGCGGGTTCGCCGGCAGCGGGAAGACGGAGTTCGCTCGCTTCCTCACCCAGCTCACCGGCTGGCCGCTGCTGGACAAGGATCCGCTGACCCGGCCTCTCGTGGAGCAGCTGCTGGTCGCGCTCGGAGGCGACGCGAACGACCGGCATACCGATCTGTATCGCGAGCATGTGCGGCCGGTGGAGTACGACTGCCTGATGCAGGCCGCCTACGCCAACATCAACTGCGGGATCAGCACAGTGCTGACTGCGCCATTCATCGGGGAGATGACTTCCGAGGCGTGGATGAACCGGTTGATCAACAAGTGCAGCGCTCTGGGTGTGGATGTATCGCCGGTCTGGGTGCAGTGCGATTCGGAGTCCATGCGGGAGTACATCAGCTTCCGATCGGCAGCGCGCGATGCCTGGAAACTCCAACGCTGGGATGAGTACATGTCGACCGTCAACCTGGAGCTGCGCCCGGTCGTGCCGCACCTCGTCGTCGACAACAGGCTGGGCACAGCGATTTCGCTGGCTGACCAGGCTCGGCACGCCCTCCGGGCAGTGCACGGATGAGCCGCAAGAAGCTGGGTGTCCTCCTATACGGTCCACCGGCAGCCGGGAAGGACACGGTCACTCGCGCCCTTGCGAAACTCGAATCCCGCTACGGTCAGTTCGCGCGGCTGAAGGCTGGCTCGGGCAAGAGCGGCGGCTACCGGATGGGCACGACTGCGCAGCTGCGGGAGCTGGAAGCAGCTGGCGATGTCATCTATGCGAACTCGCGGTACGGCAACACGTACGTCATCGACCGGCAGGGCTTGGACGCCGCGTTCGCGGCCGGGGTTCCAGTCGTGCATCTCGGTCAGATCGATGGCATCCGCGCCCTGGTGGAGGGCTTTCCGGCCGACTGGGTGCGGGTGCTGCTGTGGTGTTCTCAGGAGGAGACCGCGCAACGGTCCATCGCCCGCGGTGACAGCGACACCACGGCGCGCCTTGCGGCCTGGGAGGCGACCCGCGAGGACATGGACACGCACCCGGACCTGGTCTGGGATCTCCGGGTGGACACCACAGCGACGCCGCCGGAGGAAGCAGCCGGGCTCATCGACCGGCTGGTGGCTGGGCGCTCCGGAGCATTGCCTGCTCCGGGCGATCAGAGGGGACACGCATGACCGAACAGGTGTACGTCATTGGCTCGCCCGGCTCGCGCATAGTGAAGATCGGGCGCAGCACAGCTCCCGAGAAGCGCCTCTGGACTATCCAGGTGGGCTCTCCAGTGCGTCTGGCGCTGTTGGCAACGTTTGAGGGCGGGCGTGTTCTGGAGGAGGCGCTGCACTGTTACTTCGGCGCTTACCAGAAGCGCGGCGAGTGGTTCGAGTTGGGTAACGACCCGATAGAAGAAGTACGCGCTGCAGTGGCTCTTGGTGTTTCACGGCTGCGTGCACAGCGCCCTACCGACCCCCATACAGCACAGTTCGGTGGCGTGAACTGGCACGATCGGTTCCCTCTGCGCGTCACCGCTGTTCTCTCGGCATACGGGGTCGCTCTGTCGCCCGGCTCTGACGAGGACGTGTTCCATCAGTGCGATGCCAGCAGTGGCTGTGTCGATTGCCGCACAGGGCGTCTCGTCCATCTATGCGACCCCGACTTCGTCGTGCATGAGACGAGTTGGGAAGGTCGCCCCTGGGCTGAGCGCTTTCCGGAGGTTCGGACGGCATGACCATGGGCTACGGCTGGGCGAGCTGGTTGAGGGCGTCGGTGAGTGTGAGCTCGCCGTCGTCTTTGGAGTCGTTCCACCGTGCCAGCGTCGACGCCGCCGCACGCAGCATCTCTGGAGGAAGGCCGGCGGCCGCAAGCGTGTCGGCTGCTTCCTCCAGCTCGGGCCCCCAGCGCCAGGCGCGCGCCGCCGTCTTGGCGATGTATTCCGGCTCGGAGAGGTACGAGTCGGTGCGCCGTGAGGCGACGTCGATGAGTTCTTGGTCGACGCCGTGCTCGCGTGCCAACCCCACCGAGAGCGCCACCAGCACGCGGCTCGTCTTCTGGAACGAGGCGTACGCCAGCTTCAGCGCGGATGCCTGGCCCACGTCGGTGCCCAGCACCTTGGTCAGGACGTTGGTGCCCACGAAGACCTCCTCCACACAGGCCGTCGCGCCGGCTGGCCCGGACAGGTACAGCGTTGGCGTCTTGCCTCGCACTGGCGGGGAGCCGACGACGCCGCCGTCCACGACGGTCGCTGTCGCTTCGAGCAATCGCGCGATCCGTACAGATCGTTCGGGGTTGATGGCGTTCGCCTCGACATACACGCCCTCGAACCGGTGCGCCGCGACCTCGCGGGCAAGGTCCTCGGCTGCAGCAGGCGGGCAGAGGCTGATGACCATGTCGCTCCGGTCGAGCAGCTCCTGCAGCGTGGGCACCGGCTCCAGGCCGAACCGCTCGGCTCGAGCGATGCTCGCCGGGCTGCGCCCGTCTGTGCACCACAGGACGGCGGCCGCGTTGGGCGCGGCGCAGGCAGCGACGGCGACTCCCATGCTGCCGGGGTGGAGCATGCCGACGGTGGGCTGGGTGAGCATGGCGCTACTCCGTCTCGTTGAGCAGGATGGCGATGGCGTCGGTGACGTCGCCGACGGTGTGGTCCGCAGCGGCAAGGCCGTTGGGCCAGGGACGGCCGCGCAGCCAGATGGTGTGCAGGCTGGCTTGGTGGCCGCCGCCGATGTCGCCAGCCGGGTTGTCGCCGATCATCCAGCCACCGTGTGCAAGGCTCGCGCCGCAGCGGGAGGCAGCGAGTTCGAAGAGGCGCCGGTCGGGCTTGCGAATCTCCTGGTCGCCGGAGGCGGCAACGCCGTCGATCAGGTCGCTGATGCCGGTCGCGGCAAGCTTGGCGCGCTGGATCTCGGAGGCGCCGTTGGTGGCGATGCCGATCGTCCATCCCGTGTCCCGGAGTCGGGCCAGGCCCGTGAGAACAGCTGGACGGCACGAGACCGCGGCCGCCATCAGGTCGACGTACTCGTGCCACAGTTCCGCGGCTGGCTCGTACAGGCCGAAGACAGCGCACAGCTGGGCGAAGTCACTCGCGTTCGCTCGGTCTGCCAGCCGGGCAAGCAGCCACTGTTCGACGGTGGGATTGAAACCGTGGAGTCGACACAGGGCGGTCACGGCACCGGTCACCGCCGACTGCCGGTCCACCAGCGTGCCGTCGAGGTCGAAGAGGGCCAGTCGTTGCTGCACGAAGGTGACCCTATCCGCGACGCGGCATCGCCTCCGATTGGACGTGCCTTCGGCGGGCTTGAGCCGGGCCGCATCCCGCCGCACGGGACGCGCGGGCATCAAGAAGACCGCCGGGCGGGATTTGCAGATCAGCCTGTTCAAAGGGCTTTTGATGTGCGATCAGATTGTGCTCGAATCAAGGGAACTCGCCTGTTCACCAGGGCGTTCCTGCACCTGGAGGTGCTTCATTTCGCGAAGGACGTGGGGCCTTTGACGGGCCGACATCAAGCGTGGGGCCGTGCGACACGTGAGCCCCTGGGGCCCGTATCGGAGAGGCAGGGGAGTATCGTGTCCCCGAGCTTGATCAATAAAAAAATGGCCCCCACGACCTTCAGCAAGTCGAGGGGGCGAGCCGAAGGACTTTGTGGAAGGAGTCCAACGGCCAGCCGACCACCCGTCCTTTTCAGCGAGTCCAAGGTGATCGACATGATCCAGGGTACCCGTACCCTGCCCCAGACACACAGCGCCCCGCCGTGGTGCCAGCAGCGCATGAGCGACCGCTGGCCCTTCGGCGGGGCGTTTGTGCTGCGCACAGCCGTCAGTCCCCCGGTTGAGGGGAGCGGTGTGAGTTAGTCGAGAGGCGGCGTCGCCGCCGGGGACCAGCCCCCAGGTGATTCGCAGTCACCTCGGCTGGCACCCCATCTGCCACCGGAGAGCTTCGCAGGCCCTCCGAAGGGATCGCCCGACCGGTTCGCACCCGGCCGAACGGTTCAACTCCTGGTTCTCACCGAACCACGAAGCACCACTAGGGGCTTCGTCGTACCCACCTTCATAGAAGGAGGACGTCGTCATTCTGCACGACCGCGCGGGCTTTCGCCAGCCCGCTCATGCCTGTTTCATGCGCTTTTGCGCGCCCGCAACGTCCGGTCTGGCTCAATCTCACAGACCGATTCGCCCGGTACATCCCGCTGTTCAGGATGCCTTTCCGATCTCGCGCCCGTCCGATGTCACACGGGACTCGATCGCAACACCCCTAGAAGGTGTGCACCTCTCTTTCCCGGCTCCCGTCGCGCCCGCGTCCGGAACCGTCATCCATAGGCCTGCTGCAGCTCGCCGGAATCTATCCACAGGTGACCTGGTCCATGGTCGCCGGATGGATCATGTCCTGACGTCCTTCCGGGGTGCCTGGTGAGCGCGGTGGCGGCGCCGGCCGCCGCGATCAACGGTGTGCCGCGTCGTCGGCTGCGGTCGGTGCCCGTCCAGGCCGGCCCGGTGCCGGTGCGTGGTCCGGCGCATCCGCTCGCGTTGGGGCGGGATGCCCGTGCCCGGCTGGGTGGTGCGGTGTGCATGCTGCTGGACGTCCCCGGACTGGACGGCATGTCGGACGCGGTCCGTCTCGCGGTGATTGTGCTGGCGTCGCGTACGCCGTCGGAGTCGGGTGTGGTGGAGATCCGTACGCCGGAGCTGGGGCGGTGGCTGGGGCTGTCGGCGTCGTACGTCGCCTCGGACGTGGTGCCGGCGTTGCGACGCTCGGGCGTCGTCGACGTCGCCACGGCGGAGGGCGAGTTCGGCCAGGACGGCGGGCTGGAGTGCAAGGTGCTGCCGATGTGGGCCGTGCACGGCACGGTCGGACACCCGCTGGCCCTGGCTAAGAAGGAGCTCGCGACGCTGCTGCGGCTGCTGGAGGCCGTGATGGCGCCGGGCTGGGTACACCGGGACGGATCGGTGACTCCGGCCGGCCTGCTCGGGTCACGTACGGGCCGGGCGGCTGCGACGGATCGGCTGGCGCTGTTGCTGCTGGTGCTGGAGGCGCGGGAGAACGGTCGGGTGCGGCAGTGCGGCGGCACGGTGGACACCCGGCGCGGCCGGGCGGCGGCGACGGTGGCCCGGCTGCTGGGCTGCACTGCGTCGGCGGGTGAGCGGGTGCTGGAGCGTCTGGAGGACCGCGACTTGGTGGTGCGGGTCCGTGTGCGGACCGCGTCGAAGCTGCGTCACCGGACGCGGCTGGTGGTGCCGACGGTCGCTGCCGCACACGGCCGGGATGGGATCGCCGACGCCCAGGAGGACCGTCTGGAAGCTGCCGAGCCCGAGTTTTCAAACCCCGCGCTTGCAGTAGGGGGTAGTGAGGCCTCCGAGTCGGAAACAGATCCGCAGGTCAACGGTGTGCAGGTGGCGGACGAGGCTGGTGTGACAGACCCCGCGCTTGCGGCAACCCTTCACACTGATCACCCTCCTGTGGGTACTTCCGTCTCTTCTCTCTCGCTCTCTGGCGGGTTTTCCGGCGAAGGCCGTCATGGGGAAGGCCGTCGGCCGGAGTACGCAAGCGAGCGCGAGGGCCAGGCCGTGGATGCCGACGCTCTCGACGGGCTGTGCCTGGTCGACGGCGAGGACGGCCCGCTGCGCGGGGAACAGCCGAAGAAGTCCCCGTCGTCGAGCAGCGAGATGGGCGGCCGCGGGCCGGTGCCAGGCCTGCCGGTGCGGGTCGTGGACGGTGCAGGTCAGGGCAGGCAGCAGCGGGGGAGGGTGGTCCTGCCGGCGGATGACCTGCGGGTGATCTTGGAGCCGGTGCGGCTGGTCTGGGCGCGTCTGGAGCGTCCCGCCTCCCGCCGCCTGGTGGAAGCCGCCGCCCGCTCCGAGCTGGCCACGGTGAGCGGGTTCGTCGGCCGGATCGACGCGCCGCAGGTCCTCGCCGACCGGCTCGCCCGACGCCTGGCCGATCAGCTGCGCCTCGGTGGCCCGATCCAGGACCCGGTGGGCTGGCTGATCGGCAAGGGTCTGCCGCAGCGGCAGGAATGCGGTGAGCGGCTGTGCGACGACCGCATGCTGCTCGACTCGGGCCGGGATTGCCCGCGGTGCGAAGAGCGGCGGGCTGGCAGCCGTGCGCAGCGTCACGCGGTCGCGGCCGCCGTCGACAACGCGATGCCGTACGCCTCCGAGGCGGAGCGCCGTACGACGATCGATCGGCAGCTGCACGAGACCGTGACCGCCCGGGCGTGGGCCCGCGAGCACGAGTGGGAGCAGGTCAGGGCCCGGCAGGTGGTAGCCAAGGCCCGCGCCGCAGCCGCGCATCCTGCCCACGATGGGCTGCCCGCCCCTCGTCCGGCCCCCGCCGTGCCCGCACCGCAGCCGGCAGCCGACGACGTCGACCAGGACCTGGTCCTCGAGGACCTGACCCGCGAGCAGGTCCTGGACTGGCGCACCCGCGCGGCCCGCGACCACCAGGTCGTCTTCGACCACATCGACCGGTACGGCGAGCACTCCGCACAGAGGCTGTTCACCAGGGCCTTCGTCGCGGACGTGCAGCGCCTGTCCCGCCTCGGGCACCTGAACCTCGGCTACACCACCTGGGAGCGGTCATGAGCGGCGAGCTGTCGGGCGTCGACCTGGCCCGGGTCGCGCTGCGCGCCGCGCTGGAGACGGCACGCAAGAACGGCGGCAACACCCGTACGTCGAAGCTGAAGCCCCGGACGACGTCGGTGGTCCGGCGCGACGGCCGCGAGCCGATGGGACTCGGTGCGGCGATCGGCGCCCTGGTGACCTAGCGGGCCTGGGAGCTCCCGGCCGCCGGCGCCACGCTGCGCCAGCAGTGGGAGGCCCTCGCCCCCGAACTCGCCGGGCACGTCGTGGCGGTCGGCTACGACCCTGACTCCGGACGGCTCACTGTGTGCCCGGAGTCTGCGGCATGGGCGACGAAAGGCCCGGCTGGAACAGGCCTGGATCATCGCGGCCGCCAACACGTCGGCCGGCCGTACGGTCATCCGCTCCCTGCGGATCCTCACGCCCGGCTCCGTGCCCACGCTCACCCCGGACGACGTCGCCCCGGAAGTCCCGGCCCCGCCCACGGGCCCGGTGAGGACCAGGGAGACGGCGTGCGACGGCTACCGCCGCGCGCTCGCCGCGCACCAGGAGGCCGCGCCGCCACGCCGCGTGGACCCGGGCATCGCGGAAGCGGTGGAGCGGCAGACCCGGGCGATGCGCGAACTCAGCCGCCGCGCGTTCCCCGAACCCGAAGTCGTCCCGGACGATGCGCTGGCCTCGATCGAGCTGGCCCACCTCCGGCGCCGCCACAAAGCCGACGCCACCCGCGCGGCCGCCCTGCGTCGAGCCCGTGAGGAACGAGCAGGACAGAAAGCCGGGACCGTGTCCGCGGTACCGGGGTCGGGGCCGCTGCAGTCCACAGCGTGAACGGGAGGTGGGGGATTGGTTCGAGAGAATGCAGGCCAGCGCCCAAGGGGTGGCCGGTTGGAAAGATGATGACCCTGCTTCCGGCCCTACTCCGTTCGCCCTGTTGCCAGATCCCGTCAGCGGTGCGTCGGCCCAAGTCCCGGTGGAAGAGTGGTGGGCTGGTCTTGTGCGGGTCGTTTCCACGCACCGGACGCACCCATTTTCACACACAGCGAGTTAAGAATCGCTACTATTTGTAGTCATCACTGTCGAAGCGAGCCTCCTACCGGTCTCTCGGCCGACGGTGGAGCGCCTCGCGTGCGCCGTCTCCTCGGGTGAAGGGACAACCCGTCATGGCCACAAAGTCCAAGAAGGCCTCGCAGAAAAAGTCCGCACTCTCCGAGCAGGAGCTGATCGGATCGTTGCGGCGCTACATCCGCGCCCGCGGCCCCGAGTGGCTGGAGGATTCGAACATCACCTCCGTCGGGATCGGCCGCAAGGAAACTGGTGACCGGCAGAGTCGGCAGGTGGCACTGCAGTTCACTGTGGCCAGCAAGGTCCGGCCGGAGGAACTGGAGGCCCTGGGCACCAGCCTGATCCCCGAGACAATCACTGTCGACGATGTCGAGGTTCCCACCGATGTCATCCAGCGCACCTACACACCAAACTTCAGAACGGTGGACGAGGTCGAAAGCCCTCTGCGCAAGAGGCGGCTGAATCCGATCGAACCTGGAGTGAGTGTGGGGGTGAACGCTGAACCCCCGGAGTCCGGAACGATCGGCTGCATCGTGTTCGACAAGGCCGACGGCACTCCATACGTACTCAGTAACTGGCATGTGCTTCACGGCCACAACGGCGAGCTGGGGAGCGAGGTCGTTCAGCCTGGCCCACATGACGACAACCGTGTGAGGCGAAACCGTCTCGGCGTTCTGAAGCGCTCTCACCTGGGCGTTGCTGGTGACTGTGCCGTGGCGACCATCGAGGACCGCGGCTTCGTCCAGGAGATCTTCGAGCTGGGTGTGGCGCCACGAACCCTGGGAGAACCGGAACTCGACGACAGGGTGATCAAAAGTGGGCGGACAACTGGCATCACGCACGGCATTGTTCGCCGGATTGACACCGTCGCAAAGATCAACTACGGCGGCCAGGTTGGTGTAAAAACCATCGGCTGCTTCGAGGTCGGCCCTGACGCCAACCACCCGCCGGACGACGGGGAGATCAGTCGCAGCGGCGACTCCGGAGCCGTGTGGATGTTCAAGCAGAACGGCAGCCGGGGTCCAGTGGCGGTCATGGCCGGGCTGCACTTCGCCGGCGAGGGCCAGGGCGACCCAGACGAGCACGCTCTAGCCTGCCTGTCGACCTCGGTCTTCGAGAAGCTCGAGATCACCCTGACTCCGCCGGCACCCGAAGAAATCCAGGCCGTTACGGGCTACGACCCAAATTTCCTCGGCAAGCGCATCGAAGTCCCGCATCTGGACGCTGATCTCAAACCCGAGGCGATCCTCCTCAACGGCTCCGATATCATTCCATATACTCATTTCTCGCTCACGCTGAGCAAGAAACGGCGCTTCCCGTTCTGGGTGGGTTGGAACATCGACGGCGGCTCGCTGAAGAAGCTCAGCCGCCAGGGCATCCCATTCGTCAAGGATCCGCGGCTGCCGGCCACGTCGCAGGTGGGCAACGAGCTTTACGAAAACAACCGGCTGGATCGCGGGCACATCGCCCGCCGCGCCGACCTGCTGTGGGGCAGCCTGCCGGAAGCCAAGAAGGCCAACACCGACTCGTTCTCCTACACCAACATCACCCCGCAGATGGATGACTTCAATCAGAGCTCCAAGAACGGACTGTGGGGCGAGCTGGAAGACGCCATCTTCGCCGATGTTGACGTCGACGACCTGAAGGTCAGCGTGTTCGGCGGGCCCATCTTCCAAGACGACGACCGAATTTTCCGTGGAGTAAGAATCCCCCGCGAGTTCTGGAAGATCATTATCTTCACCGAACAGGGCACGCTCAAGGCCAAGGCGTTCTTGCTCACTCAAAATCTCGACCAGCTCGAGGCCATCGAACTCGATGAGTTCCGAGTCTTCCAGGTCACCCTTGGCGAGATCGAAGACCGCACCCGTCTACAATTTCCCACGGCCCTACACAAAGGGGACGTCCTGCACGGTCCCGAATCGGTGGCCGACCGGAGTCCGCTGGATAGTCTGAGCGACATCCGGTGGGGATAAGGCCAGGACTCCATGCCTGTAACCGAACGGCCGTAATCGAGGCGGCTGACTGCCAGCACCTCGATCAGTGCGGAACGACTCACAAAAGATACCTACGGTGGAGGTTTTCGACGGTCACGGTAGATTCCTCGGCGAGGCGGCCGACTGGGCAGAGAGCACGCAAACCTGAACGGCGATGTCATGTGGCGCTAAGTTCTGTCTGCGTATTCCATGAGTAGCAACACGTAAGCCGCGACAAGCAAAGAAACCTTGGCGAACAGCAAGGTCCAAGTGACCTTGTTCACCCACGGCGGGATCCCGAGGACCTCTTCGTCGTCATAGTTTCCCACGCCGTGCAGCTTCTCAAAGGCATCCTCCTTCTTGTGGCTCCAATAGGCCCATGCGCTTGCCTTCCAAAGAAACTGGAACATGTCCAGGAAGATCGCAACCGAAAGTGCCAGGCCAGCCCAAAAGAGTCGGAGTGCGAGTCCCCCTTTCGGAGGGTGGAGGCCTCCCGACAGCAGCCAGAACACCGCAATTCCACCGAGGGCCAATTGGCGAGCAACCTGACTAGCCGTGTCGCTAGCCTTGTAGAAATTATCTCGTGCCTCCCAGAGCTTCATCAGCTCTTCGGCCCCTTGCTGCCATTTGACTTACCCACTCCTGCTTTCCTTGTCGTAGCCTTCTTTGCGGGAGCCCTCTTCACTGTCGCCTTTTTAGCTACTGATTTTTTCGCCGCTGTCTTTTTGGCGGCAGTAGTCTTCTTCGCTGTCGCCTTCTTGGCCGTGGTATTCTTCGCAGCCGCCTTTTTGGCCGTCGCGGAGGCATCGCCGGTCATGCTGCCCTTGGGGGCCTTCTTGACGGCGACCTCGCCACCGCGCGGGAGCTTCTTCGACCCGCTCGCCAGGTCCTTGAAGCCCTGGCCTGCGCGAAAGCGCGGCACGGACGTCTTCTTGACCCGAACCCGCTCGCCCGTCTGGGGGTTGCGGGCGTAGCGGGCCGGCCGGTCGACCTTCTCGAACGAACCGAAGCCGGTGACCGACACCCGGTCTCCGGCGACGGTCGCGCGGACGATGGCGTCCAGGACCGCGTCGACCGCCTCGGCGGCCTGCTGGCGGCCGCCCAGCTTGTCGGCAATCGCTTCTACGAGCTGCGCCTTGTTCACGTCGATTCCATGGGTTTGAAATTATGGCTTACCTGACCATATGCACGGCTTGCTCGGGAATCCCGGAGGTGCGGCTACCATCCGCGCCATCTCCTCCCGTTGGCCCATTGACGACCCTCCTGGCCAACTCACTCGGCGTTGTTGCCTACGGAGGGGCTTGCCGAGAGCTACCTGGGCGGCTCGGTGATCTCGGTGTGGGAGCACATGGAGCCGCTGGTGACGGTGGAACGGGCCCGGCGCGCACAGAACGCCCTGCCCGATCCGGACCGATGGCAGCAGTACTTCGAGAACCTCTACCACCTCGTCCGCGAGACGCCGGCTGAGCACGCCCGGGCACGGTCACGGCTGTGGCGGTTGCCCGTCTGATCAGCGTCCCGGCCGCCGCCGGGGTGAACCAGCCGTTCGTACCGACGCCGTGCGCACCGCTCGGCTCCTGGCCGACGGTGCCGCACCCTCTCCCGTCTACCGGAGTCCGCCGCCGCGGGGCCGTTGCTCCAAGACGTTCCGCTCATCGAGCGGACGCCGCAAGCCCGCATCGACCAGTTTCCGCTTGGTGCCTTCTCAAGCCGCAACCTCCCCTGGTCTGCGGCGGGAGGGCAGATACCCCGGGGTGAGGGCTGGTTCGTCATCCGCGCTCACAGGGGGGGACGTGAGGTTGCGTAGTTGGTCGACGCGGGCGGGCTGGGGGAGCGGGATGGTGCCGATTTCGGAGTGGTGCTGGCGGGTGATGTGGGGGTGGAGTTCCATGCAGGGCGGGCCGAGCAGGGGGGCGGTCGCCGCTGCTCGCCGAACTCGGCCGCCGGGTCCCGGACACCGGCCGGGGCCAGTTGGCGTTCGCGGCCCGGGTAACCACCGCCAGCCACGAAGCCGCTGCCGATCTCGCTGCTTTCCTCACCCGCTCCGCCGGGACGACCGACCCTGCGGGCAGCCCGGCATGAGCGAGTGCCAGGAGCACGAGGGCGTTGTCGCGGTCTGGGCACCACGCGGGTGGTGGGGCAGCGCGGATTCGGCCACTTCTGATCATTGACCAGCTCACTGCGGACGCAGGCCGGTACGGTCGATCAGTTTGCGGCTGATGCGGGCCGCTGCGGGGAAGTGTTCCGGCGGCGCGTCGTGACAGGGGGTACGAGTGGGCGAGATCGATCACGAGATAGCCGATGAGGTCGTCGGCCTCCAGGCGGACATCAGCTCGGTGCTCCAGGAGTTACAGGGCATGCCTGAAGACCATCCGCACTATGAGGCGCTCTTCGCGCAGCTGGTCAACGCCGGATCGGCGCTGCTGTCGTACGAAGCCCAGGCCCCGGCGAAGCGGGAAGAGCCGCACCGGCAGGTCAGCAAGAGCGCCCTCACCTGGTCGGGTCGGGTGCACGCGCTCGGGGCCGTGCTGCTCGGTCTGGCGCCGCTGACCGGCTGGATCGGCTGGGGCTGGGTGGCTCTCGCCGTCTTCCAGCTGCTGTTCGGTCTCCTGGCCACCGGGATGGACGCCCCGGTACAGGGGCACCGGGAGCTGCGCATCGCGGCCGGCGTCTTGGGAGCGGTCACCGTGCTGGTGCCCCTGCTCGTCTTTGGTGTGCTGTCCGGATGGTTCTGGATCGCCGCGGCCGTCGGCTGGATCGGCAGCTTCGTCCTGGCGACCGACGCCGACGCCGCACACACGCGGGAAGGGAAGGCGGCAGCGTGAGCTTGGAAGGGGCGTACACGAGCCTGGACCGCAAGGTCCACAGCCTTGAAACCAGCCTGCAGCACACCTTGTCCGAGGTGAGCTTCAAACTGTCGGAGGTGGAGGACGCCGTCGACCAGATGGAGGGCATTCCCCGCCGGGTCGACAGTCTCGAGTACGACCTGCGGGAAGCGAAGGCGGAGACTGAGCGGGTCGAAAGCGACCTCGGTGACAGCATCTCGGAGGTCGACGGGAGCGTGGACCGGCTTGCTACCCGGGTGGCGGCGCTGGAGCGGTATCTGCGCCAAGCCGAGGGCGCCGTCGTCGTCGACCTCGATGAGGACCGAGGGGACGAGCTGCACGCCCTGGCGGTCACCGTGAACAAGGGCCTCGATGCGCGTGCCGGCCTGCTGGCCGACTACGAGCGCTCCCGGTTGAAACTGGCCGGTGACCATCTGGGGCACGCCCTGAAGGAGCGGGGCCGGCACCGTGCCGCGGTCCTTCTCGCCGCCGCGGTCCTGGCCACCACGCAGGCGGGAGACGCTGAGCGGAAGGCGGCCGAACTCGACTTCAAGGCCTCCGCGCCCAAGGCCCGGGAGGTTCACAGCCGGATCGGGCCGCTGACGACCAGCGCGGAGGCGGCCCGGCAGAAGCTGGAGGCGGATGACGTTCTTCGGGCGAAGAATGCCAAAGTGATCGACGCGGGCCAGCGGGCGAACGCGAAGCTGCAGCTTCGGCTGCGCAGCCGGCTCTCCGAAGCACTCAGCGGCACGGAGCTGCTGCCGGTGTGGTTCGTCACCGTGCTCGGCCCGATGGCGCCTTCCCGGAACGCCAACGACTGGATGGACGCCGCGACCGATGTCCTGGCCTACCGGGTCACCTACCGGATCACCGATCCTGTGGTCGCCCTTGGCGCTCCGCCTGACGGCCACCGCGCCCCGCGCCGTACAGCGTGGCACCAGGAGCTGACGCGGGAGCTGAGGCGCTGGGGGTAGTGGGTCGAGCAACTGCCCTCTCCCAAGCAAGCAGGGGAGCCGCGTCACCCCCCCCCAGCCGGATGAACCTCCAATCCGCCGTCGGCGTTAAGCACCGGACGACGGCCCGGATAGGCACGTCGTGCAGTGTCCAGGTCACGCTCGTCGAAGTCGCCGACGAAGATGAGCACGCCGTGGACGATTTCCACCTTCTGGGCGACGGTGGCCACCGGCTGAGAGGTCGTTTTCACCTGATCTATTGCGGTGTATCCATGTTTCTACCGTCCGGCGATCTGGTGCTGGTGGGGCTGTCGGGATGGTGGTGCATGCC
>NZ_JBEYIL010000030.1:0-100404 GCF_040635845.1 Streptomyces sp. NPDC006872
ACCCGCTGGAACAACTCCCAAAGCCCGTCCGGTACCAGGCGTTCGACCATCAACACACAACCAGGCTACCGGTAACCCCAAATGAGATGGCCTCTAAGGCTTCCGCAAGCTGGACTTCTGGCACTGCGATCTCCACGCCGGCCTCCCGTGCCCCCACGGCGTCCGCCGCTGCGGCAAGTACCACGCCACGCCCGTCTCCAAGGATGTCCTCTTCGACGACCTGGTCCGCGACACCGCAGCCGGCACCGTCGTGCCGGTTCAGTTCCGCACCCCCAACAAGACCCACCGTTTCTGGGCCACCCGCGCAGACCACAACCGCTACCAAGACCTCCTCGACGACGACGGCCAGCTCCCCGCTGTCCCTGAGGACGTGCGAACGCCGTCATGGGCCAGTCACAACCGCCCCACCTGTCGCCCCGAACTCATGGCCACGTCATCCGTGGCAGTCACACCGAAGGCGCCAGAGACGCCCACCGTCTGTCCTCCGTCCTCCTGGCCGCACAGCCCACTGCTCCAGCCCTGGAAGCGATCGCTCCCCAGGCCGCCGGAAAGACCGCGCTCCAGACGCCGAACCGTGTGCCGACGCAAGCCCCGAGTCGTGGGAAGCGCTCGTTGAACGCCAGCGTGCGGCCAACGCTGCGCGGGACGCCCTTCACCAGCTGAGCGATCACGAGGAGCGCAAGCGGCAACGGCACGTCACGTCTGGTTCGAAGCCGCCCAGGCCGCGCAGGCCGCTGTCACGCGATACGCCTTCTCCCGAGGCCTCAACCGGTTCGACGTCGAGCAGGCCGTGCGAGGCGCAGCGCGCGATCCCCAGGCGTGAACGGATCCGACGGCCCTGCACAAGTACGAGTACGTCACCCACGTCGGATTCGCCTTACGGTTCGCCGCTGCCAGCCGGAGCGCTGCCGAGGCGTGCGATCACCAGCTGTATTCGTCGGGTTCTGTCTGACCTACGATGACGCGGTGAAGTTCGTGATGGTGCCGGGTGGCTGGCAAGGCGGATGGGTGTTCGACTCGGTGGCCGCCGAGCTGCACCGAGACGGTCACCGAGTCGAGGCGGTGACCCTGTCAGGGTTGGAGTTGGACGGCCCAGCCGATTGGGACCGTCCGCCGAACCTCGACACCCATATTGACCAGGTAGCCGAGATCATTGACCGTAGCGACGACACGCCCCTCGCACTGTGCGGGCACAGCTATGGCGGGATGGTGATCGCTGGTGTCGCGGATCGGCTCGGCGACCGCCTCGATCAGCTCGTCTTCATCGACGCCTACGTCCCGGACGACGGGGATTCGTGTTGGTCTTTGACCAGCGACAGCTTCCGGGAGTTGTTCATAGCAGGCGCCCGCGCCGACGGTCGATGGGTCGCAGTCCCTGATGGGCTCGACCCGCGCGCGCGACCGCATCCAATGGCGAGCTTCGTCCAGTCGATCAGGCTGGGAGGCAACCCCGGCCGCGCGCTCGGCCGAACGTTCATCAGTGGTGGCGCGTGGGCAGGCAGCCCGTTCGTGACCCTGACCGAACGGTTGCGCAGTGACTCAGGCTGGCGGGTTCACGAGATTCCCGTGGGTCACAACATCGCCCGTCGCGACCCGCATAGCCTCGCGGCCGTTCTCGGCGCATTGCCGCCCGACTCCTCCTGACGCACAGCCGCTCACTCCTCTGTGTCGTCGTCCTCGTCGAGGTGCACGTCGCCGGGTCGCGCCGGGGCCGCAGGCCCTCGCGCCGCGGGCCGGCGACGAAGCTGTAGCGGCCCAGGCAGTTGAGGTTGGCGTGCTTAGAGGCCATCTCATTTGGCGAGTCTGCGGTAGCAGATGAGGGTGCAGGCGATGCTGGTGAAGGCCAGGAAGTGAGCGGCCTTGCGTTCGTAGCGGCGGTGTAGGCGTCGGCATCCGGCGAGCCAGGCCATCGTGCGTTCGATGGTCCAACGATGCCGACCCAGCCTCTTCGAGGACTCGATGCCTTTGCGGGCGATGCGATGCTGGATGCCGCGCTGGCGTAACCATCGGCGCAGGTGGTTGTAGTCGTAGCCCTTGTCGCCGTGGAGCTTGGCCGGTCGGCGTCGGCGAGGTCCGCGACGGGAGCGGATGGGCGGGATACCGCGCACGAGTGGTTCGAGGGCCTGGCTGTCGTGGAGGTTGGCGCCCGAGATGCCGATGGAGATGGGCAATCCGGTCCGCTCGGTGATTAAGTGGATCTTCGAGCCCTTCTTGCCCCGATCCACAGACATCCCACGCGGGTAACGCGTCAAGCGGCTTGTGCTGGGAGGTCTCCTCCAGGTTGGTTGGGAAAGGCCTTCTCCTCGTCGTAGTACTCGCTGTGTTGGAGGCAGTGGAAGAGCATCCCCATGAAGCGGTTGAAGAGGTTGCGCTGGGCGGCGGTGTGGCGGTCGCCTGCTTCTTTGCGACGGTCGTAGTGGGCTCTGGCGCCCGGGGAGGCGGTCAGGGAGGCAAAGGCCCAGACGTAGCCGACGGCGGCCAGCCGCTGGTTCTTGACCCGGCGGGCCATCACCGTGCAGCTTTTGCCGCTCGCCCGGGTGACCGGTGCACTGCCGGCGTATGCCTTCATCGCTCCGGCGGTGGTGAAACGAGCCCGGTCATCGCCGATCTCGGCCAGGACCCGGGCCCCGGTGAGGGACCCCAGGCCCGGAAAGCCGGAGACGATCGGGGCGTCCGGATGCTGCTCGAAAGCCTCCCTTGTGGCGGCTTCGAGCTGGTCGGCATTGGTGCATGCGGCTTCCAGCTGACGCAGCAGGGCGGTGGTCTGCCGGCCGAAGGCCTCCTCGACCCGAAGTGGGTGGTGGAGGTAGTCGCGGTGGAGGACCTCGTGCAGCCGGTCGGCCTCGGCTTCGATGCCGCGCAGGCGTCCGGCCTGTCTGAGCAGGGACTGCAGACGTCGGCGTGTGAGGCGGGCCGCCGCTGTGGGCGTCGGCGCCGCAGCCAGGATGGTCCGGGCCTCAGACGAGCAGATGCCCTCGCGTTTGCTGGCGAAGGCAGTAAGGATCGCGGGGTAGAACTCACGCAACTGAGAGCGGAGTTTGTTGTGTGCCTGGCCCCGGTCCCAGACCGCGTCCTGCTGGGCTCGCGCCAGCACCGCAATCGCCTGGGCCAGCTCGGAATCCTTCGGCAGAGGCCGGTGGGCGGCCATGTCGGTGCGCAGGATGTTCGCCAGGGCAGCAGCGTCGATGGCGTCCGACTTCTTCCTCGCCACTGAGTGCCGGTCGCGATAGCGGGCCACGGCCAGCGGATTGATTGCGAACACTGGATGTCCCGTCGCGCGCAAAGAGGCGACCAGTAATCCCCGGGATGTCTCGATCGCGACCGGGATCGGGTGATCCTTGCTGTCTCCGTGCTCGGTCAGCAGAGCCGTGAGCTGGGTGAATCCAGCGGCATCGTCGTTGATTCGCAGCTTCGCCAGCCGTGTTCCGCCAGCGTTGACGAGAGCGACATCGTGGTGGTCTTCTGCCCAGTCCACCCCGCAGAACACCGGCAGTGGTAACCCTGCGATTTCCATCATGGCCTCCCTGAGATTCAGCTGTTTCTGCAGGCCAGAGCCTGTGCAGGGTGCGCGTGCTCCCTAATGGAAGTGCTCGAGGCACAACATCCCACCAGCCGTTCGCAACCCCAGCGAACTGCACGGTCCTTTGTCTTCGTGAGAGCTCTCAGACTCGCGACGCGATGAAAGGTGCTCCGTGCGGTTGGCTCAGGCCACGACCATTGAAGCGCTCGGTGCGTACCGTCTGGTGACGTGATCCGACCTGGGCCTGCTGAGACCCGCTCGGACGGTCTTTCGTCCTCGCGAGATACTGCTGTGCTCGCGAAGTGGGAGGCTGTAAACGGTGCCGGCCGGAACCAGATCGCTCTCAGTAAAGAACTTCCTGCCCAGGTGGCGGATGAGATCTTCGTCCTGACCGGAACCGCTGCTGAAGCGAGCCTCGCGGTCTGTCGAAAGAGCTCTCGCTCCGGATTCGGATAGCGATGACTCGCTTCGCCGCCCATTAGGATTCGGACCTGTCAGGTCCCCCCTTTCAGGGCCCGCATGTTCACCGAGTCGATCACGCATCGAGACCAGTCCAGCTCGCCGCGCGAACCGAGCTCGTCCAGGACCAGGCGATGCAGCTTCGCCCACACCCGGGCCTTCGACCACTCCGTTAAACGCCGGTGAGCCGTGGCTCCCGACGGTCCGAACGAGGCGGACGGCAGCTGCTGCCACGTGCAGCCCGACGTCGCCACGAACACGATCGCAGCCAGCACCTCCCGGTCACCGGGCCGACGCCGGCCGCCTCCCTGTGGCCGGCTCGGCACCTCCGGCACCACCCGCTGGAACAACTCCCACAACTCGTCCGGCACCAGCCGCTCAACGATCCCCATCCCGGAAGCCTACCGAACCCTCCAAATGAGATGACACACGACCAGCACGGTTCTGTGCTTGGCCTGGAGTTTCGCGAACAGCTCGCGGAGCTTGGGTTCGGTGTTGGGCAGCCGTTTGTCGAAGGCTTTCTTGCCGGCCGGGGTTACGGCGGTGGCCTGGTGTTCGCTCTTGCCGACGTCCAGACCGAGGAAAACGTCGATGTCGCCGGTGTCGATCACGCGCAGGCCCCTCCATCACGCTTTCGTCCGGCCTTGCCTGGGCACCGAGCTGCCACATCCACGTTACGGAGAGCTCTTCCGGCCTTGGGCGAGGCCGGTGCTCAAGCCCCTCATCAGCGGTCCGTCGATGCCTCCGGACCCGGTGACACCACCCCCCCCGGATCATGAACAACAGGAGGGGAAGTCATACCGGACCCGAAGGCCGGAGGCCCGTTGCGGAGCCACGAAAACGGTAACGGGGGGCGGGTCGTTGTCGCTGGGTGGCTACCCGATCCAGATGATGTCGAGGACGGACAGGTGCCGGGTGAGCCGGTTGGTCACGTAGACGACGGAGAGCTGCCCCATCGACGCGGCGCGGACGTCTTCACCCTCCGGGTCGCCGGTGTTCCACTGGGGCCAGCCCCACGGTAGTTACCCCCTGCGCGCGGCCACGACAGAAGGTGTGCGAGCGCCACCGGGGCCGGGGACCCTAATTTCTTCAAGGCCAACGGGAGCCACCTCTCCGCCGACATCCGGAGCCACCTCAGCCGAGGGCTTCCTGCAGACGGCAATGGTCTGAGCTGGGCACCTGCCTTCTCCTGCTGCCGGCTTGAGGTTCGGAAGGTGGCTCCCGAATTCGCCGGAGAACTGGCTCTCGTTCGTGTCGATGAACTCAGGTCCTTGATCCAGCACGGCATCCGAGACCCTTGATCACCACTTGGGCCATGGCCTGACTGCGCGTGTTCGCCGTGTGTCGGCGCGGCGTGTTCCGGGCCCGGCCGTGCCTGCCCGCGTTCCGGTGAGCGCCGCAGCGCTCGCGACGCCGAAGGGCGGCGCCCGGCCGCCGGGCGCGACTGGGCTCACGCGGTGAACCTCGCGTCACAGCGCACGGCGACTTCCGCGGACCGACCGGAGTCCGAGTGCCTTCTCCGGCCCGCCGCCCGCCGGGTGGGGTGGGACAACCGCACGCCGTGCGCCGTACGAGAAGGCAGGTCGGCCGTCACTGCCGTGCGCCGCCGTCGCCGTCGCCGTTCTGATTCCGGTCCTGTCGGGATGCTCTCTCAAACCGGACGGACATGGGCGACCAACCGGTCGGCGTTCCGCGCCTCGACCGGGCTGACCTGGGTGTTGATCAGATCCCCCCGCTCCACGAGACCGGTACCCGCCAGGTCGACGTGGACCCGGAGCCCGTAGGTGTCGCGCGGGTCGAGGTCAGGGATGACGACGGTGAAGGGGATGCGCCCCCCGGGTGTCAGCGGTACGCCCGTCTGGACCTGCGAGCCGACGACGACGGAGGGCGCGTCGGCCACGGACGTGTTCCGGACTTCGACCAGGACCCGGGCCGTCCTGCCTCCCGGTGCGTCGACGGGCAGGACGATGACGCCCCGGACGGTGCCGGTCATCCCGTGCTCCCCGCCAAGTGCCGCGGCGCCGCGACCGGTTCGTGGTCGAGGCGGTCGAGGCGTGAGAGGAGTCCGGCGACCTCGGCTGTGATGGGCAGTCCCGTCCGCTCCTCGACGAACAGCCATTGCCCCGCCGGATTGACCTCGAGGAAGACGTACTCCCCGTCGGGGCGTCGCCGGAGGTCGATCGCGCCGTACACGAGTCCGAGGCGGCGCATGAAGCGCAGGAGGGTGTCGGTGAGCGACGGCGGGAGCGTCCCCCGCCGGACCGCCGCCTCGTCCAGGACCATCCGCATGTCGACCGGATAGCTGGTGGCCGAGGCGTCGATCTCGGCGGCGAACACCCGGTCGCCGACGACCGTGACCCGCAGGTCCACCCCCGGCACGAACTCCTGGAAGATCACCGGGGCATAGCGCACGGTCTCCAGGTGCGCGAGATCCTCGGGCCGTACGAGACGGGTCTCCCGCCAGGCGTCGGCACGGGCGAGGAAAGCCTTGAACACCGTGCGGCCCAGGCCGGTTTCGCGGATGAAACCCAGGGCCTGCTCCGGCTCGTTGGTGACCAGGGTGTGCGGCAGTGCCAGACCCAGGCGGCGCGCCACGTCCCACTGGTACGGCTTGTGGTGTGCCGCACCGTCGCACGCCGGAGGATTGACCCAGGCGCAGGTGAGCGAGTGGAACATGCCGTGCAACGCCTGTGCGGTCTCGGAGGCCGCGAATTCACGGTCCCGGGCGGCGGACAGGGTGTGCTCGACGGTGAACGGACGCGCCCGACGCCACCAGGCGACGCGGCACCCGTCCAGTCCGGTGGCGCCCGCCGCGGTGGTGAGCTCGTGATGCGACTGCCCCCCGTTGCCGTAGCGGAGCGTGACACCGGCATGGGCCGGGAAGTGGGCCAGGTCGACCCGGACCACCTCGTGCCCGGCCGCGTCCAGCTGGCGTACGACCTCGACGGTGTGGTCCTCGTCGTACGAGACGACCAGAATCACCGAGCGGGCCGGTTGCCGCTCGCGACGATCGCCCCGAGTTGGGAGGCCAGGAGGTTCTGGTTCGCCACCACGGTCGTCAGACTCTGCTGCAACATGCCGACGTGCCCGACCAGTTGACGCACCTGGTCGGCCAGGCCGTCGGGCTGGCCGGTGGCCGCGTGCGTCTGGTGGGGCGTGGCCAGGACGAACGGAGTGGTGTGCGCCGGTGAGGGGAGGTCCTGGAAGACCGGCTTTCCGGGCATTTCCACGAAGGGATCCTTGGACACCTCCTTCACTGTGGCGGCGGGCGCGGGATACATGGCGTGCACCGCGTCGATGTCGCCCTGTGACAGGCGGGTCCGCTGGCCCATCACCACACCGGGCGGCAGCGGTTGGCGTGCGATGACCGTCGGCCGGCTGCCGTCGATCGCGAACGCCGTCGGGGGGTAGTGCATGATCGAGCCGTAGTCGTACGAGCCCAGGTCGTCGCCGTCGCTGATGTGCTGCAGGAAGTTGTGCTGCATCGACGGATCGATGTTGGTGAAGTCGATCGTGACGAACAGGTCGCGGTCCTCCCGGCTCTGCTCGTGCCACAGCCCCACCGTGTGGCCGATCTCGTGAATGGCGTTTCCCATGGTGCAGTCGGGGCCGAGTGTCACGAACTGCTCGCCGCCTTTCCGGCCCACGGTGGAGGAACATCCGTCGCCGGGGACGAACGTCACGAAGTCGGGGAACTGCCCGGCGTTGGCGGGAGTGCGTTCCACGAAGCGGATACGGGTGTTGGCTTCCCAGTGGGCGGTGGCGGCGGCGACCCGCTGCGGGTCGGGGAGGGCGGGGTCGATGGCGAACGGCACGGTCGCGTCCGGCCAGCGGACGTCCTGTCCGGTGATGCCGACTCCGTGCGCGATCATTTCGTCGGAGGCCGTCGACGTCGTGTCCCGCAGCTCCGCAACGGCACCGAGCACGATGTCGCCCTCGTAGATCGCCTGCCCGTCGACGTCCGCGTACTGGAGTCCCTTGGCTCGGAACGTCGCCCCGCGGAGGATCGCGGTGCCCGCGACCGGGCCGGAGCGCCGCTCGCAGTCCGCCTTGCGTCCCCCACGACCTCGCGCCGAGGCGCCCGTGCGTCTGGCGCCGGCGGCGGTCGTCTTGCGGGCGTCCGGCTTCTTGGACCGGCTCTTCGGGGTGGGCGCACTCGGGGTCATGGTTCACCTGTCCGTACGGGTGGCGGCATGTCTCGCGTGATCTGTTCCCTCGCTGCCGGTGGAACCCCTACGCCCGTGCGGGTGGGATTCGTGCACACGGCCCGGGTCCCGCGGCGGTGTTCCGGAGCGCAGGCACGCGTCCGCCCTTGCGCCGGGGGCGTGCACGAGCATCCGGTGATGCCCTATGGGCGGGTGTGCCCCGGTCTCGCGGGTGCCGCATCGGGCGCTATCCGAGGGGCATCGGGATGAATCCGGGTCCGCCGGGATGCATCAAGAGTACGCAGTCAGTTACGGACAGCTATCATCGCAGTTCGGGGTGGTCTGCGAGGGCGACCTGAGTAGGCCCATGCCCCTGCGGAGGAGGAACGAACGGCGTCGGCGGACCGGCGGCACCGTGGCTGATTCGCCGTCAGTGCGCCACGGGCGCCGGGGCCACGCCGCCGACAACGGTGACGGGCTGGTGCCGGTGCGCCGGCCCACGCGGGTGCACGCGTCGCGCCCGGAACGGCCCGGCATCCCTGCCATCCACGAGCGAGACGGAGCTGATCATGACCGAGGTTGCCGGATGAAGGCGCGCCCGTGCCGCGCCACGCCATCACGTCCGTCCCCGACCGGGGAGGTCCGACCATGATCGTCGTGCTCGCTTCTCCCCGCGACATCGGGGCGCGCCGCCTGGTGGACGTCTGGGGGGCCGGACGGGCCCGGCTGCTGACGGTCGACGATCTGTCGAGGCCGGGCTGGCGCGTCCACACGGAGAACCCGGCCGCCTCCAGAGCCGTCGTCTCGGGCGAGGTGGTCGAAGCCGGCGAGCTCGTCGGCGTGGTGACACGGCTTCCCGCCGTGACCGCCGGGGAGATCAGGAGGATTCGGGCGCAGGACCGCGACTACGCCGCGAGCGAGATGTCGGCGTTCCTCAACTACTGGCTTTCGGTGCTCCCCTGCCCTGTCCTCAACCCGCCGGCCCCGTCCGGCCTGTGCGGGCCGGGGTGGCGGCCCGAGCAGTGGGTGCTGACCGCGCGTCGCCTGGGGGTGCCGGTGCGTCCGCGCAGCCGCGAGCTGCCGCCGTACCTGCCGGACGACGGCAACTGCGGTGGCTCCCCAGGCAGCCGGGCACACGGTTCGCCGTCGGGCGGCGCCGGGATCCAGGTCACGGTGATCGGCGACCGCTGCATCGGCGGGGAGGCGCACGGAGTGGCCGGCCCCGCCAAGGCGTTGGCGGCGGCCGCGGGCGTTCCGATGCTTACGACGGTGTTCGAGGAGCACGGTTCCGACGTCCGGTTCGTGGATGCCCATCCCTGGACCAACGCCTTCGATCTCCGGGTGACCGACGCCCTGCTCGACCACTTCGAGCGCTTCGGCGCCGTGTCCGTTCCCCGATCCGGAAGGAGCGTGACCCGGTGATCCTGCTGTGGGGACTGCTCGAGGACGCCCCGCTGGCCCACGTGCACGCGGAACTGCGCCGCCGTGACGCACCGGTGGTGCTGGTCGACCAGCGCGCGGTACTCCGGTCCGGGATCCGCGTCGAGGTCGGCGACCGGGTCGGCGGGGCGATCACCGTCGGCGACACCCGGGTCGACCTGGAGGACGTCACCGCCGCGTACGTGCGTCCGTACGACGCCTGGCGGATCGGCGCGGTCGCCCGCGCGGGGCGTGACAGCGACGAGTGCCGGCATGCCTGCGAGTTCGACGACAGCCTGTGGCAGTGGTGCGAGCTCACGGACGCGTGCGTCGTAAACCAGCCGAGCCGGATGGCCGGGAACAGCTCCAAACCGCGCCAGTCCGTGACGATCCGGGCCCACGGCTTCCGGGTACCGGACACCCTCGTCACCACGGACGCCGACGCGGTCCGGGCCTTCGCGGCCGACCGCGAGCGCGTCGTCTACAAGTCGGTGAGCGGCGTCCGCAGCGTCGTCTCACGGTTGCGGCCCGACGACGAGCGGCTCGACGACCTGGCCTGGTGCCCCACCCAGTTCCAGGAGTACGTCCCGGGCGTCGACTACCGGGTGCACGTCGTCGGTGACGACGTCTTCTGCTCGCGGATCGAGTCCGCGGCCGACGACTACCGCTACGCCGCACGGCAGGGCGCCGAGGTGTCGCTGGAGCCGGCCTGCCTGCCCGACGACCTGCCCGACAGATGCCGGGAGCTCGCGGCCGGGACCGGCCTCCGGCTCGCCGGGATCGACCTGCGCCGGACCCCCGAGGGGGCCTGGTACTGCTTCGAGGTCAACCCCTCGCCCGCGTTCACCTTCTACGACCGCCATGGCCAGGGCATCGCCGGAACCGTGGCCCGGCTACTACATGAAGCGGAGGCCGTCTGATGGCCGGGAAGCCGACCGTTCCGCCCCGGCTCACCGGACCCCGGATGGCGGTCTGGGGCTACTTCCCCTTCGACGGGCGGGTGATCGACACCGCCGGCACCCACGCCGACTGGGACTGGGCTATGCGGCAGTGGGACCGCGTCGCGCAGGCGGGCCCGGTCGTCCGGCTGGTCGTCGCCGACCAGCCCTACAGCCGTATCGATCCGGGTACGACGGACGGAGCGAACAGGCTGAGCCAACTGCTTGCGCGGTTCGACGCGTGCCGGGCCGCGGAGCAGCTCGTCTTCGGGCGCGTCTACGTCGCGGGCGGCAAGCTCTCCCTCGGGGTCGTGGGAGCACACCTCGACGACCCGCTCAGACCGGGACACCAGGTCGCCACGGTGGCCGAGCAGATCGACGCCTGGCACAGGCTCCACGGCGACCGGATCGACGGGATCTACCTCGACTCGGGCCCGGTCGACTGCACCGACCCGGCGCGTCCCGGAAACGTGCCCGGGATCCCGGACAACTACGTCGGTTACCAGCGGTTCGTCCGCCAATTCGACACCGGGTACAAACTGTTCGCCCAGGTCGCGCAGTACCCGGACAACCAGCCGGGCAATGCCTGGGTGCGCGACAGGCTGAAAGCCGACTTCCTCGAATTGTGGGAGGCGGGCGTCCTCACCTATCGCACGAAGTTCCAGGCGCGCGACGCCTGCAGTCCTGGTGCGAACCCGGGGGTGCCGGGATGGTGGGACCCGGGCACCGCGGGGCGCTGGAGCAGGGTGCACGTGATCAACGACTGCCGGGACGCGGACACGATGCGGACGGTCGCCGATCTGGCCGTCCGCGAGCGGGCGGCGGGGACGGTGTGGATCACCAGACCGCGCCAGGATCCGACTCTGGGGTCGGTCTTCGACGTCCTCCCGCCCTACTGGGACGACGAGGTCGCCTTCTTCCGCGCGTTCCTGGACCAGGACGAGAAGGAGGCCAAGGACGGCAAGGACGCCAAGGACGAGAAGGAGGCCAAGGAGGCCAAGGAGGCCAAGGAGGAGAAGGAGGACAAGGACGACAAGGACAGCAAGGACGACAAGGAGGCCAAGGAGAACAAGGACGCCAAGGACGAGCCCGACGCCGCCGAAGCGCAGAAGAACGCGAAGGACGAGAAGGACGACCCCGACCAAGTCAAGTTCAACAAGGACGACAAGGACGACAAGGACGGCAAGGAGTCCAAGGACGAGGCCGACGCCAAGTTCGACAAGGACCAGAAGGAGGAGAAGGAGCGCAAGGACAGCAAGGACCAGATGTTCGAGAAGGAGGGAGAGACGTCCCTCAAGGGATTGGAACACACCGGCCCCGGCGACCCTCCGCGGCACGAATCGCTGCCGGAGGCCCCGGAGGAGGCCCCGGAGGAAGCCCCGGCGGATGCCCAGGTGCCCCTCGGCCGGACCTTCATCCGCCCGGAGGAGCGTCCCGAAGTGGGTGCCACCATTGTCGCCGATCCCGCAGCCCCGGCCGGATCCACGGGCTCCGAGGCGGGCCGGTCATGACATCCGCCGTTCCGGAGCAGATGCGATGCATGTCGTCCTGGCGCACCACGTCCTGGGGCGGACACCCGACGCGTCCTGGTGCCCCTTCGAGCGCGGACCGGGCCTCACCGGGCCCGTGGCACGGTCGCCGCGAAGGGTGGAGGCCGCCTGATGGTCATGAGTCCGACGATTCCGCCGCGGCTGACGGGCCCCGCACGGCTGTGTGGGGGTGGCAGTTCCAGGCCGCCCCCGTCACTCCGGAGAAGAAGCAGCAGTTCGACGACGTCGACATCACTGCGGATGAAGAGCACGTGTTGATCGGGCGGACATTCATCCGCGCCACGGAGCGCCCCCAAGTGGGCGCCGGCATCGTCGCCGACCCCGCCGACCCAGAGGAGAGACCATGAATCCCGCTGAGCCAGCGCCGCTGGCCGACCGGCGTCCGGTTGCCGAGGGCCGGGTGTTCGCCCCGGGCCGCAACGGGTCCGCAGGGCTCTTCGTGGAGATCGTCGACTGCCTCGTCGGGCAGGACGTCCGCGTCGGCACCGGGGTCACCGACGAGAACGGCGCCTTCCGGGTCGAGGTCGCGGACACCGCACGACGCGCGCCCGATCTCCAGGCCCGCGTGTGGACGAGCGCAGACGGGACGGCGACGTTCATCGGCGAGTCCCCGGTGGTCTACGGGACCACGGCGCCGGTGGTGCAGCTGGACGTCGAGGTGGAACCGGACTCGACCGCGCTCGACAGCGAGCACGAGGCCCTGGAACGCTCGATGCGGCCGTTCGTCGCCGGTCGCATCGGTCTCATCGAGGAGTCGGACACCAGGCAGGACGTCACCCACCTGGCGAACAAGACCGGATGGGACGCACGCGCGGTGGCGATGGCGGCACAGGCCGACCAGTTGGAGGCGGCGAGCGAGGGCTCCATCGGGGCGCCGCTCTTCTACGCCCTGCTCCGTGCGGGGCTTCCCGCCGTCCCGGACGTCCTGTACCGCACCGACATCCGTAAGGTCGAGGCTGTCTGGCGCGAGGCCATCGGCCTGGGCATCGTGCCTCGCTCCGCCGAGGCCGGACTTCCCGGTGCGCTGTCGGCGTTCGCCGAGCACGCGGTGAGCACGATGCTGCGGGGGGAAGCCGGTTCCTCCTTCGTGGGCGAGCTGCTCGACCGTACGTTTCCCGGTGACGAGGACGGCAAGCGCGCCTTCGCCGGGCTCCGGGTCGCCATGCCCGAGGGTGGGGCGGCCTTCTGGGAGCAGGTGGAGTCCTCGTTCGGCCCGGAGAACCGCCGACGGCTTCAGCTCGACGGGCGGCTCGGCGTGCTCACCCTGAACAACGCCCCGCTCGTGAAAGCCCTGCACGAGGCAGAGGAGCGGCACCCCGACGGTCCGCTGACAGACACCGAGGACCTGGCCCGGCGTTCGTACTTCCGGGACGAGCGCTGGCTGGATCTTCTCGACGACACCGTGCCGGACGGTGTGCCCGGCGCAGAGCCCGGGGAACGCAAGGCCCACTACGCGAACTTCCTGGCCGCCCAGGTCCGGCTGAGCCACCCCGCCACCGTCATGGCGGCGAAGGTGTCCGCGGGCGACCTGGCAGTGGCCGCCGACCCCGACGTCAGGGAGAACGTCGCCAGGTTCCTCTCCGCGCATGCGGGCCGTTTCGACCTGGGGGCGGAGCCGGTCGAGCGGTTCATCGCCCGCAACGACGATGTGACCGCGCCCGACGACGCACGGACGCTCGAAGCGATCAAGCGACTGCAGCGCGTGTACCAGCTCACCCCTGACGACGACGCCCTCGCGGTATTGCTCGCCGATGGGCTCGACTCCGCAACCAAGGTCGCCGGGATGAGCGAGGCGGAGTTCATCGCGGCCCACGCCGGCGATCTCGGGGAACGCGGTGCGCGCGCCGTCCACGCCCGCGCCGTGCAGATCTCCGACACGGTGGCCCATATCGCCACCGGATTCCTGGCCACACGCGGGGCGCCCGCACTCGGACTCCACGCGCCGATCACCCCGGCCCCGGACACCTCCGACGCGCCGGTGGGCGTGGTCGCCTCCCCGACCCTGGAAGGCCTCTTCGGGTCGCTGAACGTCGGAGCCTGTGAGCACTGCGGGTCCATCCTGAGCCCGGCGGCGTACCTGGTGGACCTCCTCCATTTCATCGATCTGCCCAAGGCGCCCAAGAATCCGCTGGACGTGCTGTTGGCGCGCCGACCTGACATCGGACACCTGCCGCTGAGCTGCGAGAACACCGAAACCCCCCTGCCGTACATCGACCTGGTGAACGAGACGCTGGAGCACTTCGTCGCCCACACGCTCTCGCTCCAGGGATTCGAGGGCCACAGCACGCCCGCCGACCGGCCCCCCGAAGAGCTCCTGGCACAGGCGGAATTCGTCGACGAAGCGGCATACGAGCCGCTGCGCACCGCGCTGTTCCCACCCCCGCTGCCGTTCCACGGACACCTGGAGACCCTCCGGGCGCTCTTCACCTGCCTGGGGGTCACCTTGGCGGACGCCATGCTCGCCTTGCGGAAGAACGACCAGCCGGTGAACGCGGACGGCTACGGCTTCCGGGAGATCGCCCACGAGCAGGCCGGAATCTCGCCCCCCGAGGCGCAATTGCTGACCGACAGTTCGGTGCCGCTGCCGAAGCTGCTCGGATACCCCGACGACACCCCTGCGGCCCGGATCCTGGACGACTTGTCCTTCGTGCGGACCTGGGCCACCCGCCTCGGACTGACGTACGACGAGGTCGGCAGAGTCCTCGGCACCAGGTTCGTGAATCCGGGCGTCACGCTCAGGCCGCGCATCGCCCGCCTCAACGTCTCCTTCACCGACCTGGAGCGGCTCAAGAACGGCACGTTGTCGGCCGCGGACTTCACCGCCATGCTCCCGCCCGACCTCGATCGCAGTGCGTACGGCGGCGATGTGGTCGCATGGGCCACCGACGAGGCGAACCACAGCCGGATCATGAGCTTGCTCGTCACCGTGCCGCCCACACCCGCGACGGGCGGCGGAAGCGCAGCCGCCACTCCGGCGTTCGACGAGTTCCGGGTGCGCCGCGCCCACCCCGATCCCGCGGCTGCGGCCCTGCAACCGGTCGACGTGGTCCGCCTGGTCCGCTTCGTGCGGCTGTGGCGCACGCTCGGCTGGACGATCGAACAGACCGACAGCGCCCTCACCGCCCTCTTCCCCGCCGGCGTCGAGGGAGAGCAGAACGGTGCTGTGACCCTGGCCGGACTGGACACCGGTGTCGCCACGGTCCTGGACCGGCTCGGCACCGTCGTGTCGGTGCTGAAGCGGCGCTCGCTGAACCCCGACGACCACCTCCCGCACCTGCTCGCCTGCTGGGCCGACCTCGATACGTACGGCCCCGGCGCGCTGTACCGACGGCTGTTCCTGACCGGCGGCGCCGACACCGAGGTGTTCGCCGACAACGGCTTCGGCGACGTCCTGCGCGATCCCGCCCAGCGCCTGTTCCTGCACGCGGACGCGGTACGGGGTGCGTGCAACGTGTCGGCGGACGACTTCAAGACGCTGGTCGACGATCTGGGTTTTGACGACCTGACGCCGCTCACCCTGGGAAACGTGAGCGCGGCGTACCGCCGGGCCTGGCTCGCGCGGGTACTGGGACTGGGGCAGCCCGAGTTCACCCGGTTCCTCAGGCTGACCGGCATCGATCCCTTCCAGTGGGACGGCCGCCCTCAGGCGGGGCTGATCGAACTGCTCGACCGCCTGGACGCACTGGCACTGGTGGGAACGACGGCGGAGGCGGTTGTCGCGGCCCTCTGGCCGACCGGGCTTCCCGCGGAGGGATCCCGGCCCGACGACACCGTTCTCCCGCTGCTCCGTGACCTCCGGAGCCGCTGGGCCCTGGTGGACGGCGAGTTGCGCACCGACGAGCCGACCTCGGACGACCGGGTACAGACGCTGCTCGCCACTCGGTACGGGCCCGAGGCCGCCCAGGTCTTCACCAGCCTGCTGAGCCGGTCGGCCGTGGTCGAGGTGCCCTACCGGCAGGAGGCTCCGGCGCTGCCCGAGGCCGTGGTCAGGGCGGCCGGGTGCCGCATCGCCTACGACGCCGACCGCGAACGCCTCTCCTTCGCCGGGCCGCTCGCCGCCGCGACGCGCGATGCGCTGAAAGCCGTACCGGACACCCCCCAGGGTTTCGCCGGCGCTGTTGACGCGCTCTTCGCCTCGAGTGAGGACAAGCGGTCCCACGACACCGTCTTCGCCCAGGCCGGACCGGCGATCGAAGGATCTCTCGGACGGTATCCGGACTTCGAGGCACTCCTGCTCGGCTACCTCACCTCGCCCGACGCACCCTCCGCCCGGCGGAGCACACTGCTGCGCAGCGTCGTGAAGCCGGTGCGCGAGGCACGCCGGCGGGCCCAGGCTCTGACGGCTGTGGTGGCCGGGACGGGAACCCCGCTCGCCCTGGCCGAGGCGCTGCTGACCGACGCGCGGGCCGTCCACGCACCGGCCAAGAGCGACGAGGCGGCTCTCGCCGTGCTGCTCCAAGCGGGTGAACCGGGCCTGGACGCCGATCCGGGCGGTGACTCGACGACCGTGTACAAGGGGTACGTCGATGTCGCGGAGACCGGCCGGTACCAGATCCGCGTGCGCCCCGGCCCGGGAACCGGCGTCACCCTCACCCTCGACGGAGCCGACACGGTGCTGGTCGACGAGGGGGGCTCCTTCCGTACCCGGGACGCCGTCGACCTCCAGGCGAACCGGCCGCTCGCCGTCAGCCTGACGGTCGGCGCCGCGGAGACCGGGCCGCCTGCCCTGGAATGGCAGCGAGCCGGGCAGGAATGGCAAGCCGTACCGCCCGGAACGCTCTACGGGAAGGCCGCGGTCGCCGGGCTGAGCGAGGTCCTGACCCGTTACCTGGCGGCCAAGGCTCTCGTCGAGGAGTTCTCGCTGGGGACCGGAGGAATCACCTATCTGGCCCGGCTCGACCGGCTTGCGGTCCAGGGGGTGGGCTGGCTGAACACCCTGCCCGTGCTCGCGGACTCGGACAAGCCGCAGCTCGGCGCCGTCCTGGACGCGCTCCTCGACTTCTCCCGCCTGCGCACGGCCCTGAAACTGGACGGCGACGCACTGGCGGCGCTCCAGTCGCCCGGGGACCGGACCCGGAACCGCAGGCCCACGCTGACGGACGTGAGCGGATGGAACGAGGGCTCCCTGACGGCGCTGCTGCGGCATCGCGGGCTCCAGCCCGGCGACCTGGGTGACGTTTCCGTGCTGCGGCAGGTCGCCGACTCGATGACCCTCGGCGCCACGCTCGGCACGTCCGTCGACACCCTGATCGCAGCCGTCACCCCGGACCCCGGTGCCGAAGCCGTGCAGCTCGTGCAGTCCGCGCTGCGCGCCCGACACGGGGCGGGCTGGCTCGAGGTGCTCACATCCGTCAACAATCCCCTGCGCGCCCGGCGCCGGGACGCCCTGGTCGCGTACATCCTGCGCGAACTGCGATCGAGACCGGAGACCGCACACGTCGACACCGCGGACAAGCTGTTCGAGTTCTTCCTGATGGACGTCCGGCTGGAACCGTGTGTGCGGACCTCCCGGGTTCGGAACGCGATCTCGGCGGTGCAGCTGTTCGTCGAGCGAGCCCTCATGAACCTGGACCCCGACGTACCCGCGGCGACGTTCGACACGTCACGCTGGAACTGGATGAAGCGGTACCGGCTGTGGGAGGCGAACCGGCAGATCTTCCTCTGGCCGGAGAACTGGCTCGAGCCCGAACTGCGCACCGATCAGTCGCCCGCGTCCCGCCAGGCGCTGAGCGAGTTGCTGCAGAGCGACATCACCGAGGAGACCGCTGCCAACGCGCTGCTCGGCTACCTGTCGCGGCTCGAGGAGGTCGCCAAGCTCGAACCGTGCGCCATCCACTACGACGAGGGCGACAAGGACCTCGGGGACGAGGTCGCCCACGTGATCGCCCGGACCGCGGGTGCCCAGCGCAAGTACTACTACCGCCGGCGAGAGGCCGGTTCCTGGACGGCATGGGAGCAGATCAACCTCGACATCGAGGACAACCCGGTGAAACCGGTGCTGTGGAAGGGGCGGCTGCTGCTGTTCTGGCTGAAGCTCCTGAACACCGCCCCGCCCGCCCAGCCGATGTCCCCCGACCTGGCCGGCACGTCTCTCACTGATCTCAGGGTCGGCCAAGTGCAGGGCGAGGGTACGCAGAACGTCAAGCTCTTCCCGCAGGCCGCGCTGTGCTGGAGCGAGCACTACAACGGACAATGGCAGCCGCCGAAGACCTCCAACATGACCATGCCGACCGGATTCGGCAGGCCGTTCGACATCTCCGGTGACGGCGCGTTCCGCCGCGACCTGCTCGTGCTCGGCGAGACCCTGGAAGGCGAGACCCTGGAATCGGACGCCCTGCGGATCCGGATCCAGGGACAGGGCAACGGGAGTTCGTTCCTGTTCTACAACACCCACAGCCTCCCCGAACGCCAGGAGGACCGGTCACAGGAACCCCTGGACGTCGACAGCTTCGCCCGCTTCATCCGTCACATCGAGGCATCGTCCCCCACCCTGCGGATCTCCTACGTGGGAGCCGAAGAGGGAGAGATCCCGCAGGACGTCATCACCGTGCGGGACGGCACGTCGTACCGCGTCTCCTCGCCGTTCCACGTCAGCTACTTCCCCGACGGCGATCAGCAGAGCCTGATCCAGAACCCGTGGGAAGCACCCTTCCTGTACAGCGACAACCGACACGCCTTCTATGTGACGCCCCTCCGGCGGACCACGCCGTTCTCCGACAGCCCGCATTTCGGGCTCCCCCTGCCGGAGGCGATCCCCCAGAGGATCCCCACGATCTCGACGCCGCCGGACACCGCGACCGATGCCCCCCTGAAATTCCTGATCGACTCGCCGCGCAGCCTGGTCCACGGCGACGTGGAGATCGTCGCCACGGGACGGGTCGGCGGACCGACGCCCGCGAACCGCACGAGGAGGCCGAGCCATGCCTGATCCCGGACGAAATTCCGGATTCCACGAGCACGGGGACAACCGGCTCGGTGCCTCCACCACCCTCGCCGATGCTTCCGCCGGTGAGTTCTCCTACACCTTCGAGAACTTCTTCCATCCCTACGTGGGGGAGCTGATCGAGCGGCTCAACAAGGGGTCCGTCGCGGGCATGCTCGACCCGGAATACCAGGAGCAGAAGCTCACGGCACCCGGCTTCTTCGAGAGCTTCTACACACCTGCCGCGCCCGGTCTGGTGACGTCGTTCTCGAAGGACATCGACGTCCGGCCGGGAGGGCCGTACGCCAACTACAACTGGGAACTGCTGTTCCACGTTCCCCTGTCGATCGCCGTCCACCTGAGCAACAACCAGCGCTTCGCGGAGGCGCAACGGTGGTTCCACTACATCTTCGATCCCACCAGCAACGACACCAGCGTCGAGGGTCCCGCACGCTACTGGAGATTCCTGGCCTTCCGCCACAACGCCGGGACGCAGAACATCACCCAGGTGGTGAACCTGCTCAGCACGCCCGACGCCGAGCTGTCGGCCGAGCAGCAGCGGACCAAGAACACCCTGCTGGAAGGCTATGGCGCCATCAGGCGGTTCCCCTTCGAACCGCACCGCGTCGCGGCGACCCGCGTGATCGCCTACCAGTACCAAGTGGTGATGAAGTACCTGGACAACCTGATCGCCTGGGGTGACAGCCTGTTCCGCGAGGACACCGCCGAATCGGTCACCGAGGCGACGCAGCGCTACGTGCTGGCCTCCAACATCCTCGGGCCCAGGCCCCAGGACCTCCCGGCGCCGGGCGAGCGGCTCCCTCAGAGCTTCCTCCAACTACGTGCCGCCCGGCTCCAGGAGATCGGGAACGTCCTGGTCGAGCTGGAGAGCCAGTTCCCGTTCAATCTCGCCCCCGCGCCGCCGTCGGCCACCCCGGGCGACTCGGCGGCCTCACACGACTGGATCGCCCGCGCGCCCTACTTCTGCGTTCCGCGCAACCAGCGGATGCTCGCCTACTGGGACCGGGTGACCGACCGGCTGTACAAGATCCGCAACTGCATGAGCCTCGACGGTGTCGTCCGGCAACTCTCCCTCTTCGAGCCCGCGATCGAGCCCGGTCTGCTGGTCAAGGCGGCCGCGGCCGGCGTCGACACCGGTGCCGCCACCGCCGGACTGGCTAATCCCGCAGGTTCCGTGCGCGGTCACACGTTCCTCCAGCTCGCCCGCGGCCTCTGTGACGACGTGCGGGCGCTCGGCAACGCACTGCTGGGCGCGCTGGAGAAGGGCGACGCCGAGGCGATCGCCCTGCTGCGGCAGGGACATGAGCTGAAGGTCCACCAGCGAGCCCAGGACGTGCGCTACCTGGCCTGGCGGCAGGCTCAGGAGACCACGGACGCGCTGTTGCGCAGCCGGGCGATCGCGCTTGAGCGATTCCGGTACCACGTGCGTCTGCTCGGCCTCGATCCCGGGCTCGCCGATGTCGGCGATTTGGTCGTCCCGCGGCCGGCCGCACCTGACCAGGCGCCGAAACTGACCACCGAGAAGGATTTCGACGAGGCTTATCGGCAACTGGTGCTCCAGTTCGACCTGCCGTTCTCGCTGCAGACGTATCCGCAACTGCGACTCGCGGGAGGCGGCCCGACGACCAGCGCCGGTGCATCGAGCCCCGGAGCGCTGAACCTGACCGTCAACGAGGACAAGGAGCTGAACGAACACCTCCCGGCGGCCCGAGACCTGAACCTGGCGTCCTCGATCCTCGACACCGTCGCCTCCGTGGTCACCCTGATCCCCGAGATCGACGTCGACCTGCACTTCTGGGGCTTGGGCCTGCACAGCAACGTGTTCGGCGGCAGCAAACTGGCGGCGATCAGCAAGATCGCCGCGGGCATCGTCCGCACGAAGGCCGCCTGGGAGCACGACCAGGCCGGGATGGCGGCGCGCACGGCGTCATTCGAACGCCGCGCCGACGAATGGAGACTGCAGAGCAACCTCGCCGCGCACGAACTCATGCACCTGGGGCGCCAGGTGCTCGGCGCGGTCATCGCCGAACAGGCCGCCCACCGTGAATACCTCAGCACCCGGGCCCAGATCGCAGATCTGTCGGAGCTCGATGCCCTGCTCAAGGACAAATACACCAACCAGGAGCTGTACGGCTGGATGCAGGGGGAACTGACCCGCGTCTACTTCGACTACTACCGCTTCGCGCTCGACGTCGCCCGCAAGGCCGAACTGACCCTCAAACGGGAGCTGATGCAGCCCGACTTCGATGCCGTGCAGTTCGTCCGCGGCGACTACTGGAACGCTGGGCGCAAGGGCCTGCTCGCGGCCGACTCCCTCGCACTGGACCTGCGCCGGCTGGAGGTGGCCTACCAGGAGAACCGGCATCGCGAGTTCGAGCTGGTGCGGCACGTCTCGGTCAACCAGCTCGACCCCTTGGCACTCGTGCGACTGCGGGAGACCGGCACGTGCGAGATCACGGTCCCGGAATCCCTCTTCGATCTCGGCTGCCCCGGGCACTACATGCGCCGCCTCAGGCACGTAAGCGTGTCGATCCCCGCCGTGGCAGGCCCCTACACCAGCGTCAACTGCACGCTCTCCCTCCTGCGCAGTTCCATCCGCACGGTCGCGACCGGCGCCGACTACCGGCGCCTCGATGGCGACGACGAACGCTTCCAGGACTACTCCGGCGCGATCCAGACCATCGTGACCAGTACGGCCCGGGATGACGACGGCATGTTCCCCGCCTCGGCATCCGACGACCGCCCCCTGCCCTTCGAAGGCGCGGGCGCCATCAGCACCTGGCGAATCGAACTCCCGGGAGAGCTGCGCCAGTTCGACTACGACACCGTCTCCGATGTCGTCCTGCACCTCAAGTACACGGCCCGTGAGGGCGGCCAGGTGCTGCGTGACCAGGCCACCGGTCATCTCAGGCAGTCGATCGACCGGGCGGAGGCGAGTGGCACGGCACGTCTGTACGCGATGCGCATGGAGTTCCCGAGCGAGTGGGCACGCTTCGCCGCGGAGGCGGGAGATCGCCCCGGGCTGACCGTCACCTTGTGCGAGGAGCACTATCCGTACTGGTCGGCGGGACGCGGCCGGGAGACCACAGACGTTGTGCTGTTGGCCCGCGGGCCGGCGGACGCCGACGTGATCAACGTGCACGCGGGGCCGGAGCCCGACTCGGCCAGTGACACGCTCAGCCGGGACGACTCACTGGGCGGCCTGTTCAGGGGCCGGCTCGTCAACATCCCGCTGCCCGCGGCCGTCGGTGAGACGACACTGCACTTCGACGCGGGCACCGTTACCGATCTGTGGATGATCCTCACCTGGAAGGGCAAAGCGACCTGACCGCGAACGAGATCGCGTGCCCCGGCCTGCGCCGATCGCGGCCGGGGCGCGGCCCGACGGTCCTCGGCGCGGACGACGCCCCGCGAACCCGTCCGGTCCGGACGAGCGCTACGTCGAGTGCCACGATGGCTGATGGCCGTAAGCAGGGCAGTAGTGCCGCGCGGCCGGAGCACGGGTGAGGAGGATCAGGACAGCCCGTCGGCATCGGCGGTGAGCACGCACCCGCGTATGGAGGTGTCGAAGTCGGCTGCCCTGCTCGTCCAGGACAGGAAGACCTTCTGCGACGTGTCGCTGCCGAACAGGGCTGCGACGCTCAGGTCGGCACGGTCCGTCGCGACGCCGGGGGAAGCCTGGACCTTTGGCCCGATCAAGGACCCGGAGTCGGAGCACAGCTGTGCCATGACCGTCGGCACGGCAATGTCGAGGTTCACGCTCTGCTCTATCCATGCGAGGACGAAGCGCCCGCCCGGGAGCACTGTCAGTGCGGTCGTCAAGGGGAAGCTCTGCGGTGAACCTCCCAAGATGCTGGCTGGCCACGGCGGCGGTCTGGATCGCGTCGGGGTCGCTGGCCAACTCGGTGTCAACGTGCGAGGCGACGAATCGTCCGTTGTCGAGGGCCGTCAGTACGCTTCGGCCCGTGAATCCGAATCCCGTGACGTCGGTGTGGATCTCACCGGTTCGCGGTGTGCCGTCGAAGGTGAAGACCCGGTAGACGAATCCGCCGCCGCCCGACATCTGGCCATCGGTCCAACCGACGACGAAGTCCCCGTTGCTCAGCAGCGTCACGGTGGCCTCGCCATGGAGGGCCTCGCTGGTGTTGACGGCGATCTCGCTGCCCTCCTTCCGGCCGTCGGGGCCGAACCGCTGGGCGCGGATGCGCTGCTGCGCGCCGCCGCCCGTCCAGGTGACCAGGCAGCCGCCGTCGATCGTTCGGGTGACCGTCGGCGGCCACGCGGGATCGATGGAGCCGGTGCCGACCTGCACCGGCGGTCCGACCGGCTGCGAGTCGATGATCCGTCGCAGGACGACGTGCGGAGCCCGGAGGGGCTGGTTGGACGGCGGCTGCTCGATCCAGACCACAAAGGTCTGCACTCCAGTGGAGTCCGCGAAGGGCCACCGTCGCTCCGTGTCGTCGGCCGGTGATGTGTCGCTGACCGGGAACTCCTGCCCGACTGCCGTGCCGGTGGGGTCGACATGCCGTCCCTTGATGCCGACGCCGCTGTCCGCCCAGGCCGCTGTGAACAGCGTGCTGCTGAGCAGCGCATCGGCACACGGCTGCGGTTGACCTTTGATGGGGGACATGTTGAGGGCGAAGTCGATCATGATCGTCTCCAGGTGAGGCGAGCGGCCTCAGGCGCCGCCGTGCGAGTCCGGGCCTGCGGCCGGAACCCGCCCCCGGACTCCACGCCGACCGCGTGGCAGGTGGTGTCCGTCGGAAGTCGCCCTTCCCAGAGGACTGGTCGCGGTTGTCGGGGTCACCGGTGCCCGGCTCACACTCGGAAGCTCTCGATATCCGACCTCGCACGGGTGAGGCCATGGGCCGAGATGGCCCTCAGCCACGACGTGCGTCTGAGCAGTCGCAGCGGACTCCCTGGACGGACGTTTCGTCCCTTTCGGGCTATGCCGGGCGGGAGTCGCCCGCTCGCTCGGCTCCGGCGTCTCCCGGACCTCAAATGCGCCGCGCGCAACGACGGGCCTGGTACTGCGGGGGCGCACCGACAACCCCCGCGGAAGGCTGATCGACCGCGCGCGGGCGGCAATGCGGCAGGCCTTTTCGCGATGCGGCCGGAGCCTCCGGGCAAGTGGGCGCACTGCGCCCCGCACTGGAGCAGTCGCCCGTGTTATCCCGGGCGTGTCGCCGAGGGGTACCGGATGGGGGATGTGCTGTGGGCGCCGGCTTCGCAACCCAAGTATTCTAATTCCGGCAATTAGCGCAAAAGGGTAAATCCTCGCGTCGGTTGAGGATGCGGGCAGCCGTTCGAACGAGACTCGACACCGCAGGAGAGGTACATACCCTGATGAATCGCGACGTGGCGGCGGCAGCTCCGGCGGCGGAGGCGGTGCGGGCCGTCGGCCAGCGTGGGCCGGCCGGTTCCCGTGAAGCCGGTCTTCAGCCTCCGACGGTGAGCCTGCCCAAGGGCGGTGGGGCGATCAAGGGGATCGGCGAGAAGTTCGCCGCCGATCCGGTGACCGGCGCCGGGGCGATGAGGGTCCCCGTCGCCGTCAGTCCGGGCCGTGCCGGCTTCGGCCCCCAGGTGTCGCTCACCTATGGCTCGGGCAGCGGCAACGGCCCGTTCGGGATGGGCTGGAGCGTCGACCTTCCCGCGATCACCCGGAAGACCGACAAGGGTCTGCCTAGGTACGACGACGCCGCCGAGTCCGATGTGTTCATCCTCTCCGGCACCGAGGACCTGGCCCCGGTCCTGGTCGAGCAGGACGGCGGGTGGGTACGCGAGCAACTGCCGGCTCGCACCGTGGGCGGCACGCGGTACCACGTCCGCCGGTACCGTCCTCGCGTCGAAGGCCTCTTCGCCCGGATCGAGCTCTGGATGAGCGACGCCGACCCCACGGACGTCTTCTGGCGAACGATTTCCCGCGACAACGTCACCACCTGGTACGGCAGGACTCCTGACTCCCGGGTCGCCGATCCGGACGACCTGTCGCACGTCTTCGCCTGGCTGGTCTGCGCGAGCCACGACGACAAGGGCAACCTGATCACGTACGGCTACAAGCCCGAGAACGACGAGAACGTGGACCTGGGAAGGGCCGGTGAGCGCAACCGGCAGCGCCGTGCCAACCGCTATCCCAAACGGATCCGCTACGGCAACCACGCCCCTTATCTGCCCACGCTCGCCCCCGAGGCCGACTGGCCCGCGTTGCCCGCCGACGACCAGTGGTACTTCGAGCTCGTGTTCGACTACGGCGAACACGACGCGACGACTCCGCTGCCGCAGGACGCCTCCGGCTGGCAGGCGCGTCCCGACGCCTTCTCGACCTGTCGCCCCGGTTTTGAGGTGCGGACCCACCGGCTCTGCCGACGGGTGCTGATGTTCCACCACTTCCCGGACGAGCCGGAGGTCGGCGTGGACTGCCTCGTCCGCTCGACCGACTTCACGTACGCGCACGACGAGACGCCGGCCGACCCGCGCCATCCGGTCTACGCGAAGCTCACGGCGGTGACGCAACGCGGCTACCGGCGCCAGGGCACCGGCTACCACGTCCGGTCGTTCCCCCCGGCGGAGTTCGGTTACACCGAGGCGGTCGTCCAGGACACGCCGGGCGAACTCTCCGCCGACAGCGCCGCGAACCTTCCGGCCGGTCTCGACGGCAGCCTGTACCGATGGGTCGACCTCGACGGCGAGGGACTGTCGGGGGTCCTCACCGAGCAGGGCGGAGCGTGGCTGTACAAGCGCAACCTCAGCCCGCTCGGCCCGGCGAGGGGTGACGGGCGTCCCGAAGCCCGGCTCGGCCCGGTCGAGGTGGTGACCCCCGTTCCCGGGCTCTCGCCTTTCGAAGGCGCGGAGTTCCTCGATCTGGCGGGCGACGGGCGACCGGACATCGTACGCCTCACCGCCCCCGTCCCAGGATTCCACCAGCGGTCGGAGACCGGAGGCTGGGAGCCCTTCACCGCGTTCCGCGCACTGCCCAACCTCGACTGGGACGACCCGAACCTGCGCTTCGTCGACCTCGACGGCGACGGTCACGCGGACGTCCTGATCACCGAGGACGACGCTCTGGTCTGGAACGCGTCCCTCGCGGGCGAGGGATTCGGGCCGGGGCGACGATCGGCCAGGACACGGGACGAGGAACGCGGTCCCGCGCTCGTCTTCGCCGACGGCGAGCAGTCGGTGCACCTCGCCGACATGACCGGCGACGGCCTGACCGACCTGGTCCGCATCCGCAACGGTGAGGTCTGCTACTGGCCGAACCTGGGCCACGGCCGCTTCGGGCCGAAGGTGACGATGGATGACGCGCCCTCCGACCGGCCCGAGCACTTCGACAGGCTCCGGGTACGCCTGGCCGACATCGACGGATCGGGCACCACCGACATCATCTACCTGCACGCCGACGGAGTACGCGTCTACTTCAACCAGTCCGGCAACGGCTGGGGCCCGCCGCTGACACTGTCGGCGCTCCCCCCGGCGGATTCCCTGACCCAGGTCGCGCCGGTCGACCTGTTCGGCAACGGCACGGCGTGCCTCGTGTGGTCGTCGCCGCAGCCCGCCGACGCGCGTCGCCCGCTGCGCTATCTGGACCTGATGGGCGGACAGAAGCCGCACCTGCTGATCAGTGCGGTGAACAACCTCGGCGCGGAGACCGAGATCCGGTACGCGCCCTCGACCAGGTTCTACCTGCGGGACAGACTGGCCAGCACGCCCTGGGTGACGAAACTCCCGTTCCCGGTGCACGTCGTCGAGCGCGTGACGGTACGCGACAAGTGGCAGGGCACGAGTTTCTCCAGCACCTACAGCTACCACCACGGCTACTTCGACGGGCCGGAACGCGAGTTCCGCGGGTTCGCCCGCGTCGAGCGGGTGGACGCCGAGGACTACGGTACCTTCGGCGGCGCGAACGCGGGCAGCCCGTTCGTGACCCCGGACCACCGGCTCTACCAGCCACCGGTCAAGACCGTCAGCTGGTACCACACCGGCGCGTGGCCCGACGGCGAACGCGTCCTGCACCAGTTGCGGCGCGAGTACTTCCCGAGCCGGCTCGGACAGCGGCCCGCCACCGGGGAACCCGCCGACACCTTCCGTGAGCACGACCCACCGGATCCGGACCTCGACGCACACGGCCTGCCCCCGGACGAGCAGCGCGAAGCGCTGCGGGCCTGCCGTGGCCTGCTGCTGCGGGAGGAGGTCTACGAACTGGACGTCGCCGAACTGGCGGAAGGCAGGCAGACGCCGATCAGACTCTTCACCGCGACGTCGCACTCCTGCCACATCCGGCTGGTGCAGCCGCGGAGCGGCAACCGCCACGCGGTCTTCCACGTGACGGACAGCGAGGCGGTCGGCTACCACTACGAGCTCGATCTGCGCACCGCACCACTGACCCCCGACCCGCGGATCACCCACACGCTCCACCTGAGAACCGACGAGTACGGCAACGCCCTGCAGACGGTGACGGTCGGATACCCGCGACGGCAGGCGTCACCTGACGACCCGCTGCTGACGAACGGGGCTGCCGCACTGATCGCCGCAGTACAGGGCGAGCTCCACCTCGCCTACGCCGAGCAGGACTACACCCGTGACCGGACGGACGATCCGGACAGCCACCGCCTGCGCCTGCCCTGCGAGAGCCAGACCTGTGAACTGACCGGGATCCGGACCGCCGACGCCGGGGACGGCCGCTATTTCACGCTCGACGGACTGCGCGCGTTCAAGCTCAGCGATCGCCATCAGACAACCGGGACGCCGGTGGGCGCCATTGCGTACCACGAGCTGCCCGACCGGACGACGCCACAGAAACGACCGGTGGAACACACCCGGTCGCTCTTCTTCGACGAGGCCCTGACCGGCCCGCTGCCGCTCCGCGACCTGACCGCCCTAGCCCTGCCGTACGAGACCTACACACTCACCCTGACCGACGCCCTGCTGACGACCGTCCTCGGCGACCGGCTGACACCCGACGTCACAGCGGTCCTGGACCGCCAGCCGGTCGGCGGCTACCTCAGCGGCCCGGACCTGACCCAGCGGCTCGGCGCGGACACTGCGGGGCAGTACTGGCGCTGCTCGGGAATCGCCGGATACCGGGCCGACGCGCGGCTGCACTTCCTGCTGCCCGAGCGCTACACCGACCCGTTCGGCAACGTCACCCTGCTCGACCACGACCCGCGCGACCTCTTCCTGTCGGCGAGCACGGACGCCCTGGGCAACCGCACCGAGGTCACGGCGTTCGACTTCCGGGTCCTGGCGCCTCGTCGCCTCCGCGACGCCAACGGCAACCGGACCGAGGTGCTCTTCGACTCGCTCGGCATGCCGGCGGCCACGGCGCTGAGCGGCAAGGGGGGCGAGGGCGACGACCTCACCGGACTCGACGGCACCCCGCTCGACCCGGACCTCGACACCCTGACGGCGTTCTTCGTCACCGACGACTACGATCCGGCGCGGGCGGCCGGACTCCTCGGCCGCGCGACCGCCAGGCACCTGTACCACTTCGGCGAGACAGCGCACGACGGCACGGTCGTATGGGCGCAGCATCCACCGTGCACCGCCGGGATCGTCCGCGAGAGGCACACCGCCGAGCAGGCCGACAGCCCCGTGCAGACGACCTTCGAATACTCCGACGGCGCCGGAAACCTCGTCGCCACGAAGGTCCAGGCCGAACCCGCCGTGCCCGGCGGACCCCTGCGCTGGGTCGGGCGCGGACGGACGGTCCTCAACAACAAGGGCAAGCCCGTCAAGCAGTACGAGCCGTACTTCAGCGCGCCTGAGGTCGGCCATCGCTATGAGGAGGCGCCGGAAGCAGGCGTCACACCGGTCCTCTTCTACGACGCGGTCGGGCGGCTGGTGCGCACAGAGTCGCCCGACGGCGCGTTCAGCAGGGCCGAGTACTCGCCCTGGCAGGTCACCGCCTTCGACGCCAACGACACCGTGCTGGAACCGGGAAATACCTGGCACGCGCGGATGAGCGCATCCGCGGTCGACGCGGAGCGACGTGCCGCTCGGCTCGCCGCCGCCCACGCCGGTACGCCTGCCCTCACCCTGCTCGACAGCCTCGGCCGGTCCGTGGTGACCGTCGCGCACAACCGCACGGACGGCGTGGAGCAGAAGCACGTCACCTTCGTACGGCTGGACGCCGAGGGCAAGGAGCTGTGGACGCAGGACGCCCGCGGCAATCGGGTGGTGCAGCACATCACCCCGCCCGTGCCCGATGGCACGCGCCCGTTCGACGACGCCCGCAACATCCTGCTCCAGGGCTTCGCGCCGTGCTACGACATCGCCGGGCACCCGCTCTTCCAGCACAGCATGGACGCCGGGGAACGCCGGATGCTCCACGACGCCGCGGAGCGACCGGTCTTCACGTGGAACAGCCGGGGTTTCCGCTCCCGCACCACCTACGACGCGCTGCACCGCCCGGTCGGTGTGTTCGTCTCCGCGGCCGGCGATACGACCCTGTCCGGCGCGCCGCGCGATCCGGCGCTGCCGCCCGACCCCGAAGCCCTGCTCGAGTACCGGGTCTACGGCGAGACGCATCCCGACAGCGGCGCGAACCTGCGGAGCAGACTCCACCGGATCTACGACGGTGCGGGCGTGACGACCAGCGAACGCTACGACTTCAAGGGCAACCTCATTGAGGGCAATCGCCGCTTCACCCGTGACTACAAGGCCGTGCCGGACTGGTCGGCACTGGCGGGCCTCACCGACCCGGGCCAGCTCACCGCCGCCGCGGAGCCGTTGCTCGAACCCGCCCCGCCACTGGGCACGCAGACGCGGTACGACGCCCTCAACCGCCCGACGACGGTTACGACACCCGACGGCAGCATCCACCGCGCGGCGTTCAACCCCGCCAACCTGCTGGAAAGCGTCGAGGTCAGCCTGCGCGGCGTGGCGGCCGGGACGCCGTTCATCACGAACATCGACTACAACGCCAGAGGCCAGCGGGTACGGATCGACTACGGCAACGGCGCGAGCACCGCGTTCGACTACGATCCGGTCACCTTCCGGCTGAACAGCGCGCGCACCACCCGGCCGCCCGTCGCCGACGTCACCGCCTCCGTGCTGTTCGCCAACGCGACCGTGGTACAGGACCTGCGTTACACCTACGACCCGGTCGGCAACGTCACGCGGATCGAGGACACGGCGCTCCGCACCACCGTGCAGGCCGGGGCCGCCTGCGACTACACCCATGACGCCCTCTACCGTCTCGTCGCCGCGAGCGGCCGCGAGCACAGCGGCCAGACCGACTTCGCACTCGCCCCGAGTGACACCAGCCGCCGCGACCATCCCTTCGTGGGCGCCCGCATCCACCCGAACGACCTGCAAGGGCTGCGCGACTACGTCGAGCGGTACCGGTACGACGCGGTCGGGAACCTCATGGCGGTGGCCCACCACACCGGCCAGGACGTTGACCAACCGGGCCAGACCCTGTGGCAGCGCCACCACCAGTACGCTCTCGACAGCAACCGGCTGCTCTCGACCAGCCTGCCCGGCGAGCCCGCCGACCTCCCCGACTACGCGGCCGAGGGCGGCCACGCCGCGAAGTACGGCCACGACGTGCACGGGAACATCACGCAGATGCCCCACCTGCCGTTGATCCACTGGGACCACAAGGACCAACTGGCCGCGACCGCACAGCAGGTGGTGAACGACGGCACCCCCGAGACGACCTACTACGTCTACGACTCGGCCCACCGGCGGGTGCGCAAGGTGACCGAGACCCAAAGCGGTGCGATCAAGAACGAGCGGAGGTATCTGGGCGACTACGAGATCTATCGCGAGCACGCCGGGAGCTCCGTGACGCTGGAGCGCGAAACCCTGCACATCAGGGACGGCAGGCTGCGCGTCGCCATCGCCGAGACCGCCACCATCCCCGCCGAGCCCCCGCGCATCCGGTTCCAGTTCGGCAACCACCTCGGCTCGGCCTGCGTGGAACTCGACCAGGGCGGCGCCCTGATCGCCTACGAGGACTACCACCCCTACGGCACGACGGCCTTCCAGACCGGGCGCAGTGCGGCCGAGGTCGGCCTGAAGCGCTACCGCTACACCGGCAAGGAACGCGACGACGAGACCGGCTTCGGCTACCACGGTGCGCGGTACTACGCGCCGTGGCTCGGCAGGTGGGCGAGTGCGGATCCTCTGGGGATCGGCGGCGGCGTCAACGTATACGCGTACGCCTCGGCCAACCCCGTGACCTACCGCGATCCGAGCGGGCTTTCGATCGAGCAGAACGTACTCAACGAACTGAAGGACACGTTCAAACAGAAGGGGATCACCTACGCCGAGGAGGTGAGTTTCTACGTCCTGGACGAATCAGGGAAGCGAGTGATCAACGCCGGGACCGGCAAGCCGCTGGAAGGAAGGTCGGATCTGGTCTGGGAGGACCCCGAGACGGGGAAGATCAAGTTCCTCGAGGGAAAGGGAACGGCTTCCTCATCGAAGACGGTGAACCAGGAGCAGTACATCCCGGAATTCGAGAAGGGCGGCGGTTGGGAAATCAAGGGAACCAAAGGCGGGAACCTGGGACTGGGCAAGGGGGTTCGTGGATCCGTCAAAGGCGGGGGGTTCAAGTTGGTCCATTCCGGAGACCTCAAGCAGTTCATCGCCGACAACCTGGCGAAATTCAAAACTTCCCCCGGAAAGAGCTTCCGCTTCGTCACCGTATCGGCGAGTGGCGAGCGGTCTGTGAAGTTCTTCAACAGCGCGGAAGAGTTGGCGCGCTTCCAGACCGCCCGAGGCTCCGGGACGCCCGGCCAGATCGAGCCTGCCGCCGGTGCGCCCGAGCGGGTGCCCTCACCGGGCAAGCCCGCCGGCGGTACCGGTACCGAACCACGACCGGCCGCCCAAGGGGCACCGAACGCCGGAGCCAAGCCTCCCGCCTCCGTTCGCTTCACCAACGCCGTGGGAGGGTTCTTCCATGTCCTGAACGTCTACGCTGCCTACAAAGAGATCCAGGCCCTGGCCCAGGGGAAGGACCTGACTCCGAACGGCTATTACGACTACGGGCTCGGAGGCCGTGTCATCAACGACTTCAAGAAGCTTCCCGAGGGATTCTCCAGTTCGGTCATCTCTGCGCCGGACGGCTACGGACCGGGTTTCTACGAGAAGCGAAATGGCGACATCTACAAGGACGGCAAGCTCCTGCACATCATGCAGGAGGGCCGACTTGTGTCAGGAGGCGCCTGACGGATGTCCGACACCGCCGGGACCGCGCGCAAACGCCGCACCGTTACTCGATCGACCACCGGTCCGTCCGCCTCGCGAAAGCGGGGACGGAGAGAAGCCGCACGCGGACTCCGCGGACTCACCGCACCGCCGACAAGAGGCTGCCGGTGGCGCGCCCGTCAGACCGAGGCGAGGCGGGCCAGCAGCGCCTGACCGTCCGGGACGCCGAGTCCCGTGCAGGCGTCCCAGCCGGGCGTGGTCGCGAAGTCGCCGATGTCGCCCTGGACGATGTCACGGAAGCCGTCCGGGCTCACCCCCGGGGCCGCGCCGGCGTACAGCACGGGCTGGAGCATGCCGAGCGGGCGGCCGAGCGCCTCGGAGAGCCGGACGGTCAGCGCGGCCCAGAGCGGGGCCACGGCGCTCGTGCCGCCGATGACCTCGTCCCGGCCGCGGATGAGTACCCGGTACCCGCTCGTCGGCGAGGCGTTGGCGGACACATCGGGCACGCCGCGCCGGCGGCCCTGGCCGTTGCCGTCGGGCACGCCGACCTTCGCCTGCCAGACGGGCTGCTCGAACTTACGGCTGACGCCGCCGGAGGCGGACCCGTTGCGGTCGTTCCACACGGTCTCGGAGTTGACGGTGCTGGTGGCGGCGTCGGCGTCCAGACGCGTACCACCGCAGGCGAGGGCTCGAGGGCTCGAGGCGGGGAAGTCGGTGTGCGCCTGGCCCGTCGGGTCGCCGTCGCTGCTGCCGTCGTCTCCGGCGGCCACGCAGACGGTCACGCCCATCGCGGCGGCGTCGGCCAGCGCGGCGTCGAGGATCGCGCGGCCCTGGGCGGTCCACGAATCCTGGCTCATGCCCCAGCTGATACTCACCACCGTGGGCGTGGGCTGGGCGAACACCGCGGTGCTGATGGCGTCGGTGAAGCCCTGCGCACTGTTCTCCGCGAAGTACACGACCTGACGCGCCCCGGGCGCGAGCGCGCCGATCACCTCGATGTCGAGCATCACCTCCCCGTCGGCGCGGAGGCCGCGCCCGGGGTGTTGCTGCCGGCGCCCACCTCGACGACGTCCACGGTCGGCGTGGGGATGCCCAGTTCGGCGAAGTACGCGTCCAGGTCGCCTTCCGGGATCCCGCCGCCGAGCTCGACGACGCCGATCGTGTGGCCGCTGCCGTCCGTGGCCTGGGGAAAGCGGTAGACCTTGCCGAGGTCGACGGGCGAGTACGACGTGTGGGCGGCATGGGCCTCGATGCGCTGGATGTGCGGGCGGGCCTGCGGCCGGTTGTCCAGGCCCGTCACGCCCGTCACCACGCCGTCCCACTCCGGCAGAATGCGCAGGTCGCCGGTCCGCTGCCGGTGCTCGAGAACGTGTCCCTCGTGCGCCGGGTCGGGGGTCGTGACCTTGGTCAGCGAATCGGCCTCCACCACGGACCGCAGCTGACCGAGCGTCCCGGAGACCTTGACCCGGCGAGAGGCCGGATCCGCTTCCGTCACCGTCAGTCCGTGCTGCTCCGCCGACCGCTTCACCATGTCGATGTCGGCCGGGTCGGCGCCGTACCGGGCCGCCAGTTCCTCCCGGGTGGTCGTCTCGGGCCCTTCGACCAGTGCGTCGGGGATCTCGTTGCGACGGCGGAGGACCAGCGTGACATCGATGCGTTCTGAATCGCTCACCGCTCCGGCCGAGCGCGCGTCCGCGTGGGCGCTGCGCTCACTGCCTCGGAGGGGGATCAGGCGCGTGTTGTCCATGACTTCGAGCGTTTCACCGAAACGGGGATTCGCATCCTGCGGCATTACCGAGGGTAGTCGTTTGGCCGGTATGACGACCGTGGGATCGCCTCCGGCGCGCGGAAGCCGGTGTTGCACTCGCGGTCCGGTCGTCCGCGCGCCTCGGGGCGGCACTTCCGCTCGCGCGGGCCGGCCTTCCGGTGAGGACCGTCCGGCAGAGCCCGTCACTGAAGGACTCTGTCGGGGATCTTGGAGTTTCCCGGTGCGCCGGCTTGGTCAGCGGCATGCTCGGGACTGTTTCGAAGACCGATGCAGTTGTCGAGGTGTCCGTTGTCGCTCCGCCCCCGTTCCGGTGAGCAAGTCCCTTCTCTGACCGCGCAGATCGCGGGGGGAGGCGACCCGGGCGGGACGACGGCGATGTGGGTGAGAGACCGGCTGGACGGGCTGTGGTGCGACGAGGACTTCGCTCCCGACCCCTCGCCCACCGCCGCCCCGCTGATCGTGGCACGGTCCACCAGGTCCGGCGGGCAGGCGAGTGCCGCAGCGGGAGCCCGCCCAGCAGGTACAGATAGCCCCTTCGTTCTCTTCGGCTTCGGCTCAGTCATCGGGGAGTGCGCGGATGGTGAACTTTTCCGGTGGCATCAGACCGATGTGCTCCGCGGGGACGAAGTCCCGCTCACCGAACCGGAACAGCCGGTCGCATGTTCTCGCTGGATGGTCCAGATACGGCTGCAGGACGCGTGATTGATACACCGTCAGCTTGCCTGTGGCTTTGAGGTCTGCGCACCACTCGCCGGAACGCAGCTCCTTTCCCAGCAGGCCGAGGTCGGCGTCTATACGCGACAGGTGGCCGCCGACGTCGGCCCATTCGGTGAACACGTCGATCAGCTCGCGTGCGGTCTCCCGAAGGTCGTCCGGTTCGAGGTGCACGTGGCGGACTTGGAGGCGGGCGCGATGGATGACGTAGCGGCAGTGGATGAAGCGTTCCAGGACGCGGGTCGCACGCGCGTGGTCGGGTACGCCGAACTGGGCACAGAGGTAGTCCTGGGGGGATGTCGATCGCAGCATGGGGACGACGGGCGTGAAGGCGGCGGGGACGTCGGCGCCCTCGTCGCCGGGGATCAGGCCGCTGTAGGCGTGACGTACGTCGTCGACGGTCAGGATGCCCCATGGCCGGTGCAGCCACCGCAGTACGACTGCTTCCGCGTTCGGCTGCCGGGGCCTTTCCAGGAAGTACAGCCATCGCCAGATCGTGTTGCTCGCGGTGAAGACGCAGTCCGCGTCGTCGTCGCTCAGCTCGCCCTGACGGCGTAGCGAGAAACCGATGTGCCGGAGCGTCTCCGCGGTCCGCTCCGCCGACGGGTCCGGCGAGCGATCGGGCAAGCAGTCGGCGAGCAGCTGCTCGGCGTGGCGGGTCAGGCCGTCGGCGTCGATCCCGAGCCGCACGATGCGTTCACGCAGGCCCGGTATCCGTGACAGAAGTGCCGTCAGCACCGCTTGGGCATAGGTGAACCAGAAACCCGCGCCGTTCGGCACCGAGGAGCGGGCGATCAGTTCGTCGAGCAGGAACCCCAGCATCACGGCGAACGCGCCGCCCTCGCCTGCCTTCCGCGTCGCTTTCCGGTGAGCGCGGAGCAGCGCCGCCACCGACGAGCGGATCTCCGTGATCTGCTCCTCGTCGAGCAGTTCGCCGATCGAAGCGGCCAGGCGTTCGAAGGGGACGAGCCGGTCGTTCGCACCGTCGTTCCCGGTGAGCGCGAGGAGGAAGTCACCCGTCGACCAGACCTCCAGGTCCTGGAGCATGTCCCGGAACGGTTCGTGATGGATCGAGGCGACGCGGTCACGTCCGTCCAGCCGCAGCCCGGGACGCAGACTGTTGCGCAGGGTCTCGTCCATCGCGTACGTCAGCTGCTCGCCGACACCGTGCGCGATCCGACGGCCGCTGCTCTGTTCGTACATCAACAGGCAGTCCCCCGGTTCCGCGAACATGCGCTCGTCCCCGTCGGGGTGGTGGCGGCCCGACTCGGTGACACGCGTGGCGAATCCGTCCAGGGGCAGGCCGATCTCCTCGGCGTACGAGCGGAAAACCCGTGTTCTCGGCACGGTCACCGACCGGCTCGGCACGGCGACCTCGGCGGCGTAGAGCAGTGCGCGCACTCCCCGCAGCGAGTCGGGGCCGCTGTCCCGGTGCCACTTCCACCGGTAGAAGTGGCTCGCGCGCAGTCGCTGGTACGCCTGGTGGTGCCCGGGGGACAGCCGGGTGCGCAGAATCTCGTCCAGGTCGGTCTCGACGCCGTCGGGCATGACCGCTCCTCTCAGGCGCCGGTGAACTGGAACGCCGCCCAGAAGTACGGGTCGGCGAAGGGCGGTTCGTCCGGGTCACCGGCGACAGTGGCGACGATGCCGCACTCCGTGAGGAAGGCCGCCAGCTCGGTGGTCGTGGAGTCACGGAGCCACAGTTGCGCCCCGTGCAGGGCCTGGGCCGGAGGCAGGCCGACGGTCAGGTGGTTGTGGTAGAAGCGGGCCATCAGGATCGCCGTGGCATGGTCGTTGACCGGCCAGAGCGTGCTGATCACACCGCAGGCCCCGCCTTGCAGGAACCCTGTGGGCAGGCCGATGAACTCGTCCGGTGCGTACTCGGGGGCGATCAGCCCGGTCTCGCACGCGCTCAGCGTGACCAGACGCGCCCGGCTCAGGTCGAACTCGGGCGCCAGCACCGTCCGCAGGTCAAGGTCCCAGTCGGCGAGCTTCAGCCCGGACCGCAGCGTGTCCTCGCGCGAGTGGACGCCGTGGCACGCGAAGTGGAGATGGGTGTGTTGCGATACCGCTCGGCGGACCTCGTCCTCGGTGGCGTCGTCGAACAGGACGGTGCGTGCCTTCGGCATCCGGCGCAGATACTCCCCTTCGGCCCGGGCGAACGGCAGGTCCCGGGTGGGGTCGGCCACCGCGAAGAGACGGGTGTCGCCGATGGCCTTCAGGCGTCGGCTGCTGGTCCGCAGCGCGTACACACTGGGCACGTAGGAGACGACGAACCGGTCTAGCAGGCGCCTGCCGTGCACGGTCGAGGCATGCAGCGGCAGGAAGGCCAGCGCCCCGCCGAGCACGATGGTGACCGGCGCCCGGTCCGGCAGGCGGGCGCCGAGGACGCTCTCGATCGGCTCCGCGAGCACCGTACCCAGACTCTTCAGGTGGAGGTCCAGCGTCGTGCGCCACTCCTCCTCACGGACCCGCCCGGCCCGCCACCCCCGGTACTGCGGGATCCAGCCCGGGACCTCCGAGGTCCCGTACAGCAGCGCGCGCAGATATGCCGTGGTCAGCCAGCCGATGGAGACCTGCAACAGGACGGGATCGTCGTCCGCGGGCTTGATCAGGCAGTAGACCACTGAGCCGGCGGACGTGATGACGGGCAGCACGATCGCGCCGGACTCCGGTATGGCCTCCAGCATCTCCGACATCTGCAACCGGTGCCGCAGCAGGTCGGGGTCATGCGCACGGCCCGCCTCCACCTCCGACGCGAGATCCTGGCGTGCCGTTCGCAGCTCGTCGATCGCGGTGCTGGACGGGTCGTCATCGCGCAGGTCGGCCTCCAGCCGTCGAACCCGGTGCCGCGCCGCCCTCAGCCGCTCGAACAGATCTGCGGGCAGATCCGCGATGTCGAGGTCCCGCAGCGCCAGGGTCTGGGCCAGCGTGCGGCCACGGCCCCATTCGGCGCAGGTCAGCGCGGCATGTCCGTCGTTCAGCCGGAACAGGCAGTACGCGGCCCGATCGTGGATCCAGTCGCTGGTGCCCGCGGCCGAGAGCCGTCCGGCCTCGCTGTACATACCGGCCAGCATCCGGTCCGACACCCGCATCGCGTCGACGAAGACGGCCAGGGCCTTGTCCCATTGCTCGTTGGTGAAATAGACGCTGCTCAGCAGCTTCAGTGTGTCCAGGCACCCGACCGGGTCGGATTCGCCGGTGCGCACGTCCAGGACCCGGCGGAAATGCTGGACGGCCCGGTCGGCGAAGCGGGTGCGGTCCTCAGGGGTGTCGGCGCGCTCGGCACGCCACAGGTCGATCTCGCCCAGGTTGCGGTGGATCATGGCCCACCGATGGGGTGCGCCTTCGCGGGTGTACACCTGGAACGCCTGATCGAGGTGGGTGACGGCCTGTTCGTCGGCGCCCTCGGTGCCGGCCCCGTACATCAGGCTGTACAGGTTGCCGAGGTTGACCTGGACCTTGCCCCAGCGCTCCGGATAGTCGTTGCGGGTGTAGACCGCCTGTGTGGAGGCCATCGCGTCGACGGCCCGTTTCAGTACGTCCAGGGACAGGCCGTCCGGGTGGCTGGTCATCAGCGAGGCGACCGCGAGCTGGTTCTCGGCCCACAGTTCGGGGTAGCGGTCGGCGGGGCAGGCGCTGGAGATCCGTGCGAGCAGGTCCAGTGCGGCGTCCCAGTTGTCCGCAGGGACGCCCCTGTCGCGCCGGAGGTAGGCGGTGGCGAGGGACCGGTGGCAGTGCACCCAGGAGATCATGTCGACGGCCGGGTCGAGCGTCGGGACCGTCTCGGTGAGCAGGGCGATCGCCTGCTCGCCGTCGGCCGCGTCGCCGACGGACGCACTGTCCAGCATGACGATGCCGAGCGCGAGCGCGGTCCGTGCGCGCAGCTCCGGATCGGCCCGCACATCCGGCCGCTCGGCACAGGACCGCAGCACGGCTATCGCCGTCCTGATGTTCTCCCGTTGGCTGCCGAGGACCCGCTGGCGCAGCGCGTCCGCGTAGGAGGTCAGCCACTCCGAATGGACCTGGGTCTCGGGAACCGACGCGATCAGCTCACGCAGGATGTCCACGGCGCTCTCGACGTTCGTCGCGTGGTCATGGCGTACGCGCTGCAGATAGGCCAGGGCTAGGTGGTGCTCGTTGCTCTCCCAGCCCATGGCCCGCTCCGGTTCGAGCACCTCGCGTGCCAGCAGGTGGTGGCGAATGGACAGTTCCAGGTTCTCCGCACGGTCGCCGTGAGGCGTGCGGGAACGTCCGGTGCCGGCGACGTTGTGGGCAGCCGCCCAGGCATAGGGCTGTTCGTCGCGGGAGAGCTTCGCCAGGGCCGACTCGGCGAGCACGCTCACGCGCTCCCACTCGCCGCGTGACCAGGCGAGCCGGACCTCCTCGGCCATCTCACCGAAGAACGAGTAGTCCCGAGGCTTCAGCCAGACCGCGTCGCCCGACTCCAACCGGCCCCGAAACACGTCCGCGAGCTCCGGTCGGCGGTCGAACAACGTGCGCAGGTCGTCCTCTTCGACGTAGCCGGACGAATTACGTAACGCCTCGATCTCTTCGCCGAACTCGTCTTCCAGGTGCTGCGGCGCGGGGTGCTCACCGGGTGTCCCCGCCGGTACGAGGCCCGCCGACCAGCCGTCCGGGACGCTCCTGTCGAACACCGTGGCGACACCTTGGGTGCGGCAGCGCCGGATCAGGGTGAGCCGCTCCCGCATCAGCACCATGAACGGATCGTCCTCCGCGTTCTCCGCCTGGCGTACGACGAAGTCGAGGAAGGCTTCCGCCTCGTCGCTCAGCAGTAGTTCGCCGTCCCGTTCCACCATGTTGCGGAGCTCGGCGTACGGGCACTGGAGGAAGGCGGCCACCGCGTCACCGATCGGCTGAGGGACGGTGATGATCGTGTCCTCGAACGCCGCTGTCACTCCTCGGGTGCGGGCCGTTTCCAGGCGTTCCCGGCATTCGGCCAGGTGATCGGTCAGCGCCGGATCGTCGCGGTACCGGGCGGCGATGTAGCGCAGCACGCGGTCGGCTTCCGCGCTGAGCAGCACGTCCTGGTGGGCCTCCAGGTAGGTGAACCCGTCGCCGGAACCAGCGGCGTTCACGAAGCCCCGCACGCTGGTCAGAAGTTCGGGGGGCATCTCGCGAAGCCAGGTCAGTGATCCGTCGATGCCGTGTTCCCGGCAGGTGTAGAGCTTGGCCCGGACGCCGCGCAGGTACTCGACGCTCTCGGCGTCGTCCTGGTACTGGTCGATGAGCCCGAGCATCACCTCGTCAGCTGCGTCGGTCAGCAGTAACGCATGGTGGGTGCGCAGCACGTGCTCGCTCTCGGCGGGGCCATGGCTGTTGACCAGCTGCAGGACCGCAGTGGTGATCGCGTCGTCGACGGGCACCGTGGCTCCTCAGGAGGTCAGTGAGTCGTGGATGCGCTGGGCGACCTCTTCGTCGTCCAGGTAACCGACGATGCCGTGCCGGTTCTCGGTGTGGTTGAGCACGTCGGTCTTGTTGGTGATCGCGGGCTGCTCGGGATCCAGAGGGAAGCTGCCCGGGGTGAGCGGGCGCAGTGCGACGATGTCCCGGCTGTCCAGGGCGTTGAACCACTGGTCCACGCACGGTGGGCACCGCGTCGGCTGGAATCTCTTGAGCGCCCTACGGATCGCGAGAACCGCCAAGGGCGAACCGAGGGTGACGTACAGCGGCACCCGCCAGCCGCGCAGGTGGCCCTCCCGGCGCAGGAGGTTGTACGTGACCACGGAGCCGAGCGAGTGCCCGACCACCACCACCTCGGCGCCCGGCGAGAACGCCGCGACCACGCCCGACTCGATTTCCTCGCGGATCGTGGAATTGCGCAGGTACTGGTACACGTCATGGGCGAACAGGGCGATGCTCGTACCGCTCGCGCCCGGCACCCGGTCCAGTGCCAGGGCCATGGCCCGGATCCAGCTCCAGTCGAGCGGGCCACGGCCGACGACGTCGGTGTCGGCCGCCGCCAGGATCTGCTCGTCGGTCACACCGGCGTTCCGCCGGAACTCCTCCAAGACCGCGCCCGTGAAGGCCCGTTCGTCATCGTCCGCTCCTGCGCCGCGCAGGACGACGTCCGCCGAATCGCCGTCGAGCATCGCCGCCAAGGTGTTCCCGTAGTACGGGAAATGAACGGCGGTCTCCGGAATCGGCAGGCTCAGACCGCTCTTGGCGAGCCCTTTGGCCAGCGCGGCGAGCCATTCGGCCTTGAGGGTGTCCGGGTCCTTGCCTTGCTGGGCCCGGCCGTGCACGAGGATCAGGTGGCGGCTCATCGCACCCCTCCCAGACGCAGCGCCTTCTCCAGCAGCTCGACGCCCGTCTCGTTGTACAGCGACCAGACCGATTCGCGCAGGGTCCGGTCGAGGCCGTCGAGCGCCGGGTGGAGCCGCACCTGGCCGGCGCCCAGCAGCGCCCAACCGCGCGACATCATCGGCACGAACGGCAGGACTCCCGTGGCCTGGTCGACGACCTGGCCGGTCAGCGACCGGCCGAGCAGGGCGATGTCGAACAGTGGCGTGCCGAGTTCCCGGATCGACCTGACTCGCTGCTGTTCGTACAGCGCGTAGGCCGCGTGGACCGCGAGAGCGGGGTCCGGTCCGGCGGGGCCGTGGATCTGGCGGAGGAAGGAGGAGGAGGCGTCACCGGAGAGCCGGAACCGGTCGTAGCGGCTGCACGCGGCTGCGATCGCCCGTAGGTCCCGCATCCGCCGTGCCGGGTGGTCCGGCTGGCGAGGGGTGCCTGGACAGGGCTCGATGGCGACGTCGGTCATCTCGTCCCGGTCGACCGTGACCGTGGTGACGCATTCGGGCAGGGCCGGGAGCACCGCACCCAGGCCGTTGCCGAACCTCAGCACGACACTGAAGCCCGCCGTGCCGTCCGGCTGCAGCCGCAGCGAGCGGTTCGTGGTGTCGAGGGCGCCGGAGGCGCTGACCGCCAGGAAGCCGTCGATGGTCGTACCGACGACCCTGACGCCGCAGTCTGAGTCGAACCGCTCGTCGTCGACCGGTGTTCTGGCGCGTTCGATCGCGTCGGCCAACTCCGCGGCCCGCGCGTCGCCGGACAGCCGCACCCTCCAGATCTCGGGGCCCAGGGTGTCCGTCTCGACTGCCTCCACGAGCCGGTCGGCGAGGGCGCCCGGGTGTGGGACGAACGTCCGGGAGGCGTCCGGCGTGACGGCACGGCTCGGTGGCCGTTCGGTGTGCGGAATCCGCGCGATCCAGGGGGAGTCGGCTATGACGAGGGCGTCCGGCCGCTGGTGCACGCGGTACTGGTGGCCCATCCTGCGTACCCGTTCCGGGATCTCGGCTCTGAGGTAGTCCTTGAGCCGGAGGGGATGGACGTACCACGCCTTGTCGTCGGGATCGGCGGCCGGATCCAGCACGTCGGCGCGCTGACCGGTGACGGCGTCCAAGACGGCGTCGGTGTAGACGGCCCGATAGTTGCTGATCGCCTCGGCGGGGTCGCGGATCTCGTGTGCCGCCCGGCCGAGTTCGCAGGCGAAGAACTGGTCGACCGGCATCATCGTGCCGCCGGGGCCGTCATTGGGGAAGATGTCCTGTCCTCGTACGTTCTGCGCCTGGATTCCGTCCGCGGCGATGCGGCAGGCGTCCGAGATGAACACGACGTGCCGGACGCCGCAGTACCGGGCGAGGTCGGCGCTTCCGGACACGTTGATGGCCGCGCTGGACCGCCGGGGCGCGTCCGTCAGCAGCCAGTGCTCGTTGCGGTTGATGTTCACGCCGTGCCCGGCGAAATAGACGATCAGCTGGTCGGCTCCGGCGCCGTCGACGATCTGCTCGATCGCGTCGTAGACCCGGTCTGGGCTCACCTTGCCGCCGTCGCCGTCCGTGATGACCTTGGCGTGGCTGCCGTCCCTCATCCCCTGCGACAGCGCCCAGGCGTGCATCCGGCGAGCCCCCTCCGCCGCCGCGGTGAGGCGCGCCAGGTCACCGGATCGGTCGACGCCGATGAAGACACCCGCCCGCACGGGCTCCGAGTCCGTGATCACACAGTTCCCCCGTCTCCGGTATGCGCCACCCAGAGGCATTATCCGTCTCTTTCTACTGCTTCGGTCATCTTTCAGTGAGCACCAGCGGCGTATTGACGCAAACACCGGCGCGCGCTGACAGACGGACCAGGTGAGCGTCCGGCCGAGGCGTGCCGGACGCTCCCGCAGCGAGCGTGGCGCGGGTCAGCGCCCCGCGCCGGTGCGGGGCTGCGAATAGCCCAGTACCCGGGCCGTTCCCACGTCAACGGGCTGGCCGGAGGCTGTGGAGATGGGGCTGAGTTGGGCGGGTACAGCGAGCGGGACACCAAGATGCCGTAGCCGGTGACCGTTGGAATAATGGTGATCACCGGTCCTCTCTGAAATACCGCTGCCGCTGCGAAGCGGTCTGAGTGCGTGTCACAGGAAAGCGGCAGCCTGCACACGCGCACTCGTGTGCACGTCCCAGACGGAGTCGCTGACGTACGGCCACGCAGCGCCGGTGAGCCAGTCCAGCTGAAGGCGCTGGTCGCGCCCGAGACGCAGGCCTTGGCGCAGGCAGGCGACCAGCAGCAGCCGGCTGGGGCCGTCGGCGGCCTGATGCTGCTCGCCCCGGGGCGGTGAGGCGCGCTCGGCGGCCTGCCGCCAGTCGGTCTCGGTCCAGCGGTCGTCAGCGGTGTCGGCGGCGTTGCGGACCAGGGCGGGGGAGTCGTGGTCGAAGGCGCCCGGGTGCGGGGTGCGGCCGTTGCAGCGCAGTTCCAGGACCCGGGCGACGGACAAGTCGAGGTACAGCGGCACGCCGTGCGAGCGGGCGGTGATGACCTGCCGGAGGGGCTCGCCGATCAGGGGCCGGCCGTCGCGGGTGAGGCGGCGGGCGAGGTAGTCGTCGCAGTCCTCGGGGGAGAAGTCGCCGACCAGCACCTGCCGCGCCGCGTCTGCGCGGGTGGGGGTTCGGGCTGCTGGCGCAGCCGTGTGGGTGAGTCCGGGCCAGGCTGTGGGGCCGGTGTAGTCGAGCCGGCCCTGCAGGGAGCCGGGTCGGCCCACTGCAGGCGGGAGCGGCCGGTGATCACCCAGAAGGCGTTCGGCAGGAGCCACACCGTCCGCTGGATCAGCCGTTCCAGGTCGCGGCGGGTGCGGTCGCCGATGTCCTCGAATGTGTCGAGCAGCACGACCGGCACGACCTTCTTGCCTTCGGGGAGGCGGGCGAGCTCCCACGCCAGCAGATGCGGATAGAAGGCGAGGGCGTCCAGGTCGGGTTCGGCCTCGAGCAGGTCCGCGAGCCGGGCGCAGCCGGGCAGTGCCCGGACGTTCTGGCGGTGTTCGCGCAGCGCGCTGGTGAGGGTGCCGGTGACCTGGCCGACGGTCGAGCCGATGGTGCCGGGCGGCATGAGCGCCTGGGCGACGTCGGCGAGGGCGGACTGCATCTGTTGCGGCGGCGCTTGGCCGAAGCGGAAGCCGAGTCCCGCGCGGCGCAGGTACTCCTCTAGCGGTTCGCCGGGGTGGGTGGCCTCCCAGTATCGGGGCAGCGCCAGGCCGAAGGCGGTCAGCGGGCGCCCGATCCTGGTGAGGGCGGCCCGGATGGTCAGCACGATCTGTTCGAAGTCGGTGCCGGCGGAGCGGGCGAGGTCGATGCGTACGGGCAGGATCCGGTCGGCCGGCCAGCCCGGTGCGCCTCACTGGGAGGGGCGGCGTCCGGCGTCGGCGAGCGCAGCCTCCAGCGTCCGGGACAGGGTCGTCTCGCCGATGCCGCCCACGCAGTGGGAGACGAGCACGTGGTTGCGGGGCGCCTCGAGGTCCTCCGGGTCGAAGCCGGGGGCACCGACGCGCTGGAGGTGCTTGGTGAGCGTGGCCGCGACCTGCTCCCACGGCGAGGACCGGTGCGTGAACGCCTCGTCTGCCTGCACGCTGTGGTCGTTCGTACTGAACAGGTCCCTGAGATCCCGGCCTGCCACACCCACCCCCGAAATGATCACCTGGGAGCCCAACCCATGTCCCGCCACGGAGCTTTGAGGAGTCGGCCTTCCGCCATGGTGTCGGCCACCGCTAAACGCATCGGTAGGCGCCACCCGACAGTCGACAAGGACCGCCGCTGTGCCAGTAGGAGATGATGTCGCAACTATCACCGCTGCCTGGCCGGCACCACCCCACACCACGACGGTCGGGAACCTGACACACGATCAGCAACAAGGAGCTACACCCAACCTAGAATTTACTCATGCGTGGACCTGAGCATCGTCGGGAAACCAGCCCCGCTGTCCGAACTGACCACTCGTCTCCGATTTCGAACGACGCCGGAGCCAACCTGCGGGCGCCTCTGACGGAGTCGCGGGTGCGGGCCCTGCAACAGTCGTACGGGAACAAAGCCGTCAACTCCCTGTTGTCAGCCAGTACCGTTCAGCGAGCGAATCCGCCCGTCTCGACGCCCGCCCCTGCGACTGCGGCCGCGGAACCGATCGTGATCGGGCATGTCTACACCGTCAGGGGCGAGATCGACGGGAATGCCGTGGTCTACACCGGGTCGACGGCGCGAGAGATCGCTCAGCGGCTCTTCAAGGACAAGCACACCTGGTCGACGCTGATCAAAAACAAGTCGACGACCATCGAGGTGCACGAGGTCAAGGCGGTCCTGAACGTCGAGAAATCCGGCGGCGGGAGTGTGCGATCGGCTGAGAACGAGGCACTGCGGGCCGCAGAGCAGGTGGTCATCAAGCGCCGACGGACGGATGTGGGCGGGGGCCGCGAGCTGAACGCGCGCCAAGCCGCCACCGAGGAGAACGTCGAAGTGTGGGCGGAACTCCACCAGGTCAGGCTGGGCCCCAGAGTCGTCACCTTCCGCGCCGGCGTCAAGGTCGCCGGCGTCGCCTTCTTCCAGTTGCTGGACTTCTTCCTGATGTACCGCGACATGAAGCTGTCCCAGTACGCGATGGCGCCCTACCTACTTGAGGACACGAACGGCATCTTTACCCTGCAGGAGACCGACCGGGGTATCTTCCGCTCCAACTGGTACTGGAAGAAGTACCTGACCGGGACACTCGCGGGCCAGAGGGTGCAGATCACCAAGGTCGAGTTCCGGGAGCTCAAGGAAGAGGCGGAACTCCTCTGGGGTACGACCGACTGGAAAGGCGACTTCGTACCGGGCCTGCTGCGCCAGGAGTTGCCAGTTATCGAGGCTCAGGGCGAATCCGCTGACTGGGCCTGATCAACCGGAGTGGCACCCAGCGTCGGTCTGAGCGAAGAGCGCTGACCTCGGGTCAGTGCACCGCCTTGCCGGACGGTCTTTCATGGCAGCGGCGGCGGGCAGAGGACGGAAGGGTGGTCTCCAGTCCCTCACCCCCGGTTCCTGAAGCCACCCGAATTCGCCCCAACAGGTGACGTTTCAGGCGGGCAGAAGAAGGCCCGTCGCACACGCCACGGGCCTGCTGCCCAGGCACGGCGCCCCCCGGGGGCTGCACGCAGAGCGACGAGGGTCCCGAAGGGCAATGGCCCAGCGATCAGCGTTCAAGGAGGTTGCCGTGTCCGGCACACCAGAGGAGCCCGACTTCTCCGGCCTGAACGGGGGGCGAGGACCAGCAGGCGGACGACATCGTGCGGGAGGTGGTGGGCTGGTACAACGCCGCGATCATCGCCGAACGCCGCGCACCGGTGCCCGACGATGAACGTCTCGAGAAGCTGAAGGCCGGCCGTGAGGCCGCGCTCGCTGACCAGCCGCAGCTGGCGACCGCCGACCCGGAGGAGGCGGTCCGGATCGCCGCCGTCTACGCGGCCCGGCTGAGAGAGCTCAAGGAGTCGTAGTGGGGGGTCTGCTGCCGTGCGGGGCCAGACGGGCGGGTGCGGCCGGTCGATGCGAGCCGGCTGCATGCGAGGTGGTAGCAGGAGCCGGGCGAGCGCGGCGATGTCGTCCACTTTGCCGCGGTGGCGGGGCAGCGCCCGGCGCAGCGCATGGTGGAGCTGGAAGAACGCCACGGCCTCCTGCTCGGTGTATGGGCGGAGCCGTTCCGCGGCGAGCGCCCATGATGCCCGGCCGGAGCCGTCGGCTTCGTGGCGCAGCAGGCCTGCCCGTCACGGCGGACCACGGTGATGGCCGCGATCTGCGGGTGCCGCTCGGCGACGGCGACGATATCGCCAAGCGCCCGGAAGCAGGTGTCGTGCCCGGAGCGCGTGGTGAACCGGCCGGTGCCGCCGATCTGCAGCGCCCGGGCGTAACGCAGGGCGGTGGCGAGCCGGCTGTCGGCTGCGCGTACGGCCAGGACGACGAGCTCCATCGGATAGCCGTCGGCTGCTAAGGGCAGTGCGCTGTCGAGAAACTCCTCCACGCTGCCGGGGACGGCCCCGATAAGGACGATCGTCAAAAAAAGCGTTCCTGGCCGGGCAGGCGCCAACCCCGGCGGCCGCTGCATCAACTCTGGTGCGCGGGCGTGTGGCGCCTGAGATCCAGGTGATCCCCGGTCAGCGGCGGCCGGTGGCCAGGATGACGAGGAACTGGCCGCCGCCCGCCTCGATGTCGGCGGTCACCGGCAGCCCCGGTACCAGTCGGGAGAACCGGTCCACCAGCCAATCCGCCGCTTCTTGGGCGTCCTGCCTGGTCGGACAACGGCCCACCATCTCGCGGCCCCCCTTGCGCTCCAGCCTCGCGGCAACGGTGATCAGCGGCGCGGGTTCGACCACGTACAGGCGGTCCGGCCAGGCGATGACCACCTTGACCGCGCCCTTGCGGCTGTTGCACCCGCGGTGCGCGAGCCGCTCGGCGACCTTGGCCTTGCGGTCGGCGGTCCGGCTGTCAACGCTGGGCCCCTGCGGGTCGTTCACCGACTTGTCGGGGTCGACCGGTTCGTCGCACACCCAGCACTGCCAGCCGTCGCGCTCAGCTACATCATCAAGGAGACTCACCCGAGCAAACTAGCCTGTCCAGCCGTCACCCCGCGCACCAGGGCCTCGGCAATCACGCGAGCCGTGGTCCCTGCTGTTCCTGGACGACGTGAGAATGATCAAGAATCCTCCGGCCGCCCGACTTCGCCGGCTTCTGGGTGAAGGTCACCGTGCTGACCGTGCCCGGGAGGCTCACCTGCCCCATGCGTCCCAGGAGTTCCGTTCGCTGAACGGTCACTCAGGGGACGAGGAAGGTGTGGACGACCCTCGCAAGCCTGCGTGCCTCTTCGACCAGGTGCCCGTCCATGGCCACGTCGGCAGGCATCCGTGCGAACCTTTGCAGTTCTCCCCGGAGTGTGGCGGGAAGCTCCAGATCGTCGGCAAGGTGGAACAAGGCGTCGCGTTGGTCGCTGAGACCTCTGTCGCCGCCCGGGGACGTACCCGCGTAGGTTCCCTGGTAGGCGATCTGGAACAGCAACTGCCCAAGGGCGAACCATGTGAACTGACCCGCTGCGCAATGTTCTCGCACCAAAGTGTCAACGTTCCACATGGCCGAGGTGTACGTACCGAGGAGGTCTGCCGCCTCATCCCGGGATGTGGCCTGAGAGAATCCGTCAACTACTGCCCTGAACGGTGCCACGTCGCCCTCATCCAGCCCGACAGCCAGCAGAGAGTCGATGAATTCCGTGAGAAGGCCGACGGGGTCAAAAGGAGAGTTGAACAGCGGCGCCATGATGAGCTTTGATCCGACGCCGGAACCCGCCGCGAACAGGTCTCCTCTCGCGGGACCACCGGCTTGCTGACCTTCCTGTACGCCGTGCGAGGCATCTGGGCGCGGGGACGGCTGGGTTGGGAAGGAAAGTGAGAGCCCCGCGAAGCCTGCGCCCTCTTCGGCCACAAGAGTCAGGGTCGGCCCGTTATAGGTGTTGTGCTCGCTGTGCTCCACCCACGTCTCGTTGTGCTCGACGTGGCTATTGGCACCGGTGGCGGCGTGGGTGATGTCGCGTCCGGCACCGACGCCGTTGGACGCCGTGACCTGTGTCGAGGACGACGTCCCTGCGGTCCGTTCCGATGCATCCGGCCCGGGCATCTGCTTGTGACCCGGGCGAGAATCTCGGCTTGTCAGCGGCGCATGGGCGTCTCTGTCTGCTGCTGTGCTCTCTTCGGCCTCGCCATCGCTCGGTTCGGCGCCGCCACGCAGTCCGCCGCTTCCGTTGCCGTGCTGGCTGGCGGTCCCGGCCTGCTTCTTGGCCCAGGGCCAGGGCGGGGTCACGACCAGTGTCCGTTCAGGCCGATACCGGCGATGTCGCCACCTGCGGCGACTGAGCCAGGGCCGGTCGCCCGGATGTCTCGCTTGTCGATCCGGGGTGGGGCCGTCCCGCCCTCCAGAGCCGGGCCCGGTGCAGAGGCGGCCCCGGCTGAGGTGATGCTGCCGCCGGCGCCGATGCCGCCGTCCTCGGCCTGCACCCGCACCTCCCGCACAGCACCGGCCAAGCGGTCGAGGGCTGCCGGATCGGCCGCGGCCCCGTTGTCATCGGGCTGCCCACCCGTTCCTGCCGGCATTCCGGCCGTACGTTCCTGAAACAGTCCGCGGACCGTGAACGCCAGGCCCACCAGTGCTGCGATGCCACCGCTCACGCCGGCGAGCTGGTCCGCAGTCCCGAGGTCGGCAACGACCGCGACCGCCACCAAACCGATCCCGGCCGCCATGCAGAGCGCGGCCGCCGTCCACCATGCCCATCGGCGCATCCGCGCCACCCCCAACTCCCGCTGGTCCGGCTGTGGCAGCACACTCATCTCCACGGCCTCGGTCTGATCACGTACGTCCTTGGATCGGAGTACAGGATCAAGCCGTGGCCACCCGCATGTCCGGCGAATGCCCAGGTAAGCGACCAAGTTCGAGGACCATTTCGGACCGGGACGTTGAACGACAAGCTCAGTGCCTGTTCTTCAGCCTCCTCATTGAAGATCCGCCATCTTTGAGGATGCTGGTCACGGTGCTGGTGTGAGTCGTTGTTCGTGTACTCGTGCTGGTCGTGGGCGGTTGTCCGGCGGGAAGATCGTTTGCCCTGTGTGTCACCGTTCGCTGTCATTCAATCGGGCGTTTGACGGTGAACCCAGTCGTTTCGGCTTCCTTGCTGGCGAACCTGGTCGTACGAGGTGACGCCGGGGGTGCTGGGCGGCCCTGCCGGTCGGAGTGGTCCTGCGCTCCGTGTCCAGTCTGGGCGTGGTGCGCGGATGCTCGTGTCGGACAGGCGGAATGTCGCGGGCGACGACTCGCCCGCGACAGTTCGGGACTCCGCGTGGCGGGGTCAGAGTGGCGGGGTCAGAACTGGTTCTCGCCGCCGTTGACGTGCAGGGTGGTGCCGAGCACGAAGCTGCTGTCCGCGGAGGCGAGGAAGGCCACCGCGGCGGCGACCTCCTCCGGGCGCCCCCTGCGGCCGATCGGCACTCCCGCCGCGAGTTCCGCCTTGACGGCGGCCGCGTTCTCCTCGCCGATGGCGATGTCGACTCCGGGGGTGTCGATCGCGCCCGGGGCGACCGTGTTGACCCGGATGCCCCTGCCCTTCAGCTCGTTGGCCCAGGTCCGCGCGAGGGACCGGATCGCGGCCTTCGACGCCGCGTACAGGCCGAAGGCCTCCCGGCCGTCGTCGGCGCGGATGGAGTCGTTCAGAATCACCGAGGCGCCGTCGTTGAGCAGTGGCAGCGCCTTCTGCACGGTGAGCAGTGTGCCCCGGACGTTGACGCCGAAGATCTGGTCGAACTGTTCCCCGGTGGCCTGAGCCAACGGTGCGAGCGTGGCCATGCCCGCGTTGGCGAAGAGCACGTCCAGGCCCCGGCCGCGGTCACGGATCGCGTCGTACAGCCGGTCCAGGTCGGTCGGCTCGGATATGTCGCCCGGCACCGCGGTGACCGCGGAACCGATCGACTCAACGGCCCTGTCGAGCGCATCCTTGCGCCGGCCGGTGATGAACACATGGGCGCCCTCGGACGCCAGGCGCGCGGCGGTGGCCAGGCCGATTCCTGTGCTCCCGCCGGTGACGACGGCGGTCTTGCCTTCCAGCTGTCCCATTGCTTGAACTCCCGAAATTTAGATACCGATCGGTGCAGAATGGAACCGTAGCACTTCTGCACCGATCGGTATCAAGGCCGTAGGATGGGGTCATGGAGATCACCCGGAAAGCGCCGCTCGGCCGGCCGAGAGGCTTCGACGCCGACGAGGCCCTGGAGCGGGCGATGCTGGTCTTCTGGGAGCAGGGCTACGAAGGCGCCAGCCTGACCGACCTGACCAGCGCCATGGGCATCACCCGCAAGAGCATGTACGCGGCCTTCGGCAACAAGGAGGAGCTGTTCCGCAAGGCCCTGGAGCGCTACACCGAAGGTCCCGCCGCCTATGCGGCCCGCGCGCTGGAGAAGCCGAGCGCCCGGGAGGTGGCCGCGGCGTTCCTCGCCGGCTCGGTCAGCACGACCACCCGCCCCGGCTGCCCCGCCGGGTGCCTGGGCGTGCAGGGCTCGCTGGCCGCCGGCGACTCCGGACGGGCGGCCCAGGATGCCCTGATCGCCTGGCGCGACGACGGCCGTGCTCGCCTCCGGCACCGGTTCCAGCAGGCCGTCGACGAGGGTGATCTGCCCCCCGGCGCGGACCCGGAACTGCTCGCCCGATACGTCATGACCGTGGCGAACGGCATCGCCGTCCAGGCTGTCGGCGGCGCCACCCGCTCCGAACTCCAGCAGGTGGCCGACGCGGCGCTGCGGAACTGGCCACCCGTCTGACAGCAGGCGCCCGTGGGAGCGTGTCGCGCCACCCGAAGCGAGGAACCGCACCCAAATCAGCGACATCGCCGGCCATCAAGCCCTCCGCTTTGGCATGAACTATCAACTGCCGCCGGGGGCACGGACGTTACGGCCCGAGCCGCACAGCGTGACCCTTGCGGCGTGTTCACGGCATGGTGGTGAACTTCCCGTCGGTCGGCTTGCGCCGCCGGCCGCGCTCGGCCAGTCGGTTCAGCTTCGAGCGCAGTGCCTCCGAGCGGCCGGCTCCAGGGAAATCCCCAGCTCACCGCAGACCTGGTTGACCATGACCGGCCCCTCCGCCCGGCGAGGAACTGCGATCACCGGAGCGGCAGACGATCTTGAGCTCCGACAACCGCCCACGACAGCACGAGTACACGAACTGCAGCCCTGTGCCGGGTGGTTACGGTTGTACGTCTTCCGCGCCTGTTCGGCTGCCGCGGGAAGGAGCCTTCGCTTATGTTCACCCCGCGATGAGTGGGCATGTACACAGCGAGAAGGGAGTTTGATGACTGCTGAGGGCGTGGAGCAGGTGTTCCGGCCGCTGAGGGCTGGTGATCCGGCAGCCATCGCGGGATACCGGATCACTGCTCGGCTGGGCGAGGGCGGCATGGGCACGGTGTACCTGTCCTATACGCCGGGCGGGCGGCCGGTGGCCATCAAGGTGATACGTCCGGATCTGGCCGGTGACCCGGAGTTCCGCCGCCGCTTCGGGCAGGAGGTGCAGGCCGCGCAGCTCGTGCAGGGCCTGTACACCGCACCGGTCATCGACAGCGACACGGAGGGAGAGCGCCCGTGGCTCGCCACGGCCTATGTGGCGGGTCCCTCCCTCCAGGCCGCCGTGACCCGGCACGGGCCGCTGCCGGTTCCCGCCGTGGTGCTGGCCGTCGCCGGGATCGCCGAGGCGCTGCAGGCCATCCACGGCGCCGGCATCGTCCACCGCGACCTCAAGCCGTCCAATGTGCTGCTGGCGGCCGACGGGCCGCGTGTCATCGACTTCGGCATTGCCCGGGCCGCCGACGCCACCTCACTGACCCGCAGCGGCGTCATCGTCGGCACTCCCGCCTTCATGACCCCCGAGCAGGCGTCCGGTGCGGCCTGCACGCCTGCCACGGACGTCTTCGCCCTCGGTCAGATCGCCGTCTACGCCGCCACCGGCACCCCGGCCTTCGGCGAGGGCACCTCGCACACCGTGCTCTACCGCATCGTGCACGAAGAGCCGGGTCTCTCCGGCTTGCCGGAAGAACTGAATGAGCTGGTCACTCGCTGTCTGGACAAGGACGCCGGCCTTCGCCCCTCGCCCGCCGAGATCATTGACATATGCCAACGGGCCTCGCCGCAGACGGAACTGCGCCGCCCGGACGGCTGGCTGCCGCCCGCCGTGGCCGCCGACATCGATCGCCACACCGCCGCGTCCATCCCCCCACCGCAACCCGCCAGGCGCAAACGGATCGCGCTGGCCGTGGCGGCCGTCCTGGTAGCCGCTCTCGCAGGCGCCGGCGTCACCGCTCTCCTGGGCAACGACGACGGCGGGAGCAAGGATCTCGGCCAGGACACAACCAGGCAACCAAGCCGAACCAGCAGCCCGAACAGCCCGAGCAGCCCGTCACAGGCGAACACGGGCAGCGGCCCGGAAACGACGGAGCCACCAGCAGACCCGAAACCTGCCAAATATACACTCAACATCCCGGTGGACTACAGCATCAGCCTCGCCGACGAACCACCCCGCCCCTACTCCGGAAATGGCGCCCTCTACGACGGAGACTTCGGCTACGACGAGGGATACTTCGCCACCGACACGGGCGCCGGCAGCGAGAACACTCTCGTGCTGCTCAGGAGCGGACAGACGGGATCCTTGGACACATGCCGAACGGACACCCGCTACACGACGCAGATCTCGCGGGAGAACGTCGGCAAGGGGAGCCAGATCTGCATCACCACGGGCGCCGGCCATATCGGACTCGTCACCGTACGAAGCTACTCACCGGACGACGAGCCCGCGATATACGTGACTGTAGACCTCACCGTCTGGCGCAACGCAGTGGAACCCGAGGACGACTCGTGAGCCGGCCGCGTTGGTTCAGAGCTCTGGTCAGGTCCCGGCCGATCGTCCGCGCGGCATCGAGATCGCCCCGGGCTCCTGCGACTGAGCGGCATTGTTCACGAGATTGGACAGCAGATGTCGACCGCTCTGGGAGACACGAGAGTCTGGCGCTGTTCGATTGCCGGGCGGCTAGAAAAGGTCGGCCGAGGTGCCCTGCGTGAGGTTCTCGAGGATCGTGCGCAGCCACGGGCTGCGCACGGCTGGTAGCCGCACCAAGGTGTGCTGGAACGTTCCCCGATCGGCCCGGAACAGGTAGTTGGGGAGCAGCGGGAGCGGGTCGTCGCGGAGGACGTCTTGGGGTATGCGGCCCGATGCGGGAACCGGCAAGTACGACTGGGGAGAGACCAGCCACAGCCACACCCCCAGCGGCAGGGGCACCAGGTATGCCGACGCAGTCGGGCCGGCGGGGGTCCAGGTCTGACCCGTCTGGGGATGGACCGGCGCGAGGAGGATGCCGACGCCCGCGTCCGGGGAGGGCTGTCCCGGTCCAGCCAGGACGGCGCGTCGCTTCGGGCGGCCTGCCGGCAGCAGGGCGTCGAGCGCGCGTTGGAAGATGTCCGCGGTCAGACCGCCAGGGACCGTCACCGGCTGCCCCTGGGAGGCAACCAGCAGGTGGGCGAGCGCCTGGCCGGCTGCCGCCTCCCACTGCGGACTCCACGACCAGTAGTGGTTCGACCCCAACCGTCCTCCCCACGTGGCAATCGGCTCGAACGGGGGTATTCTCTCCCCCTCCTCTGCCAGCTCCGCCCAGGAGAGGGGCGTAGCGTGGATACCGTCAACGGGAACTCGGCGCACGGCGTCCGAGCTGAGCCGCACTGCCTGCCAGAGCGAGCAGTCGTCGACCCTGGTCGCCACGGGGAGGTCGCATGCCTCGCAGGCCATGTTGGGCCCGTCTGCTCCGTCGAGGCCACAGCAGGCACCGCCGCGCTTCTCCGGAATCAGTCGGGTTCCACGGATATCGCCGGGCGCGATGACACTCGCCCCGGGCGTGCTGTCGGAAAGGGCGTAGACCGGCGCGTAGATGCCGCGTGCCTCCGCCTCACCCGGATCGATCTCGTCCCACATTCGCCACGGCCCTCCCCAGGGGTCGGGGTCCACGGCAAACGTCCCTGACTGCAGGAGCACCGGAAGCTGGGCCCCGTTCCCGTACTTCTGACGGGCGTGGACCGGCAGTGAGACCTGGGACAGCGGGGTGGTCAACTCGGCGCCGCACCCCGCACATACGAGAACGAACAAATGTCCTCCGCCTGGGAAGCAGACGCATCTTCGCAGCTCGCCGACAGCCGGCCAGCATGTTTTCTCATCCGTTGCGGGAACGGCACCTGCCCCGTCGTGGAGTATCAACGCAGTGCGGGCAAGTGCCAGCCGCCGCCTCTGACTGCGGCAAGCGACTCACTCGGTGTTCGAATTCCCAGTGTGGTGTGGCGCCTCCCGAAGTGGTCAACATCTGCTGCCCATTCTCGTGAACGAAGCCAAAGGAGCACTTCAGTCGGCGAGTTTCGTCACGTGCTGTGCGCAGGCTGCAACGCCCTGCCCGAGCTGTTGTGTCGTGTGGCATGATCGGCCGCATGATCGAAGCTTCAGCACGGAAGGGCGGCCTCCGCCCCGCCCGATGACGTGGCCGGACGAGGCCGTGGCCGACGGCACCGCCACGACACCCGCCCACCCTTCCCGTATCGCGCTCTTCGAGGCGATACGCGCCGACCGCGCCGGCCCCGTCGCCACCCGGCTGCTCCGGCTTGCCCACGCCGACACCCCCTTCGTGCGCCGGGAGGCCTTGGACCTCCTCCATAGCCTGGCCCGCGAACGGCCCTGGCCAGAGGCCGTCAACGCCGCAGTGGCCCGGCTCAGTGACCCCGACGAGGAAGTACGGCGCCGAGCCGCATGCCTCTTCGGCCACCGCGGGCGGCCCGGCCTGGTTCTCGCGGCCCTCGGCGAACTCGCCGATCCCGTCGTGCGCACCATCCTGGCCAGGGCGCTTGGCCCGACCGCCGCCCACCTGACGGATGACGACCTCGCCTCGGTCCGCTTCCTCGCCCACCTGGAGACGCTGCGGGCAGCGCCACCCACGCGATGGCGCTCCCTGGACGCCGCACTCCTCGACGACGTCCGGGAGGCCGCGCACCACCTGGCGGACATCGGGCACATCTGGGGCCAGGCCCTGTACGGACTGAGGCGCGAGCACGACACGTACGCTCTCGTGGCCCGCCTCCTCGCCGACCCGGCCACCCGGGACATCGGCACCGACCTGGCCCGCGAGGCGTGCCACGACTGGCGGGCGGCCCCGGTCAGGCTGCTGCCGCTGCTCGTCCAGCACCGAGGCCAGAGGGCCACCCCGGCTCTTGGTGCGGCCCTCGAGACAGCCTCGATCTCCGAGGCGGCGATGCGGACGCACGGAGCTCTCCTCGCCGAAGCCCCCTTCACGCCGTCCCCGAGGGCCCGCCGGATCCCGTCCACCGCGACGGCGTACGACAGCGCATCCGCCGCCGCGCTCCTCGCCGCCAAGCCTGTGGGCGTCACCCGCCTCGCTCACGCCTCCGAGATTTTCGAGGCCCTGCTGGACGCCGGCCCGCTGACCTTCCGACAGGCGGCCCAGCTGTACAACCTGACCTTCCGCCGCCCCGGCCGCTCACAGGCCGAGTGCGCCCCGCTGTGGCTGCGGCACGCCGGTCCTTCCGCACTGTCCCGGCTGCTCGCCCTCATGACACCGCACCTGGCCGACTACGCGGTCGGCGAGTACTACCTGGCGGGTCTCGCCCGGATGGGCAGCCACGCGCGCCCCGCGCTGCCGGCCGTGACGGCGCTGATCGACAGGCGTACCCGCATCCCCGTCAACGACTCCACCCGCGACGCCGAGATGAGACTGGACGAAAGCCTCCTGGCCGCCGCTCTGAGCACCCACCGCGCAATCCTCGCGGACGCCGCTGCGCCGCCTCCTGCCCCGCCGTCTCCCCAATAGCCGCCAACTCAAGTCCTTCCCCCGCCAAGTGAATCGCTCAGCCACAGCTCCCTGGAGCGCGGAGGTGTGCTCGACCCGCGACCGCTTCGCACGGTCCTTCGTCGCCTCAAGCCTTTGACCAGCAGAAATAGGATGTGACACAGCTTCTCGCTCGGCGGCTGCGCGCTCGTGATCCTCAAGGAACGGACGAGTGGCGTCAATGGGGGCTGCGAGCGTTGCCGCTGCGGCACCTGTGCGAAGTGAGCACCCCATGCGGCTGTGTGATGCGGATCGACGGCGTCGGCGACGGCCAGGTCGAGCCGTCCGGCGGGTGCGGCCGTCATCCTGGCGGCGGGCGGAGGACTTCGTGCGCCTGAGTCGTGAGGCGGCACGGCGGAGTGTATGGAGAGGATGCCGAGCCTCGGGTGCGCCACCCTCGGGAGACGGTGCTGGAAGACCCGGAGCCAAGGAGCCCTCACCTGCCCGGGCCAGCAGGTCGAGAGCCTCGCCGTCGTACCGGACGGCCTGATCGCGCAGCAAGGGCTCCAGGGAGGCACGCCGTTCCTCCTGCTCGACTGCGGCCTGCTCGGCCTGTTCCGCCGCCTGCAGGGTCTGAACGTAGTGCTCCAGGCGGCGGATCCGATCGGCGATCGCACTTTGCGCTGCGTCGAGGGTCTGGGCCGGAGCGCTCGGGAGAGCGCTCGCGCCGACGCTGTCGGCCTGCCCTTCCAGCGAGGTGACCTTGGCGGCCAACTCGGCATGGGACCAGAGCAGTTGTGTGAGCGCCCACACCTCGTCCCGCACGCGCATGGGCCGCCTGCGCCGGGTGGGGTGCGCCTTCGCGACCGGCAGGATCCTCCGCACGTGAAACAGCGCCCACGGGCAGGTGAGCTCCTCCTCGAACTCGAAAGCGGCGAGGACGGGGCGGTCCGCGGTCCGGCCGGGGGCGAACTGCTCCAGCAGGCTGCGGCGGCCGAACAGCTTAGCCTGGGGTTGGGGCTGACTGAGGTGTACTCCAGGCGCAGCACGCGTCCGGCGATCTCAGGGTGGGCGCGCATCCGGTCCAGGTGGTCAGCCATGGCTCCCGTCGAGACCGGGAAGCGGCAAGTCGTTGAGGATCGAGGCAGGTTCGCGACCTTTCTCTATGGGGATGAAGGGGCGCGACGGGCACGCGATACGAAAGCCCGGAGAGCTGGAGCTTTGCCCGAGGGCGTATGGACCGCGGACTCTGAACTGCCGGTCTTCTGGGGCGGGTTGACGGACTGTTGCTGCCCGGGGCGGCCAGGGGCGGCATAATCCGGGCGTGATCCTTACTGCGCGGCAGCTTGCCCTGGCCACCTTGGACCGTCAGCTCCTGCTCGAACGCCGGCGCCTCGATGTGGCGGAGGCGGTCCGCCGTGTCTGCGCTCTGCAGGCGCAGACACCGGCGTCGCCGTACCTGGCGCTGTGGAACCGCGTGCAGGATTTCGCGCCCGAGGATCTCGACGCCGCATTCGCGGACCGCCGGATCGTGAAGGCGACCCTCATGCGGATCACGCTGCACGCCGTCCACGCCGAGGACTACGCGCCGTACCACGCCGCCATGCTGAGCACCTTGCGGGCGTCGCGGGTGTACGACCGCCGCTTCACCTCGACAGAACTGACCCACGCCGACGCGGACGCACTGCTCCCGAAGCTTGAGGAGTTCCTGGCGCAACCCCGCACCGGCGCCGAGGTGGAGGAGGAGGTCACGGGGCGGTTCGGCGAACACGCGCACCGTGTGTGGTGGGCGCTGCGGACGTACGCGCCGATACATCATGTGCCGACCAGCGGCCCGTGGTCGTTCACCCAGCCGCACGCCTACCTCGCCTCCCCGACGGCCTTCGGAGCCGCGCCGGGGGAAGCGGCAGCCGGGGTGCAGTGGCTGTTGCTCGCCTACCTACGGGCGTTCGGGCCGGCGTCGGCCCAGGACTTCGCCCGGTTCACCTTGCTGGGGCGCTCAGTGATCACCCAGGCGCTGCACGCGCTCGGAGACCAGGTGGTGCGGGTGGCAGGTCCGGGGCGCGCCGCCCTGTTCGACCTGGCAGGCGCTGCCGTGCCCGCTGAGGACACCCCGGCGCCGCCGAGGCTGCTGCCGATGTGGGACAGCACTCTGCTGGCCCATGCCGTCCCCGGGCGGGTTCTGCCCCCGGAGTACCGACCGCTGGTCGTCCGGCGCAACGGGGACATGCTGCCCTGTCTGCTCGTCGACGGGCAGGTCGCTGGAGTGTGGCGCGCGGTCGACGGCGGACTGGAACTGACCGCCTTCCGCAAGCTCGGCAAGCGTGTATGGCAGGGGCTGACCGAGGAGGCGGAGAAACTGTCGGCTCTGCTCGCCGACCGCGATCCGGCCGTCTACCGCCGCTACGGACACTGGTGGGACAAGGGGTTTCCCGGTGTCGAGAGCACGATCGTCAAGGGCTGACCGCGCCGTCACGTCACGTAGGGGACGGGTGTTGCGTGACTGTGTCGGCGAGCCGCGTGGGCGGGTTGAAGGCGACGCTGTTCCCCAGCTCGCTGGGGGTAAGCCCGTCGGGAGCGGGAGCGGGAGTGTCGGCGAGGCGTTCGACGAGTGCGGTGACAGCTTCGCAGTCGCCTTCGAGGGCTGCGCGTTCCTCGTCGGTGAGGGCGAGTTGTTCGAGCATCTGGTCGATGCCGTCCTTGACGGCCAGGAGCTGGCCGCCGCCGGAGTCCTTGGGGACGAGGCGTGGCTGCCCCTGGCCCGGCGCAGCGCCGAGCACACCCCGGGCCGGCAGAGCGCCGACGCCGTCGCCGAACGCGCCGCCGGCCGCCCACGCAGCCCCGATGCCCCGCTGCTCCTGGCCGCGCACCTGCTCACCCGCCCCGCGCCCCCGGCCCCTTGTACGACGCCGACGTCTGTCGGCACGCCCGGACCCTGCTCCAGGCCGCCGCAGCCCTGCCCGCGACCGAGCGCCCGGCCGAGGCGGAGCAGCCGCGCCGGGCGCTGATCGACGCCGGCGAGATCCAGGTCGCCCGTATGTGACGGAACCGGACCGTGGCCCGGCCCGCCGCCGAGCTGACGGGGGACGCCTCACCCGTCCGGCGGCGCTCGCCGGCTCCGGTGGTGGGGGCGCGCGGGCCGCAGGACGGAGCGGGGAGCCGGGCAGCGGGTGGCGAGCAGCAGCCGACCCTGGATGACCGGTGCGCCGGGAGTACCGGCCGGCCGGAAGGGGCACGGATCTGCGGCATCGCCCACGCGGCTGCCGCCCGCCCCCGCCCGCGGTCAGCAGCCTCGGGCGGCCTGAGCGGGCCGAGACGGAGGCGGAGGGACCTGGGCGCCTGGCAGCGCCGGGTGCGGCCCGGGCCGGTCCCTGGGGGTGCGCCGGTTCGATCCGCTGCCTGGATTTCCCGACGTGCTGGGCGTCGTGTCAAAGGCAGCGCAGCGCAGCGAGGTCAGGGGCAGGCCGCCGTCACCGGCGGCCGCGCGTTCCTTGTCCCGGTGCTCGAGGCGACCGGTGGTGCGTGTAGGGCGTCATGGAGTACACGGGTCGTGGGCCGGTCCGGCGAGCACAGCGCCCGAGCCCAGCCTGACGTCGCGCAGCGTGACGGTGCGCGGTGCGCCCTTGGTCTGCGTGCTGGGGTGCGGCGCCCGCCTCCGATTCGTAGACGTCAGGCCGCGGAGACGTCTGTGATCTGCAGGCGGGGGATCGCTCGGCCCGTGTACTGCGTTGACGGCGCTGCTGTGCGACGTGGGCTTGTAGCGGGGATCAGCCGGCAGGGCCGACCGGGCGGCGACGCCTGCGGCCGGTCCCGATGTGGGCTGACCGTCGACATCCGCCTTGTCTGTGACGGCGACTGGCTGTGACGTTGTTCAGCGGTCCCGGCATGACGGCTTCGAGCGGCCCCGGTTGGTGACGGCTCTGTGGCTTCCTGACGGTCTGGAGCGGTGCCGGGGATCGGCTTGCGCCGGGACCACTGGGGGCGTTGTGTCGGTGACTGGGTGCCTCAGCCGGCCGTTGAGTGTTGCAGTTGGTCATTCCGGCACTCGGCGATGGTCGCGTTCAGCCGGACTCTGCATGGCCCTTCGGCAGTTGAGCGTTGCCGTCAGAGGTTCGCTACTGGCCGGCTCCCGGCATCCGGACGACTGCGGTCCCGCGCTCCAGGTCCACCGTTGTCCGGTTCGGTGGCGCTCCGTCCTGTTCGTCGTCCCGCATCAGCAGGGCCGACTGCCGCTCCTTGAGTTCGTTCTGCTTCCCTGGCGAAAAGCTCGCATGCAGCTGCTCGAACCCGGTCGCGGATATCTGGCCCTGCCGGACGCTGTTGCGCCAGGGCAGCAGTCCGGCCCGCCCGGCCCGCAGAAGCAGCTGGTCTGCGAAGGCCACGATGGTCAGCACGATGACCAGTCCGGGCAGGGTCATGAAGACGGCGAATCCCATGCCCCCCTTTCCGGTGTCAGCGACCAGTTGGATCAGAACCATTTCTGCTGGCCGCCGCCGTGGTCGGCTGGTGTTCGGGGCTGGGTGGCCGCGCGGGTGGTGTGGGGGATGGCTGGTTGGGGTGTGGGTGTGGTGGCGGGTCTGTGGCATGGGGCGGGTGTCGGTGTTTTCGTCGAGGCCGGGGGAGTTGGCTTGGCGGGGGCGTCCGGGGGCTGCGGTTCGTGGTCGGTGCGGGGCGGCGTCACGGGTTCGAGTGCCTGGGGGACGGCGGCTGTTGCTCGCGCTGGATTTCCCGGGGGTGTCGGATGTGCGTCCCGAGCAGTACGGACGCCCCCGGACGAGGTCGCTCCCGCCTGGTGGCCTGCCGCTTCAGGTTGGCGGCGGTTCGGTGTCGAGTCTGTCGGCGGGCACTCGCTCGATGCGGGTCCAGCCGCTCCAGCCACGCTCCTTGAGAATCGCCAGCACCAGTTCGGCGCCGGGTGCGGACTCGAGCATGGTGGAGTCCATCAGGGCGACGAACTGATCGTCGAAGCCGTCGGCGCCCGTCTCGCCGGCCTCCACGGCGCGGATCATCAGGCGCTCCAGGATGTCGGCGATCTCGACGATCCGTGGATCGCCGGCCGGCCAGTCGGGCTCCCCGGTGAAGAAGCTGTAGAGCCTCACCATGTCGGGGTCGTCCAGCTCCTCGTGCTTCTTGGCGATCACGGAGTCGATCAGGTGCGGCACCTGCGCGGCGATCATGATCCAGGCATCCCGCTCCAGCTCGATGTACCGCTCCCCGACGTCGAGACCGCGAAGCCGGTCGAGGTAGTCCACGACGCTCTGCGGGAGCGCCAGGTGCTCTCCGGCGGCGAGGCGGGCGAGTCGGCTGCGGGTGTCCTGCAGCCGACGGATCTCGGCGCGCAGGTCTTTGTCGATCTCCTGGACGCCGCCGGCGAACTCCTGCGGGCCGGCGTCGAGGAGTTCCTGCACCCTGGCCAGCGGCACGCCGGCGTCGGCCAGGGTGTGGATCCGGATCAGTCGCACGACCGCGGCGGCATCGTAGGTCCGGTACCCGGACCGGTCGCGCTCCGGCTCGGGCAGCAGCCCGATCTTGTGGTAGTGGCGTACCGCCCGTACGGTCACCCCGGAGTACGCCGCCAGCTGGCTGATCGTGAGCATGGGTCTCAGCCTGCCTCAGGCGATCTTCCGGCGATAGGCGGTCATCGCGAAGACGTACGCCGCGACGAGGATGCCCACACACCACGCGAGCGCGATCCAGATGTCGTCGCCGACCGGCTGCCCTGTGAACAGAGCACGGATCGTGTTGACGATCGACGTCACCGGCTGGTGCTCGGCGAACCAGCGCACCGGGCCGGGCATCGTCTTCGTGGGCACGAACGCCGAGCTGACGAACGGCAGGAAGATGAGCGGGTAGGCGAACGCGCCCGCTCCCTCGACCGACGACGCGGAGAGCCCGGGGATCACGGCGAGCCAGGTCAGCGCCAGGGTGAACAAGAGCAGGATGCCGGCGACCGCGAGCCATGCCGACACGCCTGCCCCGGAGCGGAAGCCCATGAGCACGGCGACGCCCACGACGAGCACGAGCGCGATCAGGTTGGCGACCACAGAGGTGACGACATGGGCCCACAGCACACCTGACCGCGCGATCGGCATGGACTGGAATCGCTCGAAGATCCCGCTCTTCACATCGGTGAACAGCCGGTACGCGGTGTAGGAGACGCCCGATGCGATGGTCATGAGCAGGATGCCGGGCAGCATGTAGTTCACGTACGAAACCGATCCGGTGTCAATGGCGCCGCCGAACACGTAGACGAACATCAGCATCATGGCGACCGGCGTGATGACGGTCGTGATGATGGTGTCCATGCTGCGTGTGACATGGCGCAGGGTCCGCCCGGTGAGCGCGGCGGTGTCGCTGAAGAAGTACGTGGTCATCGTTGTCCCCCAGTTGTCGTGCCAGTGGCGTCGCTCTTGTCGCGGCTCTTGTCTCCGCCGCCGATGACCGCGAGGAAGATCTCCTCCAGAGTCGGCTGCTTCTCGACGTACTCGATCGTGGCGGGCGGGAAGAGCTGCTTGAGCTCGGCGAGGGTGCCGTTCACGATGATCCGACCCTGGTGGAGGATCGCGATCCGGTCGGCCAACTGCTCGGCCTCGTCCAGATGCTGTGTGGTGAGCAGCACCGTCGTTCCGTGGCCGGCGAGCTCCTTGACCGCATGCCACACCTCGATGCGCGCCTCGGGGTCGAGTCCGGCCGTCGGCTCGTCCAGGAAGATCACCGGCGAATTCCCGATGAGGCTCATCGCGATGTCCAGCCGGCGGCGCATCCCACCCGAGTACGTGGACACTCGGCGCGCGCCCGCCTCGCTCAGCGAGAAACGTCTCAGCAGGTCGTCCGCGATCGCGCCCGGGTCCTTGAGGTGGCGCAGCCTGGCGACGAGGGCGAGGTTCTCCCGACCGCTGAGGATCTCGTCGACGGCCGCGAACTGCCCGGTGAGACTGATGGACTCCCGCACGTTCGCCGGTTGCGTGGCGACGTCGAAGCCGTTGACGCTCGCCGTTCCCGCGTCGGCCTTCAGGAGTGTGGCGAGGATCCTCACGGTCGTGGTCTTGCCCGCCCCGTTGGAGCCGAGCAGGGCGAAGATGCTGCCCGGCGCCACGTCGAAGTCCACGCCGCGCAGCACTTCGAGCTTCCCGTACGACTTCTCCAGACCCTGCACGCGCATCGCCGGACCGGCGATCGTTTTGGCCGTCATGGTCATCTGCCTCCTTTGCGGGGCTGTTCCACGCGTCTGCGAGGACGCCCCTGCCGGAAGGATGGAGGGTTGACCCAGCGTCAAGGTCAAGCCGGCTCCGACCGCGGCATCCAGATCTTGTGGGGTTCGACGGCGGCCTCGCCGCCGAGGCGACCCGCGTGTCCGACCGTCTGCGGGGCCTGTTCACGCAGAACCACCCACATCTGGAACGGGTTCTGGGCCCGCGCATGCAGCACCCGGCCGTGCTCGGGCTGCTGGACCGGTTCGGCTCGCCGACCCTGATCCGCAAGGCCGGACGCCGACGGCTCATCACCTTGATCCGTCCCACGGCACCCAGGATGGCCGAGCGGCTGATCGACGACATGTCGCAAGCTGGCGGCCCACCAGATCGAGGAGTTGCTGGAGGACCACCCTCTTTCCCCGGTTCTGATGTCCATGCCCGGCATCGCCATCAGGACCGGCGACTCACCCGCCGCATCCTCATCGTTGTCGGTGACGGCGCCGCGTTCCCGTCGGCCGTCCGCCTGGCCGCCTACGCCGGCCTCGCCCCGGCGACCCGGAGCTCCGGGCCCTCCATCCGCGGCGAACAGCCTTCGCGGAGAGGGAACAAGCGGCTCGGGCGGGCCTTTTCCGTCTCGGCGTTCGCCGCGCCGGCCGACCCGGCCACCCGCACCTGCTTCGACAGGAAGATCGCCCAGGGCAGGCACCGCACCCAGGCGGCCCTGCTCTGCCTCGCCCGCCGCCGGGCCGACGCCCTGTTCGCCGTGCTCGGAGACGGCACCGTTTCACGAACTTCAGACATCCGGAGCGGGGTGAAGGCAACCGTTCCTGTCTGCGAACCAGGATCGTGCAGCGTCATGACGGAACCCCTACATCTTGTGAACCTCCACGGAGAACCCTTCTGCAAGGACGGAGTTCAGGTGCTCCGCATGCGCGCCGAGCCATTGGCGTGTGTCGGCGGACTGCGCCGTCAGTTCGACGAGCACGTACTCCTCAGAGCCATCGGTGGACCCACCACAGATGCAGCACCGCAGGCGCTGGCTCACCGCGCCCGTCCACTCCGGTCCGTTCCCGCCCACTGCCACCGTCTGATCATCGACATGCACGGGCACATCGTTCCAGACGCCCTGAAGCAGCACCCATCCACCTTGCCCCAAGAGATGGGGACACCCCCCCCGTGTGGCCCGAGTGGGTCTACTGAGCGCCGGGGGCGGACGCAGGGGGATAGTTCGGGTGCAGGGAGGACGGCAGGGGAGCCAGCGACTCGCACAGCTCGGTCGGGAAGTCCGGCTCCCTGCGCTGCACTTGACGGCAGCCGCCCGCCGAGCCCTCCAGGATCGGCTCCCACCCCTCCTTCGTTGCCCGGAAGTACCAGCGGTCGCCCAACCGCGAAGTGCAGGCTGGGTCGGTGGTGTCGCCGCACGCCGGTCCCGTGCGCCACGAGAAGTCCATGACGAGCCACTCCCCGGCGCATTTCTCCGAGTCCCGGTAGGTGTGCTGGGGCGCGCCGACCGCCTTCAACGCCTGTTCGTACGAGGCCGGGGTGCAACCGGTGGCAGGCGGTGTGCAGCCCAGTTCCCCGCACAACCGCAAGGCGGGCGGCTTGGCGCCGTCGCGGGTGAAGTGGGTGTAGTTGTCGACGATCACGTCCTGGTCGCCCAGAGGCGCGGGCAGGGTGACCTTAGCCGTGGCCGGGGTCTCCTTCGTGCATCCCGAAGCCCGGTCCCCGGACGGTGAGGCGAAGGTGATCTGCACCCGCACGGTGTTCTTCACGGGGTCGGTGAGGGCGGCCTTGAGCTCACGCACGCACGCGCATGCGCCACTGGGCACCTGCATGTCGATCAGCAGGGTGCGACCGTCCTCGCCGAGCCGGACGCCGGTGACGGTGGAGGGCTGCATGGTGGTCCATGGGAGCGGCTCACTCGCCGACGCCGACGGCACCCCGTCGTCCCCCTCACCGGCCACCTGCGTCCCACAGGCGCCGAGCCCCAGCACGGCGACAGCACCGAACCACGCGGCCACTGTCACGCGACACGCTCTACGTGAGCCCACCAGCTCTCGCCCCCCCCGCAGTCATAAGGATGTTGTCCGAGGCCACTTTAGGTCGGGGGCGGGCGGGCGCAGGGGCCCGCTGCCTCCGTGCCGCACATCGGGCGTCGTGAGCCGCGTCGGCGAGGCAGAACGTGCATGGGCGGTCACGTCGGAGTGCAGCCATGCGTCGTCTGGTCCCGTTCGGCCGAGTCCCGGCTCCTGGCCGATTCCGTCCGAGCGGTCATCCTGCGCGAGGACCGCGACTGGCCCTGGAGAGCGTTCCCGTGACTGGCCGCTGACTGGATGGTTCGCCGGCATGGTGACAGCTGTCCTGTCGTCGGCATTCGGGCAGCCGCGTGGCCTCCCGTGGGGAGCCGGGAGGCGCGGCGGGCCCCACCGCTCACGGGAGGGCAGGGCCCGGCCAGGGGGTTCTCCGCCTGAGGGGGGAGGCTCACCTGTCTGCACAGCATGCGGCACAAACCAGCCACAGCGATAGATACCGGCCTCCGCTTTGATCCGCGCGACAGCACGACGCCACGAACAGGTGGCACTCCTCCCCGGGCGTCAGTTGAGGGTTTGGAGTTCTCCGATCCGGACCCGCATCGTGCTCTGGAGTCCGTAGGTGGTCGGGCTGTGGTTGACCCGCGTCCGCGTCGGCGTCCTGGTCGGGTGTTTCCCTGCCGTTGTCGGGCTGGCGGTGTCGGGGCCGGTAAGCACGGTCCCGGCAACGGGCAGAGCAATACTTGGCGTCCCGGCGCCGGGACCCGCCGCGTAGGTCATGCGTCCGCACACCGGGCACAGCAGCCGCCGGAGCAGACGGTCATCATCGGTGGCTCTGGCCCTCATCAGCAGCCCGCCCAGTGCCCCGATCCGCACGGTGACCTGCCTGTCCCTGTACGTCTGGGCCCGGCGGTCATCACGCTGGCCCGTGCCTGCGACCGGCCCCACGGTCACCGCTGACGGTGAATCGGCGACTCCCTGCCAGCGGGGTTCCCCCGCCGACTTCCGGGCGGGATTCTGGCTCCATGAAGACTACGGGGCGGGTCATCAGGAAATGGGCGTGCGCGGCCGGCGGCGTGTGGGCGGCCTCCGAGGTCGTCGGCCCCTTACGGCTCGGCGGCACCGGGGCCGAGCGGGCGGTGGCCGTGGTCGTCGTGGCCGTCGTGTTCACCGCCGTCGTCCTGCTCGTGCCCATGCCACTGAGGCGGACGCTCGTTCGGGCCGCGGTGCGCAATCAGCGGCGCATGGCGGAGGAGCCCGATGGGGGCACCTCCGACTGGGAGTTCTTTGCGACGATGCGCCGGCACTTCTTCTACGTCGGACTGGGCATGGTGCTGTCGGCCGTCGTTCTGACGGTCGTGGGGCCCACGGCGCTGTGGGCCGGCGTGGAGCTGAGCGCCGGGCTTGGCCTGGACGTCGACCTCGGTGGTGGGCTCAAAGACCTCGTCACCGCCGGACTCGTCGTCGCCGCCGTGGAGACGGTGCTGCTGCTCGTGCTCGCCCTGCCGGTGAAGCGCCGCCGCCCCGGGGCCCTGCGTTCGCTGACCGGCTACCTCTTGTGTCTGGCGGGTCTGGCGCTCTCGGCGGTGTGGTTGGACGGGGTGGATGCGACGGGTACCCCGTGGTTGACGCTCGCCGTCGTCGCCGCCCTGTTCCATCTGCGGTTCGCGCTGACCCTGACATTGCCCGTGCCCGGGGTGGCGTCGCTGATCCTCGTCTCGGCCAACGCGCTGGTGCTCTGGCTCATCGTGTCGCTCACGGGTCTGCTGCACATCGACGGCTTCTGGCCCCTCGTCGGGACGGTCGCCCTGATGTGGGTGGCGGAATGGCCGAGCCGCCTCGCGAACGCCGCCGCGGAGGCCCGGACCAACCCGCCCCCGCCTCCCCCCGACCCCTTCTGGCCCGACCACCACATGCCGCAGTCGCCGCTGTACTGACCGGGGCCGCCGCCCCTCGGAGTCGAGGTCGACGCCATCACCCACGCCCTGGCGAAGAAGGACGCCCGACCGGACAAGATCCAGCGCTGGGCCGACCACAAGGACAGCCGCACCACGCAGCGCTACAACCGGCGCAAGGAACTGCTGGACGACAGCCCCGGCTACGCCCTCGCCACCGACGTCGCCGGCGCCCTGGCCCACAGCGAAGCGCGATGCCCAACTGGGACCGGCTTCCCCGTGCGGGGAAGCCGGTCCCAGTGAAGCGGCTGGCCGCCGAACAGCGTCGCCGCGTCACGCAGCGCCGCTCCGGCCTTCCGGTCACCTGACCGCGGCCTCGCCCTCCCTTCTGCAGAACGGGTTTCATCGGTTCTCTGTGTGGTGTCCATCACGTTCTGGCGGGCTTGCGCGGCTAACCCCTCGGTGCCGCACACTCCCGGCCCTGGCCGAGTCATCAGCCCAAGACGCAAGGGGTGAGGCACGCACATGCTCCACGCCCGCATGCGAGCGGCGCATGCCCGTATCCAGGGGGAACTCCTCGTGAACGTCACGCTCGACCTCGCCACCGTCCTCGTCGTGGGGCTGGCGCTCGCCGTCGGCTGCATGGTCCACCGCGGGATGGCACCGGCCGCGGGGACCGGCAGCACGACGTCCAAGGGGGACAGGCTCACGGCTGCGGTCGCCGCGGCGGCGGGCGTCATCGTGATCGGCTCCTTCCTCGTCGGCGGCGTCCAGATCGGTCAGCCCTCCGGGGGCCCGGCCCCCGGCCCGGCGGCCACCAGCACCGGCAGTGTCCGGTAGGGGTCGCCGGACCGAACCGGCTGCCGCCCGAAAGTCGACGGTCCGACGGCATCTCCTTGGCCGGGAAGGGAAGGCCGGGCCATGATCATGAGGGAACCGACCACGGGAGGCCGCATGTCCGCACCGCACCGCGACGCACGGGGCGAACCCGAGTCAGCCACGCCGGCGGCGGTGCCGGGCCGCGACGACCGACACGGCGAGGCCCTGCTGCCGCCGTCCGCGCTCGCCGCGCTGTGGGCGGTCCGGCACGGGCAGAGCACCGCCAACGTCGCCTTCGCCGAGGCCGAACGGACCGGCTCTGCCGATCTGCCGGTCGCGGGACCCGACAGCGACGTTCCACTGTCCGCGCTGGGACAAGCCCAGGGCCGCGCGCTGACCGGCTGGCTCGCCGGTCACGCTCCCGGCACCGGGCCGGACCTGGTGGTCTGCTCCCCCTATGCGCGGGCCCGGCAGACCTGGGACGCGATGGCCGGACCGGCGGCGGATGTGCCGGTGCTCGTCGACGAGCGGCTGCGCGACCGCGAGATGGGCGTCTTCGAGCTTCACCCGCCGAGCGCGCTGGCGGCCCGGGCGCCCGAGGAAGCCGCACGCCGGGCCATGCTGGGCGAGTGGTCCTATCGCCCACCGGGCGGCGAGGCGCTCGCCGACGTCGCCCTGCGCGTACGGGACTTCACCACCGAGCTGGCCGGGGCCGCCGCCGGGCGCCGCGTTCTTCTCGTCGCCCATGACGCGGTCGTCATCGCCCTGCGCTACGTACTGTCCGGTCTCGGCGCGCCCGTCCCCCACGATCTGCCGCCGGTCCCCAACGCCTCCGTCACGCACTGGCGAGGCGACGGACGCCATCTCCGGCTCGCCCACTGGGGCCAGACCGCCCACCTCACCGACATCGCGGTCCCGGAAGGACCCGGATGACCGACCAGCAGCCCCCCCTACGACCCCGTGCTCTCCCACGTCCAGCCGCTGCCCGGCAGCCTGTACGGCGACGAGGCCTACGAAGCCGCGCTCAGCGACCTGCGGGCAGCCGTCGCCGAGGTGTCCACCGCCCTGAACGACGCCGAAGACGCAGCCGTCACCCAAAACCTGACGCGCTACCAGGTGGACCTCAACCGTGCCCAGCTCCAGCTGCGCCCGGACGACACGGCCGCCCTGGAGCGCGCCCACGTTCTGTGCCGGACGGTGCGCCGCCACCTGACCACCGGGGCGGCGTGAGCAACATGCCGACCACTGGGGGCCGGCTGCCGCTGGAGGAGAACCGCCGTATCTTCCGGGAGCAGATCGCCCCCGTCTTCCTCGACGGCTGCGCCCCGCAGAGCGCCCCGGTCGTCGTGATCGTGTCCGGCCAGACCGGGGCGGGCAAGACGGCGGTGACGCGCATGGTCAAGGACGCCCTCGACCGCAACGGCCCGGCGGCGTGGATCAACATGGACCTCTACAACCCCCCACCATCCCGAGTACGCCCGCTGGTAGGGGGAGCGTCCTCAGGAGGCGGACGCCCTGGTCCGGGGCGGCGATCCGAGCCGGTCAGAGACCCGAGGGATGACTGGAACGCCAGTCGCCATGGCGATCGCGCATCCGGTCCCGTTCCTCGGACGTGGCAAGGAAGACGTCGGCACCACCGTCGTAGGGGTGGTGGATGCACTGCATGAGGGTGTCGGTGATGAGGATTCCCGCCACCTTGTCGTCGGCGAAGTCTCGGAGCGACTCGTCGATGCAGCCTCGCCGCCAGGGCCGGCGGGCGGCGAAGAGGTGGCAGTACGTGCGGAACTCAGGGTCAGGATCGTCCTCCACCAGCAGGCTCTGCCAATACCCCGTGACGGGTTGCGACGACGGAACCTCGGCTTCGGTCGTCCAGAGCGGAGTGATCACATACACGTCCGCACCAGCGAACAACTCATCGAGGACGGTGTTGTAACGCTCCAGGACGACGGTGTACTCGCTCTCGTCCTCCGCGTACCGCTTCGACTCCGGCAGGCTGTGAAAACGTACCCAGACATCCCGGTACGGGTCACGGAGCTTGTACCCAACCGGAGGGCAACCGGGCCAACGCTGCTGCCACAGCTCCGTCAAATCCGCCTGCCCGTCTCCAGACACCCGCCGCACTCGTCCCTCTCGCATATGAACCTACCGACGACCATGATGCCGGGGCTCACCCACGAGAGAAACCGCCTTCTCAGCATGCTGCGCATGCCAAGTCCTGAGTGCGACCGATTCATGCGAGATCTCTGCGAGGACGCGGGACCCATCACCGCGGGTGAGATCGCCACTCTGCGTGGCCCTGGCCGGTTTCGGAACGGCGCGCGACGCTGATCTGCTCGCCGCCTACCTTGATCGCTACCTCTGCCGCCCTGACCTCGCGTACGACCAGACCGTAGTCATGGGCGCTCTCCAGTTCATCGACCTGAATCTTGGAGGTGATCAAGCCGACCGTTTCCTGGGCCCGGGCGGCCTGTGGCAGCCGTGGCTCCTAGATGCGTCTCACATGCAGCCCAACACGGACCCCATCCCCTCCTTCTTGTGCGGGACAGTGCGGGGACCGTTGCTTCTCCATCGAGCGCTTCGGCAAGTAGCTTCGTGGCGAAGCAGCGGGTGCACAACTGCTCGCGGAAGATCCTTTCGCTCGTGCCGCAGTGCTGGCACGGGTAGGTGAGGTCGACTCCGGCGCAGGGTCCGCAGATGCCGGTACCCGCGTCGGTGGAACCGATGAGCGGATGTTGCTGCTTGCGCTGGGCGCAGGCGCCGGGGTGTGCGCGCACTGCCGCGTAGCAGTGTTTGCAGACCGGGCCCATCGGCCAGTAGGCGTGGACAGGACGGTCGTGGAGACAGCGTGCGCATGGGCCCGTAGGGCGGGGATAACAGCTCTGGCAGAGCGGCCGGCCCGCCACCCTGAGCGCACAGGGCCGAAGCCGGCCGCAGGTGGAGCAGGCGACCGGGGGAGCGCGATAGCAGCGGGAGCACAGATTGGGCCTGCCGTCGCCGCTGCGCCGGACGACCTTGCGGACTTCTCCGCAGCTGCTGCAGTGGCGCTGGGGTCGGTAGCAGCCCCGGCAGACCGGACCGTCCGCCGAGATCGCGGTCATGCCCCGCGGGGTGGTGTAGTCACGGCAGCTGTTTCGGTTCCGGTTGTGAGGTGATCTGTGGTTCGGGTTCGGTTGGCTGGGTGGTGAAGAGCTCGGCCATGGAGGCTTCGGAGAGGTAGCGGCGGTCGAAGACCTGCCACTCGTCGTGGAGTTCGGCCGGCACCGCGGCGGCGAGCCGGCCCAGGGCGGCGGGGTTGGGAAAGACCTGGACGACGTCGGCCCGCCGTTTGATCTCCCGGTTCAACCGCTCCAGCGGGTTGGTCGACCAGATCTTCTTCCAGTGCGCCGGAGGGAAGTCGGCGAAGCGGTGATGTCCGTCGCCGCATCCAGCAGCATCGTCTTGACCTGCGGGAACTGCCGTCCGAGCATCTCGGCGACCACGTTCAGCTGGGTGCGCACCTGCTCGCCGGCGGTCTGCGCGAAGACGGTGCGGATGGTGGCGGCGACCATCTCCCCGGAGTCCCTCTCCAATCTCCAACTGAAGGGCTGGGCATGGTTGGACCCGCAGCGGTGTCTGTTCTACCGCTCAGTCGGCCTTGCGATCGGGGGAAGCGGTGAGGTGGGCGAACTCGCACAGGGCGCGGCGGCCCGGGCTGTCTGTCTTCGCCATCAGGCTGGCGACGTGCTTCTCCGCTGTACGTGGTGAGATGAACAGGCGCTCTGCGATCTCGTTGTTGCCGTATCGCCGGGCCAGCAGGACGAGGACGTCGTACTCGCGCGCGGTGATCCCATGGCGGCGCAGTGCCTCGGGGACCCTGCCGTGGCCGGAGCGGCGCTGGGTGGCCGGCATGCCCGCCTGGCGCAGGAGAGCGCGGCAGGCACTGGCCACGGGGGCGATGTTCGCGTCGTGGAAGTACTCCTCGGCCGTGCGCAGCCATAAGCCGGGCGTGCCCCAGCCGTCGGTGATCGCGGCTTCGGAGACCAGGCGCAGACCTAGATGACGGGCGAGGGGGAACGGCGCCGAGGCAAGGATCGCCCGCTGGACGGCTTCGGCGGCCTCGTCGTTGCGGGAGTCCCCGCCGAGCAGCACCGCCCGGGTGAAGTGGACGAACTGGAGGTTCCAGCGTAGGCGCGCCGGACCTTTCCGTGCGACGGCTTCCAGTCGGTCCTGGTCGAGGTCCGCACTGACGGCCGCCACCAGGAGTTCCAGGCCGTAACAGCCAGTGAGAAAGTACGTGGCGGGGTGCTCCAGGTCCCAGGCGCGAGCAGCGGCCATGGCGTCCCGGGCGGCTGGCCGGTCCTCGTCGAGCAAGGCGGACACGGCGTGGCAGAGGCCGAGCACCACCGGTGTGTATTCGGAGTGCTCGCCGCCGCGGTCGCGGTAGTCGGCCAGATGCTTTTCCATGTCGCGGGGTCGGCCCTGGTGGGCGGCGAGGGTGGCTTGGACGACGTACACATACTGCAGGTCCCCGGTGTGGCCCAGGCGTATGAGGGCGGACGCGCAGCGTGAGAGGGTCTCCTCGGCTCGTTGGCTCTCTCCCTTGAGTACCGCGTGCATGGCGAGGGCGGACTCGGCCTGGTATGCGGATGCGATGGCGCCCATCTGCAGGAACACCCGGTGGACCTGCTCCAGTTGGTCCGGGCTGCCGGTGACCATCCCCTGGTTGGTCGCCAGTCTGCTGAGGGCTCGTGCTCGCCATAGTCCCAGGCCGTGCTTGTCGGCGATGGCGAGGATGCGGCGCAGGCAGGCATCCGCCTCGTCGAAGCCGCGCGGGCGGGCGAGCAGGGCGAGCAGTTGCAGGCCCTGGCAGGCGATGACCGGCAGACCGATGCGCTCCGCGGACTCGACGGCGCCGCGGACCAGTGTTTCCGCCTGCGTGGTGTCGAGGCCCGGCGCCTTCCGCCCACCGCGGACTTGGACGAAGCCGTCTACGACGTCGACCGGGACCCGCTGCTCGGGAGTGCAGTCGCTGCCGAGGACCGACCGGGCCGCCGCGACCCGCTCGGCGGCTTCCGGCCAACGGCCGACCATGACGGCCGTCCAGGCCAGCTGGGCGTGCAGATTCGCCCGGCGTGCGTCGTCGAGCTTCATGAGGGCCGTTTCGGCGACCGATCGCGCGAACTCGAACGCCCGCTCGATGGCTCCTGATTCCACCAGGGCATTGAGGAGTGATTCGACGCAATCGGCCCATGTGTTCTGGTCGCAATGGGGCTCGATAAATTCGAGCGACCTTTCGAGTAGATGTGCCGCGTTGGCGACAAGTCCCTCTCGGAGGGCCAGGTGGCCGGCCTCGGCGAGCAGGAGACCTGCCCGGTGGAGTTCACCGGCGGCGTGCCACAGACCGGCCGCCAGCTCAAGTCGCTTCCCCGGCAGATCCGCCTCGGCCTTCTCCAGCGCCTCCGCCGCGCTCCGGGCGAGCTGCGCCCGTTCCCCCGGTAAGAGTTGGGTCAGTAACGCCTCGACGGTGAGGGCGTGCTTGAAGACGTAAGCGTCGCCGTGCCCGTGCTCCGGCAGGATCAACTGGGCATCCACGGCGGATCGAAGGTGGATGTGCAGGCTCGGGTTGTCGAGTCCGGTGACCGTCTGGAGGAGTGGCGAGGAGAAGTGGCGGCCCAACAGCGCCGCAGTGTTGAGCGCTCGCTTCCCCTGCGGGCCGAGGCTGTCGGCACGCGTCAGGACGCTGCGGGTCAAGGTGACGGGGACGGTCGCGTCGAGGTCGCGGACCACGCGCCAGTCGCCCGCGCCGAACTGTTGCAGTGCCCCGGTCGCGATCATCCCGTTGAGCAGTTCCTCGACGATCAGTGGTGTGCCATCGGCGTCATGGAGGAGTCGTCGGGCCACCGGGGCGGGCAGCTCGTCCACCGAGATGCCCAGGCAGGAGGCCGCGAGGTGTGTCACGCCGTCCGCGGTGAGCGGCCGGAGTTCGATGACATGGCCGGCTTTGCGGCCCCTGCTCTGGTAGGCGAGGTCCAACGCCGGGCCGTCGTTGGGGCGCAGCGTGACGAACAGGGTGACGGGCAGCCCCCGAAGATTGTCGACGAGGTACTCGGTGACCGCTATCGACTCGGGGTCGGCGTCGTGCAGGTCTTCCAGGATGAGCAGACATCCCTGGTCTCTGCCGGCGGCGGCGAGCAGCCGCAGGACGGCCTCGGCGAGCACGATCAGGGATTCCGGTCGACTCGGCCCGGTGCGCTCCCGCCACTGCGGTACGAGTGCGGACAACGCCGTCCGATAGGGCCGGAGTTCGGGGTTCTGCGGGGCGGCGCTGGCCCGGTCCAGCGACAGCAGGGCCTCGGCCAATGGCCGCAGCGTTATAGGGGCGCCTATGCTGCTGCATCGTCCCTGCAACACGACGCCGTGGCTCCGGACCTGCTCTGCCGCTTGGTTGACCAGGCGGGACTTCCCCATTCCCGGGTCGCCGACGACGAAGACCACCGCGCCTTGGTGATCTCGGCCTTGTGGGACAGCCGTGTCGAGTTCCCGCAGTTCGCCGGTCCGGCCTATGACGGTCGGTGAGTGGGTATGCACCCGCGAAAACTATTCGCCGGGTATAACTGTCCGCTGAACGGTTGATAAGTGGGCAGTCGGCAGCCCTGACGTCCGGTCGGCCGACAGCGCCTGGTGCTGTCGGCCGACCGGACAGGGCTGTCAGCCGATGGACATCGTGTCGGTACTGGGAACGATGCTTATCGCCATTCCGATCGCCATTCCGGCGACCATGACCGGCCGCCATCCCACCACGCTCCTGAGCCGGCTGCCGAGCGCTCCGGCCGGATACTGCGGGACGTCCCCATCGTGGGCCGCGATGTCGTCGGGCTCCGCCTCGGCCGGTGTGCGGTCATTGTTGTTCAAGGTTCCCCCTGCGGTGATGGATGTGTTCGCGGGATGCGGACACATCGTCGGTCAACTGTTTCGCGGTGGCCGCAACGCCAAGACGGACGGAACCCGTCCGGCGGCGGCCAGTCTGAGGAGGCCGTGTCCGATGCCGGACAAGCCGTTCATGAGGTCAGGCGACTCCGCGCCGGCCGGTACGGCACACCTGGGTCCCTTGCGCCTGAGGTCGGCCAGGAACGCGGCCGCGCGGTGCGGCAGGCTCTCCAGCGCGGCTTCGATGCCCAAGCCGGACGCGAATGTCAGCAGTTCCAGCCTGCCCAGCTCGCCGCAGCCGAGGCTGTGGGCGGGCAGTATCCCGCCCCGGGCCGCGGCACGCACCGCGCGGTCGAGGTCCGGTTGAGCTCCGCTGGGGACGGCGCCCCGGGAGTCGGCCAAGGCGAACCCCACACCGGTCAGCCCGCTGCCCCAGGAATGGTCGCCGTGGTCGGCCGGCTGCGCCAGTAGAGCCGCGGCGGCGTCGTAGTAGTGAATGCTCCCGCCCTCGGCATCCGCATATCGTGCCAGGGCCCACCCGATGCCGTGGAGCCCTTCGCTGAAGCCCGCGGGGAGCTGCGGAGGATCGGCCGCCAGCAGGCGCTCGGCGCAGAGCGCCGCTGCCTTCGCGGCGCCGGGCAGGCCGGTGTGCCGGTGCACCGTAAGCATCGCGGCCAGGCATCCGGCCAGGCCTCCGGCCACCGTCGGATCAGTTGTGCGCTGCGCCGCCTCGGTCGCCAGGGCCACGGTGGGTTCGACCCATGCTGACACCTCGCCGTCCCGCAGAAGATGGGCGAGGTGGGTCAGCGCGTATGCGAGTCCGCCCAGGCCGCTGAAGGCTCCGCAGCCCACCAGGGACACATGCTCGGGCCGCTCGGAGAGTTCGCTCAGCAGGCGGGGCACCGGTGCGATGGCGCGACGGGCGGCCTCGGCGTACCGCGGGACCGAGGTGAGTTGGCCCAGCTGGGCCAGGAACAGCGCGACGCCCGTGTACCCGCCTGAGAGTCCGGCTCCGAGCGGCAGCACCGCCCAGTGCCGGTTCTCCACGAGATGGAGGCCGAGCCAATTGATCCGCTGTTCGTCGTGGAAGGCTCCGGCGAGGATCTGATCTGCGATGGTCCGGGCCGCTGCGAGGTACTGCTCGGGTGCCGCTACCGGTGCCGGGCGGGGTGTGTGAGGCACGGGACCGGGCCTTGCCGCCGGGCGGCCGACCGGGCGGACTCTGGTCGCCAGCGCCGCGCGGGTGATCCATTCCTGATCGTAGAGGTCCACTGTCCCCATCGCGTCGATCTTCGCGAGCACCTGCTCCAGGGCGGGGGTGGCGAGCACCCCGGTCAGGACCTGGCCGGAGCCGGCCACCACATCCCGGCCGGACGGGCGATGCGTGAACAGGGGAATGTCACCGGCCCACAGATCGACCAGCTCCTGGGGGACGATGCGCAGGCCGACATCCGCCTGCACTGGAAGTGCCCGCAGGATGCCGAATTCACGGTCCCGGTCGAGCGCGTCGCCGAGGACGTCGGGGTGTGTGAGCTCGTCCAGCATCGTCGTGTACAGGCGGGTGGGTCGTACGACCATCCTGACCTCGTCCGACGCGAACGCGTGCACGGGACCGCCGGGTGCCGTGAACTCCTCACGGTGGCCCGTGATCGTTTCGTACCCGGTGCGGAATCCGTCGAGCAGCGCGTCGGAGAAGTCAGTGGGGTCAACCTCGACAGCCCCCAGCCTGGGCCGGTTGTCGGTTCCGAGGTAGTGGGCCGGACGGTGGACGAGGTGCATTTCGTCCGTGCCGGGCGCGGCCCAGCCGGGGGTCTCCAGCGGAAGGGCTCCCGCCTGGCCGCCGCTGAGAGCGGAGGCGTCCCACCCGTCGTTCGGTCCGAAGACGAGAGTCGGCAACAGCGCGATACGCAGGACCGATCTGTCCAGAGCGCGCTGGGCCGGGTCACCGTCGTCGTCAGCCGGCGCCCCGGCCACCGGGTGGAAGAGCGTCTCAAGGTCGACCAGGACAGGCTGGTCGGCGCAGGCTATGAGGTTCTCGCAGTGCATGTCGGTGGCATCCAGTGCGTGCAGCACCGCCATCAGCGCGCCGAGGCGCCGGTAGAACTGATCAACCTGCGCTGTGGTGCGGCAGGGCGCGTTCTCGATGTACTCGGCCCAACCGTATGCGGAGCGGTCCAGTACGCGCGGCGTGCGCAGACCGAGCCCGGGAGCGCGGATGTTGAGCCACTCCAACAGCTGCGTGAAGTGCTGGTGCACGGCGGCGGGGCGAGGCTTGTACACGACGCGGCTTCCGTCGGCGAAACGCAGCACGGCGACGGTGCGGCCCCGGCGGTGGGTGTCGCCCCGCGGGAACACTTCCAGCAGCGGTCCGGGGTCCGGGGCGCGCAGCAGTACGCGGGCGATGTCCGCGCGGTCGCGGACAAGGCGGCCGACCAGCTCGATCTCCGCGTCCAGCGCGTATTGGCCGGCCTGCGCGAGTAACCGGGCAAGGACCGGATAGCGGGCCAGCAGGCCCGCTATGCCCTGTTTCTGAGCCGTCTGCCGGACGAACGAGACGAACCGGTCCTGCGGTTCGTCGCCGGCCAGCCTGCCCTGTTCCCGGGCCGTGTTGAGCTCGACGACAAGACAGTGGGCCGCGATTTCGACGAGCCGTTCGGTCAGCCGGTCGACGAACGCCTTCCGAAGCATGGCGGTGTCGGCGGGAAGACCGCTCGAATCGACAGCCCGGGCGAGGCGCTCGCCGGCGGGCTCGGCGAAAGGCGCGCAGATCACTCCGAGCGCGCAGTCCCACTCCAGTCCGCTGGGTACCGTCGGCGCGTACTCGGGTGCGTCGGCAAGCGCCTGCTCAGCCCAGTCCGCCCAGGCCGGGCGGGTGGTGCGGGCCGCCAGGTCCGACCCGCTCTCGGCGAGCAGAGCCATCAGGTCCTCCTCGGTGACCCCGTGTTCATCGCAACCGGCTCCGCGCTCGCTCAAGTCGTCGGCCCACAAGTCACGCTGGGCGGCCCAGCGGAGTAGGCGCTGCTGGGCCCGCGCTCGCGTCCGGCCGTCGGCAGGGCGCGCAGGGCCCTCTTCCTGATCCAGCCGTTCCGCGAGGTGAAGTCCGCGTGCCCACCAGGAGCCTCCTGGTGGGCACGCGGACTTCACCGTGTTGTCCTCGGCCCCTCGCTCGGTTTCCACCCACCGCAGATTTCCATGGTGCGCCCGGCGCGTACATGGGGGATCTGCCCCCATATTCTTGCCGTGGCCGCACATCGGCGCCGGGCCGGCACGCGCCGGGATCATGCCGTGCCGGGCCGGACCGGTCCGGAAGTACGGTGGGGAAGCCCGCGCCGCAGGCCGCTGTCCCGGCTGTCCGCTGCCACAACTGCCCCGATGCCGAACCGGAATGCCCGGGACGCATCCCCTGAACCGCGCCGTCACTGTCGGGTGCGGGTCCTGCCCCCAGCCCGGACCGCGGGCCGCCCGGAATTCTGGGGTGCCACCCCCCAGGCGCAACCGTCCGCCACTCGGCAGTCTTCTCGTCGTCGGCACTCCCGCCGGCTCCGATGAAAGGTGGACCACCATGCAGAACGTCCTGGCCCTCGTGAACCTGGTCATCGAGGACGACACCGAGCGCGGCCTGTTCGGCACCGAGGCGGTCAGCTGCGGCCAGACCAGTGCCGTCAGCGACCACTGCTGAACCATCGACCGGGGCCCGGGCCGGAGGTTCCTCCACCGGCCCGGGCCCGACTCATGACGCGCCGGAATGGAGAGCAATGCGCAGGTTCAACGAGTACTTTGCCGCGGGTCTGGCCGACCGGCGCTTCTACGAGTCGGTGGGCCGCACCGTCACCGACGACGATCTGGCCGGCGAGATGCGTGCCCGGCTGCCCGACGCGTACGCGGTCGAACGGGAAGGCCTCTGGGCCCGGGTGCTGCCGCCCGGGGCGGGCCCGCTGCCCGACCACGGGTGGAAGATCCATCTGTCGGCGGTCCCCGCGGACGCGCAGGCCGCGCTGCGGGCGGTCTGCGAGGAGTTCGCCCGTGGCCCGTTCGCCTTCAAGTGCCTGCGCTCCACCCGGTTCGTGAGGATGAGCACGGCCCGCTGGTGGGCCCCCGGCCAGATCGGCAAGGTCATCGCCGTCTACCCGCGCTCCGCACAGGAGTGCCGCGAGCTGCTGGGCCGCCTGGCTCCGGTGACCGCCGGAATCCGCGGCCCCTACGTGCTGACCGACAAACGGTACGGGCAGAGCTCGCTGTACTACCGATACGGGGAGTTCAAGGCGCTGGGGCCGCGGGACGTCGACGGCGTACGCGTCCCCCTCGTGTCCGGGCCGGACGGCCTGACGTGGGAGGACGAGCGGGTTCCGGTCTACCGGCGGCCACCATGGATACCGGAGCTGTACGAGGACGATGCCGCGGGCAGCGGGCAGAAGGGCGCTCAGATCCGGGAGTACCAGGTACTGAGCCCTTTGCACTACGCGGGCACCGGCGGCATCTATCTGGCCGAGCGGATCAGCGACGGCCTCCCGGTGGTCCTCAAGGAGGCGCGCCCGCACACCGGTTTCGCCGACGACGGCTCGGATGCGCAGGGCCGGCTGCGCCGCGAGTTCGACGCGCTGACCAGGCTCAAGGGCACCGGCGTCGCACCCGAGCCGATCGAGCTCTTCGAGGAGTGGGAGCACCTCTTCCTCGCCGAGGAGTACATCGACAGCCTGGCACTCATCAGTTTTATCGGCTCCCAGCACCCGTTGACCCGCAACGACCGCCGTCCGGAGGCGATCGAGGAGTACCGGGACGTCATAGCGGACGTGGTGGCCGGGGTGCGCCATGCGGTGACGACCTGTCATGAGATGGGTTTCACGTACGGAGACCTGTCCATCACCAACATCAAGGTGGACCCCGCCACGCGTCAGGTGCGGCTGATCGACTTCGAGTCGGTACGCCCGGTGGACGGTCCGCAGGGCATGTACCCGTACACCGCCGGATTCGCCCCGCCGCGGGATGCCGTCACTGAAGACGGCCGGGCCTTCGACCTGTTCGGTGTCGACTGCGTGGAACTCGCCATGACCATGCCCCGGAACACGCTGCGTGACCTCGACCCCGGGGCACTCGCCCGCTCAACCCGCCATGTCGCCTCGCTTCTCGGCAAACCGGTCGACGACCTGCTGGCCCGGCTGGGCCTTGCAGCCGACCCTCCGCGCACAGACCTGTCCGACCTCGGCGCCGTGGCCCGCGGCTGCGTCCGGTTCATCGAGGCGGTGATGAGCCCTGACCGTGACGACCGGCTCTTTCCCGCCGACCCCAGGGTCTTCGCCACCAACCCGTGGTCGGTCGCCTACGGAGCGGCTGGTGTGCTGCGAGCCCTGCATCGGATCACCGGAAGGATCCCGGAAGCCGCCCGGGATTGGACGCACCGTCTGATGGACACGCTGGAGCGGGCGCCGACGGGTCTGTACGTCGGCCGGTCAGGCGTGGCCTGGACCCTGTGCGATGCCGGGGAGCCCGACCGCGCCCAGGAGATCATGAGCGGGGTCATCCGGTCGAATGCGCAGGACCCACCGGAGGCAGCCGACATCGCGGCCGGCCGCGCGGGCATCGGCATGGCCGCACTGGCGGTGTGGGACGCGACCGGCGACACCACCCTGCTGACGGAGGCGGAGCGGATCGGCCGGTCCCTGCTCGCGGATGCCCGCGACACCGGGAAAGGCCTCTACTGGCCCGACCCGCGTGGCGGCAGGCAGCCCGTCGGCTACGACTACGGCTCCTCGGGGGTCGCGCTGTTTCTGCTGTACCTGCATTGCGCTACCGGCGAAGAGTCGTTCCTGAGGATCGGCCGACGGGCACTGACCCACGACCTGGCCCAGGCGATCGACCACGACGCGGGCATGCTGTCCTTTCCGCAGCGCGTCGGCGGCGGAGCAGCCACACCGTACTGGTCGCGCGGCGCCTCCGGAGTCGGTACGGCACTTGTCCGGTACTGCCTGGTGACGGGTGAGGAGCGGCTGCGGTCCGTGCTGGACCGACTGCTGCGGTCGCGAGCCGGCGGGCTCACCGTCAGCCCCGGGCTGTTCAACGGCATGGCCGGTCTGGCCAACTTCGGGCTGGACTGCGCACATCTGCTGGGGCTGCCGGAGGCACAGGCACTGGCGGCAAGCACGGGCGCGGCCATCGCGAGTCTGGCCGGCGAGCAGCCGGAGGGCATCGCCTTCGCGGGGGAGGGGTTCGTGCGATTCAGTACGGACTTCGCCACCGGAAGCGCCGGGATCGCGCTGGTGCTCGACCGGGTGAACCGCGGCGGCCCGGACTTCAACTACACGCTGGACCAGTTACTGCCAGGAGGCCCCGATGCCTGACGACGCGCTGGGAGTGATCGTCTGCGGTTCGAGCGCGGCCGTAGCGCTGCCCGGCTACCTCTCCAGGCTTCGGCGCAGTCTGCCGCACACCCCGCTGCGGGTGCTGCTGACGGCCGCCGCTGAGCGCTTCGTACGGCCTGAGGTAGTGGGCTGGTACGCCGACGTATGCGTGACGACCGCGACCGGCGGCTTCAATCCCACCGAGTTCGCATCGAGTTCAGGGGGGATCACGGTGTTGCCGGCAAGTGCCAACACTCTGGCCTGCACCGCTCTTGGACTGGCCGGAACCCCGGCGCAGACGGCGCTGCTGGTCGCGGAGCCACCGGTCCTGTTCTTCCCCAGCATGAACCGCACCATGTGGTCCCGCTCCTCGGTACTCCGTCATGTCGCTGCGCTCCGCGCCGAGGGGCACACGGTGGTGGACCCGTCGCCCGGTGAGGCCTACGAGATCTGGCAGCGGAAGATCGTCTCCACCCTGGTGATGCCCGGGCCGGAGCCCGCTGTGGAGGTGATCACCACGTGGTGGGAGGAGCGTAAGGAGCGTCATGGCTGATCGCGGCTGGGCCACCCTCCTACGGCTCGCCGACTTCCGGCTCCTGTGGATCGGATCCACACTGTCCGCGCTCGGCTCGCAGCTCACCAGCCTGGCACTACCGCTGTTCGTCCTCGACCGTACGGGATCGCCCACGTCCGCCGGCCTGGTGGCAACCGCCCGCCTGCTGGTGTTCTACGCGGCGCAACTGCCGGCCGGTGTGGCGGCCGACCGGTTCGACCGCCGCTCGGTCCTGATGGTGGCGGACGCGGGGCGGGCGGCGGCGTTGGCCGGTGTCGGCGTGGTGGCGATGACACGGCCGGCCGGGGCGCTCTGGCTGATCGTCGGGCTGATGTCGGTGGAGGGGATGCTCACCGCTGTGGCCAACCTGGCCGCGACCGCTGCCTTGCCGCAGCTCGTCCCCGAGAAGCAGCGTCCCTCGGCGCTCGCCTTGGGACACGCCCAGGGCAACGCGGTGCAGTTGGTCGGCCCGCTGCTCGGCGCCGCCCTCTACCGACTGCACCCGGCCGTACCCTTCGCCTTGGACGCCCTGTCGTACGCCGTGGGAATGAGCCTGGTGCTGTCGGTGCGGGGGCGGCTGGGCGGGGGCGGCCGGGTGTCGTCCTCCGTACGGGCTGACATCGCGCTCGGCTTGCGGTTCGTCGCCCGGTCTCGCTACCTCCTGCTCATGATCGGCTGGTCCGCGCTCATGAACTTCGCGACTGCCGGAATCGGCTTCGTCCTGATCCTGGTCGTGGGACGGCAGGACGGGGGACTGAGCCTGGGCCTATCCCTGACGGTCATGGCAGCCGCGGGACTGGCCGGAGCCGTATTCGCGCCACGTTTCCACGCCGCGAACGAAGACCGTCTGATCCGGGCCACGACGGCGCTCATCGTGGCTCTGGGCGTGGCCGGCGCGCTCTCGCCCAGTCCGGTGGTGATGACCGTCTGCACGGCCGGGATCGCGTTTCTCGCACCCATCATCGTGGTGCCGAAGAATGCGCGGCTGTACGCGCTCATCCCGGATGAGCTGATGGGACGCGCGCAGAGTTCGCTGTTCCTCATCGGCGGATCGCTGTACCCGTTCGCCGCGTTGGCGACCGGCTGGCTCGTCGAGAGGGGATCGCCAAGCCTCGCGATGGCGGCCCATGCGGGAGTGCTCGTTGCGGTGCTGGTGATCACCATGGTTCCGCAGTTCCAGCGCGGGACGCCCGTCCTGACCGTTCCGCCCGCTGTGGAGAACACAGAGCGTTGATCACCTGCTCCCCGCCGTGGACAACTCCGTTGGGAAATCCGCAAACTGGCTGGTGTGGTCCTGTTCTCAGGCGGTGGATTGGAGTCGGTCGAGGTGTGAGGTGCGGGTTCCGTCACCTCGGTGCGCGCTGCGCTCGTCAGCCCGAGCCCATCAGCGAGCCGCCGCGGCAAGCTGGGACGTCTTCCTGCCCTTCCTCCTGGCCGACCGGGTGGCCGACGTCGTGCTGGACGTGTTCGCCCCGCGCAACCCATCCGGGTTCCACCGGGTATTGCGCCCGACCGGCCGGTTGATCGTGGTACGTCCTGCCCAGCGGCACCTGGCCGTGCCACGCGGTCAACTGCCCGCGATGGTCACGATCGATCCGGCCAAGGAACAGCGCCTACACAAGGCACTGAGCCTTTTCAGTGTGACCACCGATCAGGTGACGGCTTTGGTGCCCCTGGCATCAAGCACTCGCCGAGGAGGGCAGTCAGTTGAAAGCGTCTGTCATGCAGTCCACCCGGCAGTCGGCGGCCTCGTAGCGCTGGCGGAGGGCGGCAGCTGCTTCTTCGCGCTCCACGAAGAGGTGCCCGTAGTGCTTACACGCCACCCTGGTCACGTCCTTGACCGTGACGATGGCCGGTTCGCCGCGTGCGGCCCGGCGGCGCGCTTCGGCGATCGCCACGTCTGCAGAACGCAGCAGGTTTCTGGATCGCTCCCGGATCACGGCTGCCTGGGCCCGTTTCACCGAGAGGGGGCGCAGGACACGTCCCCGCCAGACGAAGCCGGCGGCGACAAGTGCGAGACCGAGCGCTATGAACAGGAGTCCGCCGGGATCGTGACGCATCTGTCCAGTCTTCACCACTCGCGTGGTGATCGTCGTGCCCGCGCCGACGTGACGCTGCCGATTTTCGGAGCGACACGGCGTCAATGAGCCTTCCAGAAGGCCACCGATCGGGTGACGCCACCGGGATGCGCAACGCACGAGACTCCTGCGCCGTTGGGGTAGGTGTTCGAAGTCTCAACCTACGGGCACAGGAGATGCTCCTATTTCCTGTCAAGTGACCTGGGTGAGGGTGCGCTTGGAGCTATTCGTGCAGGTGAGAGCTTTGAAGACTTCGCGCGCTATGTAGCGTTTCAGGCAGCGGATGATGTCCTTCTTCTGTAGGCCTTGTGCGGTGCGGCGGGCGATGTACTCGCGTGTTCGGTGGTCTCGTTGCATGCGGACGACGGCGATGCGGTAGAGAGCGGCATTGGCGGAGCGGTTCCCTCCGCGGTTGAGCCGGTGGCGGTCCCGGCGTCCGGAGGAGGCGGGGACAGGGGCGACGCCGCACAGGTGGGCGAAGGCTGCCTCGGAACGCAGGCGTTCGGGATTGTCGCCGACAGCAGCGAGGAGCCGGGCGGCGGTTTCGGGGATTTCACGATCCGGTTCCTGACGACGGCGAGCGAGGCGGCGCAAGGTGAACTTGGCGGCAGTGGCTGGTCGGGCCAGGTCTGTGCTGGGGCGCAGTCGGGCGCAGGTAACGATGAGGTCGGCGGTCGTCAGGTCGCGGAGCCGGGCGCGCAGGGTGTCGGGGGCGGTGGTCATCACGCTGCGGATCTGGTTGATCGCCTGTGTGCGGGACTTGACCGCGGAGGCACGCGCGTTGTGCAGGACGCGGAGGGACTCAGCGGCTCCGTCGTGGGTTTTGGGGGTGATGCTTGCGCGGCCGGAGGCGGCTGCCTGTGCGGCGGCGTAGGCGTCGATCGGGTCGGACTCGCCGTGCTGGCGACGCATGCGCCGGTCGGGCCGGTTGACATCGAAGACGGTCAGGCCGGCGGCGGTGAGCACCCGTGCGAGCTGCGTGCCGTAGGAGCCGGTTCCCTGCCGCCCTCGGGCTGGCTCACTGATAGCGTGCCGCCGTCGGCCGACACCCGCGCGGTGATCAGCCTGCTCGCCGACCGTGCACCGGGCTGCTCAAGGTGCTGCGCGAGACCGATCCCGACTACGTCCTGCTCGACGGCACTCTCGCGGAGTGTGACCGCCTGGGTGACGGCCGGGCCGACTACTCCGCCAAGCACCGCCGACACGGCGTGAACGTGCAGGTGGTGACCGACCCGGAGGGCCGGCTTCTGTGGCTCTCGCCCACACTGCCCGGCCGAGCGCACGACCTGACTGCGGCCCGCACCCACCGGATCATCCGGATCTGCGAACGCCAGGGCGTCCCGGTCCTCGCCGACCGTGCCTACATGGGAGCCGGACCGTGGGTGACGACACCCCTCACCCTGGAGCAGTAACGCTGAAAGAGCTCAGTGATCCGGCTGCACGTTCGGGCCGTCCCGAGCGCTTCATGGGTGGAGGCGGTTGTCGCCTCTGGTGTTTGATGTGCCATCTCATGACATTGATTCCTGGCTGTCAGGCTTGGCGGGCGTAGGACGCGAGGCGATCGGCGAGCTCGATGACGAGGTCGCGCAGTTCAGCGGGGTGCTCGATGACGAACGGCCGGTCGAGTGAGGCGAGTAGCGGAGGCAACCAGTCGAGCCGCTCCGCCCGCAGCTCGACGCGCAGCCAGCGCTCGGTTGACCGGTCCTCGCCTGCCGCCGGCTCGTGCTCCTCCAGGCTCGCGACGCTGGCGGGAAGGTGGGCGCGGATCTGCTCGACCGTCCCGTGGATCCGCAAGGTCACCTCATGCCGGTACTCGGCCGTGGCGAAGCCTGACAGCACGCGCTGTGCCGGATCGGGACCCACGGGCGTTTCGAATGAGCCGGGCAGGGTCCGCGCGTCTGCGATGCGATCGAGCCGGAAGGTTCGGTCCTCGCCGATCCGGGTGTCCTTGCCCGTGACGTACCACCGGCCCGCATGGGCGACGATCCCGTACGCGTGCAGCGGGCGTTCGCTGCGCTGTCCGTCGCGGTCGGTGTAGCGGATCGAGACCGGTCGGCGGTGGCGCACCGCATCGGCGATGGTGAGCAGGACTCCGGCGTCCGGGGTGTCGAACTCTCCGGGCTGTTCCGTGAAGGCCAAGGATTCCAGGAGTGCGTCGAGCCGGCGGGCGATGTGCTTGGGCAGCACCCGCCGGATCTTCGCCGATGCCGTCTCGTTCGCCGTGTGCTGCGTCGTCGTCAGCCCTGCCCGGCGGCCGGCGGCCAGGCCGAGCAGCACAGCCAGCGCCTCGTCGTCGCTGAGCATGAGCGGAGGCAAGCGGTACCCGGGGGCGAGCCGGTACCCGCCGTAGCGGCCACGCACCGATTCCACGGGCACGTCGAGGTCGATCAGGTGGTCCACGTACCGCCGCACGGTGCGCCCTTCGACGCCGAGCCGCCCGGCTAGTTCGGCCACCGTCCGGGTGCCGCCGGACTGCAGCAGCTCCAGGAGTGCCAGCACGCGGCCAGTGGGTCGAGGCATGTGCACAACCTAACGTGAATACGGGACCGATTCTGTCCACTATCTCTCCTAGCCTGCGCAGTGCACGCCTTCAGCACAGCCAAGGAGATCCCCATGGACTTCGTCTCGATCCGCATCATCACCAGCGACGTAGCTCGCCTCGTCGAGTTCTACGAGCGAGCCACAGGAGAGCGGGCGACGTGGGCCACCGAGGACTTCGCCGAACTCAAGACCGCGGGCGCCACCCTCGCGATCGCCGGCACCCGCACCGTCCCGCTGTTCGCCCCGGGCTCTGCCCGCCCGGCGGACAACCACAGCGTGATCACCGAGTTCCTCGTCGACGACGTGGACCGCGTTCACCAGAACCTGACCGGCTTCGTCCCCGACTTCGTCACCGAGCCCACCACGATGCCCTGGGGCAACAGGTCGCTGCTGTTCCGCGACCCCGACGGCAACCTCGTCAACTTCTTCACCCCCGTCACCCCGGCGGCCATCGAAAAGTTCGCACGCTGACGCCACGCACAGCCGCTCACGCGGGAGCCCTGAGATCGGAGGGCTCCCGGTGAACGCGGCCGCCGAGTCCAGGAGCGCCACCAGCAGGGGACATCCCAGATCAGCCGGGTTTCTGATGGGCAGTGGTCGATGCTGGAGTCGTTGCTGCCTGCGGTGGGCATGCGTCGCAGGTGGCCTGGCTGTCGGCGGCTGGTGGACGGTGTGCGGTGGTGGGTCCGGACCGGAGTTCCTTGGCGGGACCTGCCGTTCGAATACGGACCGTGGCAGACGGTGTATGGACTGTTCCGGAGATGGCGGCGTCGGGGTGTGTGGGCCCGGCTGCTGACGTTGTTGCAGGCGAGGGCTGATGCGGCCGGGCTGATCTTCTGGGAGGTCAATGTCGATTCCACCAGCTGCCGGGCACACCGGCATGCTGCCGGTGCCCGCCGACACGGTGCTGTGCAGAAGGAACCGCCGGGCGGAGTGAGCGCCGAACCTGAAGACCATGGACTGGGCAGGTCGCGAGGCGGGTTCACCACGAAGATCCATCTGGCGTGTGAGCAGGGACAGAAGCCGTTGTCGCTGCTGATCACCGCCGGGCAGCGCGGTGACAGTCCGCACTTCGAGCCGGTCCTGAACGCGATCGGGGTGCCCGGCCTGGTGCCGGCCGGCCGAGAAGCCGCCCGCTGCGGGTGCGAGGCGATAAGGCGTACTCTTCACGCGCAAATCGCGCCTGCCTGCGCAGACGTGGCATCAGGTGCACGATTCCAGAGCCGGTCGATCAGGTCCGCAACCGCAGGCGCCGCGGACGTGGCGGTGGCCGTCCGCCCTTCTTCGACCGCGAGGACTACAAGGCCCGGCACGCGGTCGAATGCGGGATCAGCCGTCTCCAGGAGCACCGGGCCGTGGCGAACCGGTTCGACAGACTTGCGGTTCGGTTCGGGGCGACGGTTCAGGTCGCGGCGATTCATCAGTGGCTGTGAACCCTCAGTCTGCCGTCGTGCGGATGCCCCGGCAGGAAAGGACGGCCCTGCGGTCATTACGGAGGAAGGGCGCGTTTCCCGGCATTGGCGCGGAGCGGTGTGTATGGGGTTGCACCTTCCGTAGCGGCATGTGGTCCGGTGGACTTACGTCCCGATCCCTTGAGGAAAGGTCCTTGCTCATGCATTCGTCTTTCATGCCACCCCGCCAGGTCAAGATCGGTGACGCGGCGGCCTTCGCCGGCACCACGCCGCGGGCGATTCGCCATTACCACGAGATCGGCCTGCTCCCCGAGCCTGAGCGGGGCGGCGATGACCGCCGCCGCTACGGGTACGAGGACATGATCCGCCTGCTGTGGATTCGCAGGATGGCCGACGCCGGGATCGCCCTCGACGACATCCGTGACGCCTTTACCACCGGCACGGCTTCCGCCGGTGCGGACAGCGGAGACGGTATCGCGGGCATCCTGGAGCGGTTGGAGGAAACCCTCGCCGAGCAGGAGGCGGAATTGCGGCGGCAGCGGACCGCCGTGCAGCGGATGCGCACCGAAGGCAGCCGGATGGGCCTGCTCTCCGGCTTCGTCACCGAACGCCTCAAGAGCCTGCCCGAGGGCTCCCTGCGCCAGGCGGACCTGGACAGTCTGCTGGTCACTGAGCGGATCTTCGGCCCGCTCGGCGCGGCCGTCCAGGCCACCCGCTTCGTCGTCCTGGCCACGCATCCCACTCTGCGGGAGGATTCCGACCGCATCGATGACGCCGAGGAGGCACTCGATGACAGCGTCGCCGTCGATGATCCACGGGTGGTTCAAGTGGCTGTCGAGCGGCACGCCTTCGAAAGCGCCCTGCAGGCCGTCATCGAGGAGTCCGGCCTGGGGAAGGACGACGATGCCCTCTTCGACGCCTGGGACACTTTGCACCCTGCCACCGCCGATGACGGCGAGGACGGGGCCGACCTCAGCCCTGACAGGCGGGAGGCTGACTCCATGAGCGCGTTCGAAGCCACCGGCAAGATGCCCTACGACTTCTCCCCAGCCCGCCTGCGCTGTATGGAACTGGCCGAAGAACTCTCCGCCCAAGACTTACCCGCTACCTAAAACACGGCCTAGTCGCACGTGCGTGCCCTCCTTCCGTTGCCTCCCGATGGAACGTCGACGCTGTTGTGGATACGAGCCTCTAGGCCGAGAACGTTGTGAACTTGGCGCTCGAAGCGTGAGAACCCGTGATTTCGGCGTCAATGAACGAGCGAAGCACCTGCCGGTCTGTATGCGGTGTGATGCCGAGCAAGTGGGGTGAAGTGGGGTTGTTCCGTCAGGGCGGCGAATTAGACTGCTTTGCACCTCAGGGTCGGGGCCGCAGGTGCATGGATTGCCCCTTATGGGAGCGCGCGTCGTATGCCGAAGTGGGGAGCCGCGACTGCTTGACATGACGGATGCCGGCCCGCCCGGCTGAAGCAGCCTGCGGTCAGGAGGTCGAAATGGTGTTCCATTTACGCCGGATGGCGGGTTAAGGTCGCGTTCCGCGAGGATCTTGTACGGAGGTGCCCGGTATGGAGAACGCCGACCCTGCCCGCCGGGGCCGCCCCCCGGGCCCACGAGCCGTCGAGGGGCAGCTGACGAGCCGCCAGTCGGCCATCGTCCGCTACATCACGGAGTCGGTCGACCGGCAGGGCTACCCGCCGTCGATGCGGGAGATCGGCCAGGCCGTGGCACTCGCCAGCACGTCCTCGGTCGCCCACCAGTTGATGGCCCTCGAGCACAAAGGCGTTCTCTACCGCGACCCGCACCGTCCTCGCGCCTACCGGGTGAGGCCCTCCTGGTCTCCCGACTTGGGCGACAGGAGCGAGGTAGCGGTGGACGTGCCGCTCGTCGGACGGATCTCCGCCGGCGCCCCGCTGCTCGCCGAGGAGATGATCGAGGACGTCTATTTCCTGCCGCGACAGGTCGTGGGCGACGGGGACCTGTTCGCCTTGACGGTGTCCGGTGACTCCATGATCGACGCGGCGATCTGTGACGGCGACATTGTGACCGTACGGCGGCAGGACAGCGCCGATCACGGGGACATCGTCGCCGCGCTCCTGGAGGACGAGGCCACCGTCAAGGTGCTGCGCCGACAGGACGGGCAGGTGTGGCTGATGCCCCGCAACTCGTCCTACGCCCCGATCCGCGGCGACCAGGCGCAGATCCTCGGCAAGGTGGTCGGCGTCCTGCGCCTTCTCTGAGACGGAAATCCCTTGGAGACGGACCTGTTGGTCATGCCAAGCTGTACCCACCAAGGGGTGTAGCTCAGATGGCCAGAGCGCCGGCCTCCAAAGCCGGATGCCGCAGGTTCGACTCCTGCCGCCCCTGCCACCGATCAAAGAGGGGCTGCACCGCACCTTCCGGGTCGCGGATCGCCAGTACGCACGCCCCTTCGCCAGGCTCGCATCGGCCGCCACCACGTCCGTGCCGTGCTCACCGCTGTGGTACTCACGGAAAGCGTCGGCCAGCGCAGCGCCGTCCGCTCTGGGTGGTCAGCTTGAGGTCGTCCCACGGCATTGACTGCCACCTCTGCGTCGAGGGCCGGCGGGACTCATCGGTCCACGTGGCGGAGGAACGGGCCTCGGATGCGGGGACGGCGCACCGATAACCTGACCAAGGACGGGTCGAGCATCAGCGGGAAGGGAGATCGTCAGTGATGGGGGTCTGTGGCCCACAGCCATCGAACGACTGGCGCTTCAGCTCAACCGAGCCAAGGTGGCCGACGTGCGCGTGGACGAGGCGAAGAAGGCAGGCCACCCCACGAGGCCGAACCGCGACCACCTTGAGCCCGCCGAGTACCAGCGCCGGATCCGCGCGTACGTGCAGACCTCTGAATACCAGGTCGCGGACCGTGGACTTCGGGTCGCTGTGGTCCTGAGCAAGGTGCACGCCGCTGCCTTGCTGCGGGCGTCCCGCGGGCTGCTCGCCCGGCGGGCGGGCGGAAAGCAGCCGCCCTTCGCCTGCCGCAGCCGCGCATCGTGCCCGGCGGCCGCGTGCCCCAGTGGTGGATCAACACCATCGACACCACGTACGTCGACATCTGGCGGGCGATCCCGTCGCCCGGGCCGGAGCTCCGGCTCGGTGGCCCGGACGACCCGCTGGTGCAGGAAATCGCCAAGCAGGCACGTCTGCTGCAGGCCAGCCGCGTGGGCTACCGCAAACGCGGCAGCCTGTACGAGGAGTTCGACCAGCTGCACACCGACTACTTCGCCGTCCGGGACCGATCCCGCGCGTACGCGGCCGCCGTCCTCGCGCTGTTGCGGGCCCGCACCTGACGCCGCTCCATTCGGACGAAGTCGTCTTCTGATGCCGTGGCTTCGGCCGCAGAACGCGTGTGCTGGGGGACGGGTGTGGCACCGTGGACGCAGGCGTGGTCCTCCATTCCCCCCGTGGTGGCGGACCACGCCTGTCTACGTGGCCGATGGCACCGGCTCGGGTGAAGAGGCCTCCTCGAGGACCTGCCGCAGACCGGTGTACATCCGCAGCCGTACACCGGGCCGGCCGGCGTCTCGGGTGGTGCGCTCGACCCTCGAGGTTCCCCAGGTTCGGGCGACCGCGGTCTGGAAGGCGAAGACGGTGGCATCGTCGAAGCCCGCCACTTCTCTGAACTACGAGATGAGGTCGACAGCCGAGGATCGGTCGTCGGCCCCTTCAGAGCTCAGACTTCCTGCACGTCGCTTGTGCGGGCGGCGATCTGGTTCGGGGAGCCGAAGAAGGAATAGGCTCGCGCGGCCGTCCGCGCAACGCAGATAACCTGCGCGAATGAAGCGGATTCAGCGGGCCGCTGGTGCGGTCGTCGGCTCAGCAGTGGGTGACGCTCTGGGCGGCCCCTTCGAGTTCGGTCCCCAGGGAGCGTTCTCCGCGCGGTTTCCCGAGCCTGGTGCCGGTGGCGAGATGAGCGGAGGCGGTGGCTGGGACCCCGGCGAGGCCACTGACGACACGCAGATGGCCGTCCTGGTTGCGGAGTCGCTGCTGGAGCAGGGTCGACTGGATCTGCCGGACATCTTCGCCCGCTTCCAGCGGTGGGCAGCATCAGAACCGAAGGACATCGGCTTGCAGACCGAAGACGTCCTGACCAACGGCATGCCCTGGGACCTTGCCGCCGCGATCCATTTCCAGGTCAACCGGCGAGCAGCTGGAAACGGCTCCTTGATGCGGGCATCGACGTCCGCGGTCCACTTCGCGGCCGCCGGCCAAGAAGCCACCATGGACGCTGCCCGCCGCATCGCTGCCCTCACCCACGGGGACCGCGCGGCCTGGGAAGGCACCGCGATCTTCCACGAACTCATCCGCGTCACGTTCGAGGACACCGACCCCCTCACCGCGATCCCGGACACCCTGGGTCTTGTCCACCCCGACCACCGTGGCCGCTACGCCACAGTCCTCGCGCCCGACTGGCACCCCGATCAAGCGACCGAGTTCAACGGTGCCGTCTGGCCCTGCCTGGGCTCCGCCGTCTGGGCCCTGCGCACTACCACCAGCTTCGAAGACGCGATTCGCGCGGCGATCGACCTGGGCGGTGATACGGACACCGTCGCCGCAGTGACCGGAGGCCTCGCGGGGGCGTATTACGGGCTGGATGCAATCCCCGCCCACTGGACCCAGCCGCTCCATGTCCCCCTCCCAGGATTCGACGGACGAGTGGTGCACCTGACAGACCTGATCCACCTTGCACACCGCCTCGGAGAGCGCCTTTATGCGGGCTATCACATCTGTCTCATCGACAGTCCCGCATGACGCCCGGTTTGTGATCATCTGAGGCCGAGGAGTGCGAGGGGTCGGCGAGGGTCGCGGGCGTTGCGGCGGAGGCCGGCCGCGATGTTCTTCGCTCCGGCCGTGCGGAGGGCTCCGATGGCGAGGTTGCGCCAGGTGGCCATCGCGCGGGGCGCGTTGCCGGTCCGCAGCTGGGAGGCGTCCTCGGCGAAGGTGGTGTCGCGGACATGGTGCAGGGCCTCGATCTTCCAGTGGTCGCGGACGGGTTCGGCGAGCTGGGCCGCGGTGGTCTGCTCGGCGGTCAGGCTGGTGACGGCGTAGACCGTCTTGACGGTGGTCTTGGCGGTGTTGCGGTCGGTGCGCCGGCGCTTGATCTGGACCGCCTGGCGGGCTCCGGGAAAGAGGAGGCTTGTTCACGGTGGCGGCCTTGATCCGGCGGATCTCCGACCGGTCATGGCCGATGCCCCGGGTGCGTCCCTGAAGCGGGATGTCCTTCCAGGGAAGGGAGTTGAGCTGCCGGCGGAGCTTCTTCTGGTTGCGCTTGACGATCACGATGTAGTGGGCGCCGCGGTCGAGGAGGTAGTCGGCGTGCTCGCGCTGGGTGTGCATGGCGTCGCTGGTGACGACGGTTCCTGCCAGGTCGGCGACGGTGTCCGGCATCGGCTGGAAGCAGGTGATCTCCTTCGACTTCTCGCCGACGTCCGGCTGGGCCAGGACCAGGCCGGTGGTGTGCTCCAGTGCGGCGAGCAGGTGGATCTTGCGGACGTTCGCTTTGGCCGCGCCGCGCAGGCTTTTGCCGTCCACTGCGAGACCGCGCAGCCCGGTCACCTTCGGGCGACGGTAGGCGAGCCGGCGTCCGACCGCCCGATCCAGCGCGTCGCCGTCGATGCGGGCCGGCAGCCTCCTGACCGTCGTTTCCGCAGGCAGGAGCCGCTTTGGGAGCAATGGGTCGAGGCGTATGCCGAGGCGTTCCAGGATGTGCGGCGGGGCGTCGGCGATCTACTCGCTGACTGCCGGCACAGAGGTCGCCCCCGCCAGAACCGCGCACGCGGTCGGCGCGCGCACGGCAACCGGAGCGTGCCGTACGCCGCGTGGGTCCCGCGGGTCGGGCACCTTGGCCAGTCGCTCCAGCAGGCGCGGGACCTCGTCGGACACGACCTCGGGATGCTCGCGGAGCTGGTCAAGGGCAGGCGGGATCAGCAATGGGTGTAGCTCCTTTGGAGGGACGAGCTGAGCCGGTGCTTTGCCACTGGTGAATCCGCAGGTCTGTGCCGGTGGGCCCGTCCCTTCAAGAGGAGCTGGACCCGACGGCGATGGTCTTCCCGGGCGCTGGGGGCGGTCGCCGCTGCTGGGCGCCAGGCCGGGCCCCGGCGGTGGAGTGGCATCCGCGACTACCTGACGGTGTTCCCCCGAGGCACCCCCGGGCCGCGCAACGGGAGCGTCCGGCTGAGGACGAGGTTGGTGGTGGTGCTCCCGAACTCGGCCAGCTCGTCGACGATCTCCTCCAGGTGGGCCATCGACGTGGCCGCCACCTTCATGATGTAGCAGTCGTCTCCGGTGGTGCGCAGGCACTCCAGGATCTCCGGGCGCTCCTCCAGCAGCCGGCGCAGCGGCTCGTGCCGGGTTCCCGGCCCCGGGTACTTGAGCCGGACCACCGCCATCACTGGGTAACCGGTCCGCTCCGGGTTCACCTCCGCACGGTACCCCGTGATCACCTCGGCCTCCTCGAGTCGGCGCACTCGCTCCTTGGTCGCCGACGCGCTCAGGTTCACCCGCCGTGCCAGCTCGGTGAACGGGATCCGGCCGTCCCGTTGGACTTCTGTCAGGATCGCCCAGTCCGTCGCGTCGAGACTCTCGGTCATACGCCCATTTTACCGGCGGATCCACGGCTGAACCGCCTCTGAACAGGCGGGAATCCCTTCTGAGGACCCATACGTCCTGCCTAGGGTTGGGCCCTGTGAAGATCGGAGTGAACGTCCCCAATTTCGGCCCGGGCACTGACCCCGGAGTGCTGCGCAGCTGGGCCCAGACCGTAGAGGGCCTGGGCTTCGACCTACTGATGATCTCGGACCACATAGCCATCACGCCGGATGTCGCCGAGCGCTATCCGGCACCCTTCTACGAGCCCTTCACCACCTTGTCCTGGCTGGCCGGCCTCACCACCCGTATCCAGCTCGGCACGACGGTCCTCATCGCTCCCTACCGGCACCCGCTGCTCACCGCCCGAATGGCGGCCAATCTGAATGAGCTGAGCGGCGGCCGGCTGGTCCTCGGCGTGGGAGTGGGCTGGGCACGGCAGGAGTTCGCCGCCCTCGACATCCCGTTCTCACAGCGCGGACAGCTGACCGACGACCACCTGCGGGACATCCGGGCCGCCTGGAAGGACACCGCGTCCTACGGAGAGCGCCGGATCCCGGTGTGGGTCGGCGGAAACAGCGACGCGGGGCTGCGCCGGGCCGTACGACTCGGAGACGCATGGCATCCGCTGCGCCCCACCGTGCCGTGGCTGCGCGAGGCCGCGGGCAGGCTGGAGACGTACGCGGACGAGCAGCACTTGCCCGTGCCCGCCCTGGCACCCCGCATCGCTCTGCGACTCACCAGGGAACTGGTCGACGGAGCGGGACGGCTCGCCGGTGAGGGCACCATCGACCAGATCATGGACGATCTCGACCAACTGCGGCTGCTGGGCGCCAAGTCCGTCGTCCTCGACACCTACCCGGGCGACCCCCGCGCGACGTGTCACCCGCAGGCGGCCTGGCAGGCCCTCGCCACCGTGGCCGCACACTTCTACGAGCTCGGGACCCCGTCCCGCACCACGATGGAGCAGTCATGACCACACCCGACGACCACACCCTCCTCCGACAGGCCATCTCGCTCGCGGCCAAGGCACGCGCGAGCGGCAACCCGCCCTTTGGATCTCTGTTGGCAGGACCGGACGGGACGATCCTGGCCGAGGAACACAACACCACCCTCACCGACAACGACGTCACCGCACACCCGGAACTCAAATTGGCGAGGTGGGCCGCAAGAGAGCTCGACGCACAGACGGCGGCAGGCACCACGATGTACACCAGCTGCCAGCCGTGCGGGATGTGCGAGGCCGTCATCCAATGGGCAGGGCTGCGGCGAGTGGTGTTCGCCCTGTCCAACGAACAGCTCCTGGACATCAGGCCGGGCAGCAGCCGACTGCCCGTGCCGCAGGACGGCCCCGCGCTGCTCGAGGAGGTACAGGCCGCGGTCGAGCCCTACTACCGCTGACTGCCGGGCCCGGGAGCGGAGCCCGCCACCGGCGGAACGCACCTGGGTACGCTCTTCCTCCAAAGGAGCCACACCCATCAGCGATGATGCGTCGGCAGGCAGGGTCTTCCACTCGGATCATGGGGCGTTGAGAACTCCATGATCTTGGAAGCTGTGCCTGTCACATTCCGGGGCCACCGCCGAACTGACAGATCGTCACGAACCGGGCTTCACGCGACTATGCCGAGGCCCTGGGGTCCACGTCAGTCAGTTCGCGTTCGCGGACGGCCAGGTTCTGTGCAGACTCCGGATTCACCCGACCGGGCGAGTTGTCAGTGGCGGCGTCTACCGTCTCTTATATGACCAGTTCGCCGAACTCACGTGACAGCGCATGGGTGTTGGAGGCCACCATCCGGACAGCACGGGCCGCCGATCCTCAATGGCAGGAGCAACTCGACAGGCTCCGCCCGATCGCCTCGTACGACCCTGAGACCCAGACGTGGTGTGCCCGCCTCGGCGCACTCGACCTGGCAAGCCTGCAGATGCTGCAGACCCTCTTCGACACCGCGCGCGTTCACGGCACCGAGGTGCGCCTCACGCCCGTGGCGGTCCCGGCGTACTGGGACGGCCCCGCCTTCACGAGGGGGGCGGACGTGGCCGCTCTCCTGGAGGTGCAGACCGACCGCGGTCGTCCGCTCGGTCAGTTGCCTCTGGCCTGAGGAGCCTGCGTCGGGTGTCGACGACAGATCAGCCGGGTGACTTCCTCGTGCGCCGGGCTGCGAGGTCCGCGAGTTCATGCGTAATGCCGACTGCCGATGCGCACTCAAATCCGGGGCGGTGCAGGGCCCGCCCCGGAGGTCGGTCACCACCCTTACTGTGGGAGTGGACAGGTCACCCACCGCGCGATGTATCGCCGCGTCACCCCGCAGGGACCACAGGGCGCCCGCCCGTGCCGAGCAGCGACGACGTTCTCGCCGCCTTCAACCGCGGCCGCACGGCCGTACAACCAGGGGCTCCACGTGCCGTCCGGTATCACCTACACCGCCGTGCTCGATGTCCGCAGGGCAACAACGGTTTGAACATTGATCAGATGCCCTCTTAGGCGCCCGCGCCGGGTTCGAGGAGGCATTCATGCGCCGCTACGACCAGCGGATCCCGCCGGTCACCTTCCACCCCGACGCGAAGGCCCTGCTCGTGGTCGGGCTGCACGCCGACCGCCGGCACGTGGCCAAGCGGGCCCGTGCGGCCGGACTCACGGTGTTCCACACCGACCCGGAAGGGTTCCGCCGCCCGGACGGGAGCTGGTTCGCATACCCGCTGGAGGCACCGCAGACCGGTGACGTCGTCGTACGCGCGCAACGGCTGCCGAAGCGATCGGCGACCTCGAGCGACTGCTGAACAAGAGTACGAACAACGGCTGAACTGGGGGGCCGGGGAACGGCAGTAGCCTCAGGGCTCGTCCCCGGCCCCGCACGCGGGCCCCTCCCAAGGAGAGAGACACGGATGCGTATTTCAGTCATCGGCTGTGGTCACCTCGGCATCCCGCACGCGGCGGCTATGGCCGAACTCGGCCACGAGGTCATCGGCGTGGACGTCGACCAGGCCAAGGTCGACCGGCTCAACGCCGGTGAATGCCCCATCTACGAGACCGGTCTCCCCGAACTCCTCGCCCGCCACACCACGAGCGGGCGCCTGCGCTTCACCACCAGCATCCCCGAAGCCGCCGAGTTCGCCGACCTCCACTTCATCGGCGTCGGAACCCCCATCGACGCCGACGGCCGCTCCTACGACACCGGGCAGGTCTACGGCGCCATCCGTCAACTCGCCCCCCACCTCAACCGCCCCTGCACGATTGTCGGAAAGAGCACGGTCACCGTCGGCACCACCGCCCAGGTCACCGTCCTCGCCCAGCGCCTGGCCCCCGCCGGCGACCGCGTCGACGTCGTCTGGAACCCCGAGTTCCTCCGCGAGGGCCACGCCGTGGAGGACACCCTGCGCCCGGACCGCCTCATCGCCGGTGTCACCACCGCCGAGGGCGAGAAAGCGATCCGTTCCGTCTACGCCCCGATCCTGGACGCGGGCGTGCCCCTCTTCGTCACCGACCCGCAGACCGCCGAACTCGCCAAGGGCGCGGCGAACACCTTCCTCGGCCTGAAGATCTCCTACGCCAACGCCCTCGCCGACATGTGCGAGGCCGCGGGCGGCGACATCGACCAGATCGTGGAGATCCTCGGCATCGACCCCCGCATCGGCAGCGGCGGCATGCGGCCCGGCATCGGCTACGGCGGCGGCTGCCTCCCCAAGGACATCCGCGCCTTCACCGCGAGCGCCCGGCAGCTCGGTGCCGACGAGGCCGCCGAGCTCCTGCGTTCCGCCGAGAAGATCAACGAATCCCGCACCGCCGGCGCCCTGGACCTGATCACCCGTACCCTGGGCGACCGCCCCCTCAAGGGCGCCAAGGTGACCGTGTGGGGTGCCGCGTTCAAGCCGGGCACCAACGACGTCCGCGAATCCCCGGCCCTCGCCCTGGCCCGCGCCCTCCAGGAGGCCGGCGCCATCCTGATCGTTCACGACCCGCAGGCCGTCGCGACCGCGGCGATCCGCAACCCCGAACTCGACTACACCGACGATCTGCCGGCCTCCATCGACGGAGCCGACGTCGTGGTCCTGGCCACCGAGTGGCCCGAGTACCAGCAGGCCGACCCCCACACCCTCGTCGACCGGCCCGCCAACGCCCTGCTGGTCGACTGCCGTACCGCCCTCGACCCTGAGCCCTGGCGCCTGGCGGGCTGGAAGATCCGCCAGCTCGGACGCCCCGGGAAGTAGCCCGTCATGTCACGGGCGGGACACCCATGACGGTGCCGTGCCCGTTCGTACCTGGCCCCGATCCGCCATCCACGGATGGCTTCGATATTCACGAGAAACGACAGCACCCGAGCGAAGAACTCCACGACCTACTGGAGGCTCCAGCGGTGCGGGTGCTCGGGATCGATGGGGCAGGCGAAGACGTTGAGCTCGCCCGAGCGGCCAACGACGACCTTGGTTGGAGTGGCATACGGGTGCGGACGGAGACCCTGGTCTTGGACCGGTATCCAGCTACCGCTGCCGCCGTCCCACTCGGCACTGTCGATGGTCAGCAGGAGTTCCATCGGAGTCGCGCAGGTCCAGCAGTCCATGGGGTACGGGTCGGTCGCGTGCCAGGATGCGAATCCGCCGACACGCCAGCCCGGAGGGATGGACAGGTCGTACTGGTAGCCGACCAGCTCGGCCCCTTCTTCGTCCTCCGACTGCTCGGCCTCTTCTTCAAGTCCCTCCTCCCAGGCGTCGAGCCTGGCGCAAAGCTCTTCGGGAAGGAGACCGGCGAAGGGGTAGGTGACCACCTGCTCCGGGTGCAGCGCACAGGGCTCGGGCACGTACCCGTCGTAGCCGACGACCTGTGGCTGAGGCGGCGAGGCGAGCACCTCGCCGACCTCGGCGGATTTACGCCAGACCAGGTGAAGTAGCAGGCCGTGCCGGCCCACGCCGTGCGCATCGAAAGGGCACCAGAACACCTGTAGCAGGTCGCAGCCGTCCGGCCCTGCCAGCAGGTCGGGGATGTCCCGCCGGTACAGCTGCGCGAGGCCGATCAGCGGCAGCGGGTCGGCCTCGGAGGCCCCAGGAACCCGGTGCTTGCGGTGCAGCTCATCCACGAGCTGCCGTTCATCGTCTGTGAGTCCCTGGAACGGTTCACAGGCCCACGCGGTGGCCAGGACCTCTCGTTCCCGGTGAATGTCCGCGGGACGTCGGCCACGCCCGCGGCCGTGGGCCTCGCTGCACAGCGGCCACGGCTCGTCCGCCGGCCACAGCATCGGCCCGCCGACGGAACTGGCCGACACGTCCGGATTTCCCGGCCGCGGGTGCAGCCGTGTCGTCGTGCCCCGGTACGCGGCCAGTTCTGGGAAGAGCGCCTCGACATCGAGTGGGCGCGGCGGTGTGATCCTCGTCATGGAGGCGACCTTAAACACTCGACAGGTTCGGTGAGCAGCGCCCCCGACTGCCTTCTCCCCAAGCCCGAAGCCGTGACCCTGCAGGCGTTCTGGACTCAGTCCGGCAAGCACCGATGCTGTCCAAACTGTGAACAATTCGATCCGCCTGGAAGTACGTGCTGCCTCCCAAACCGGCGCACAAGTGATGTCCGTTCTGGGGCTCTGGCTCAACTTTTGTGGAGCAGTAACGCTGTGTGCTGCCGACACCCCGTTCACCCGACCCGGGTCCCAGGTGGCGTCCCTCTCGTCCTGGGATCACCGCAGGCGTATTCCGTCCCACGCCTTCAGGTGCGTGCTTGTTGCGAGAGGATGGGGTGGTGATCCGCCACGACCCTGAGATGCAGGA
>NZ_JBEYIL010000031.1:0-66515 GCF_040635845.1 Streptomyces sp. NPDC006872
GCGCCCTGTGCGGCACCGCCGCGCTCGCCCTGACCCTGCCCGTCCTGTCGGCCGGCCAGGCCTCGGCCGCGTCCAACAGGACGCGGCCGACCCCCTTTTCGGCGTTCTGTGCGGCGTACTACGCCTTCTCGCCCAGCAGCAGCCGGTCGAACTCCCGGCTCACCACCGACCAGTCCCACATCGTCAGCGCGTGCTTCGCCGCGGGCTCCGTCGCCGCGTGCCAGTTCTCCTCGGTGACCGTGAGCTTCAGGATCCGCTCCGCGGCCTCCTCCGGCGTCGAGACGACCCAGTCGGTCGGGAAGAGCGTGCGCGGTCCGTTCTTCAGCGAGGCGAAGAACGGCCAGTCGCGGACGACCGGGAGGGCGCCGCTGACCGTGCCCTCCACCAGTCCGCAGTGGAAGCTCTCGCGGACCGAGCTGCTGAGGATGACGCCGACCTCGGTGAGCGCCGCCGGCACGTCGTCCGTCTGGCCCACCAGGTGCACGGCGCCGGCCGCCTCGAGCTCCGCCAGGTCGGCCTGGAGGAGGTCGTCGTAGGCGCGGACCGCGGCGCCCGCCTTGCGGGGCAGGCCCTCGCCGATGATCACCAGGCGGTAGCGCTCGTCCTTCTCACGCAGCAGCCGCAGCACCTGCACCGCCCAGCGCGGGTCCTTGGCCACGGCGCTGACGCCGACCAGGCCCAGGTTGAAGCGGGCGTCGGGCCCGGTCTTCGCCCGCTCGAAGGGCACCAGGTCCATGGCGTTGGCGACGACGTGGGTCGTGGCGGTGTCCGGTCCGGCCAGCTGCGGCAGGACCTTCTCGACCACCTCGCGCAGGTGGTCGCTGACGAGTATCAGATCGTCGACCCGCGTGAAGTCCACGACGTGCGGCCAGAACGCGAAGGCCTCGTAGCTGTGCAGCCTGATGACCATGCGCGTGGTGCCGGGGTCGACGGCGGTGAATATCCCGGCCGCGTTGGTGCACCAGTCGACGAAGACGGTGTCGGCCCAGTCCAGGTGGGGCCGCAGGGCCTCCTCCAGCTTGGCCTGGAACGCCGGCTGGCCGCCCAGCGCGTGCTCCATGATCCGCTTGATGCCGCGGACCAGCGGACGCAGCGTGTCGTCCTCGTTGACGTCGAGAAAGCGGATCTCGACGTCGGGGTGGTTCTCGTAGCGGTCCCGGATCGCCTTCAGGAAGGCGGCGTTGGCATATGTCGTGACCAGCAGGCGCAGCGGGCGGTCGGTCGGCGCCGGCGCGGCCGGCAGCGCGCGGCCGCGCGGTGCGGAGAGCGCCTGGAACGCGGCGCTCTTGCGGAAGGCGGCGAGGTAGGAGTCGGGGTCGTCGGCCATCGGCGAGGACACGCCGTCGAAGTGCAGACTCCGGTTGAAGGCGAGGCCGAACGCCGTGGAGAGCTGGTCGGCCGCGGCCCCGAGGTCCTTCTTCTTGTACCGCTGGTCCGCGAGGGTCAGCGCGGCCTCGATGGCCTTGTTGCGGAGCTTCGGGTTGTCGTGCGCGCGGGCCAGGTCGGCGCGGGCCGCGTCGGCCAGCAGGGCCGCGCTGAGCTTGCGGTTGCCGATCCGGTCGGCGGCCTGGTTCAGCACCAGCGTGGCGCCCGTCTTCCGGCCGCCCTTGGTCATGCTCAGGCTCACCCGGCGGGCCAGCTTCGCGCGCATCGCGTCCGGCACCCGGGGCGCCATGACCGCGGTCCGCCAGGCCTTGGCGCCGATCGCGGTGCGCATCACGGCGGGCGACGACGCCCGGCGCAGCACGGCGCCCGCGCTGTGCCGCACGCCGCGCTTGGTGGAGCGCAGGGTGACGGCCGGGGACGGGACGGTACGGACGGCGTCCCGCAGCGCGTAGTGCATCGGGCGCTCACCGCGCGCCTGGAGGGCCCGCAGGCCGGGCGCGACGCCGAAGACCGCGTCGGCGCGCCGGTTGCGCTCGGCGAGCCGCCAGACGGTGTAGACGGCGTGCGCGTCCAGGGCGACGAGGACCTGCGCGCGGCGTGCGTGACGGAGGACCCACCGGTTGCGTTCCGTGCCTGCCCAGGTCCTGCGGGCGGGCGGCAGCTTCGCGACGCGCTTGCCGAAGACGACGCTCCGCTCGGTGGCCGCTTCGGGCAGCGAGCACACGTCGGCGGCGTCGAGCACGCCGTCCACCGCTTCGCGTTCGAAGTAGCCGGCCAGCTGAACGGTCGCTCCCGCGGCCCGGAACTGGTCGACGGCGGCTTTCAGCATCGAGAGCGTCGGCGCCGTGCCGGCGATCAGGAGTACGTGGGTCATGTGAGGAGGTCCTCCACCTGTTCTGCGTTCCGTGCCGGGGACATGCTGTGGGCGTCGGTCCGGCGAAGAGACGTTTCCGTCCCTGCGTCGGCCGGACCGACGCCGTAGGTCACAGCCGTCCCGCTACACGGCCTTCCCGTTGCCGGGCAGCAGCCGGCTGTAGATCTGGTCCAGGACCACGGCCTGGGCCTCCCAGGTCCACTTCTCCAGCAGCCCCGGGTCGTCGTAGGCCGCCCGGTACTGCGCCGGGTTGGCGAGGACGGCCTTGACGGCGCGTACGTAGTCCTCGGTGTCCTGCGCCTTGAAGATCTCGCCCTGGCCGGTCTTCTCGACCATCTCCGCCATGGTGCGGATGTCGCTGACCACCAGCGGCAGCCTGGCCTGGGAGTACTCGAAGAACTTGTTGCTCAGGGCCAGCTCGTGGTTGGGCAGGTGGTGCAGCGGGCTGACCGCGGCGTCCGCCGTGGACAGGAACTCGGGCACCTGCCAGTGCGGCACGAACGGCAGGATGTGGGCACGGTCGCCGACGCCCAGCTCCTCGATCAGCTCGATGATCTTCTTCGTGGCGGGGAAGTGCTTGCCCGACGGCGGCAGGGAGACCAGCGCGACGTGCACGTCCGGCATGTGCGTGAGGCCCTCGATGATGGTCTCGACGCCGCGCACCGGGTTGATGCCGCCGCAGTACGCCAGCAGCGGGGTGTCCGCGTCGACGCCGCACAGTTCGCGCAGGTCGGGGACCGGGTCCACGTCGGCGACCTCGTCGGCGGCCGGGTGCATCACCGGGGCGTTCAGGACGACGTAGGGCGTCTCCGTCAGCTTGTGGCCCTTGACGAGCAGCTCGGCGAGCGAGGGCGAGACGGTGATCGCCGCGTCGGCGAACACCGCGTGCTCCTTCTCCCACGCCACGTGACCGGGGATCCAGCGGTCCTGGTGGGAGTGCAGGCCGGGGACGAACTCGTGCGCGTCCCAGACCAGCTTGACCGGGTGTCCCTCGGCCCGCAGTCGGACGGCGGCACGGGCCGCCACGCCCAGCATGCGGAAGTCGTGCGCGTGGATCAGGTCGGGCTTGAGCTCGTCGATGTGCGGGCCGAAGGCCAGCTCGAAGTCCCACAGGTACGGCAGCAGTCGACGCCAGGCACGCCGGCCCATGGTGATCTGCCAGAACTTGATCTGCAGATGGTCGAGCGGCGTGTTGAACTTGGACCGCTTCCGCTTGGCGCGGCCGGTCATGCGCGAGCGCAGCGAGACCCACTTGCCCGTGATCTTCGCGGCGGCCTTGGGCACGATCAGCCGGGCGGCCGCGCCGCTGGCGCTGGGCTTGCCGGGGCCGTCGGCCTTGGCCGCGGCGGCGCGGAAGCGGAGGTCCGCGCGCCAGGCCTTCACCTGCTGCTTGCGGTAACTGGCGATCTGGGGCGTGCGATACGCGAACGGGCTGCGCCAGCGCAGCCCGTGCCTGTCCTGACGGCTGGGACCGAGCGGACCCGGCTTGGGCACCAGACGGACCTCGGCGTCGCCGATGTTCCAGGTCTGGATCTCGGGAGCGGGCGAGATTCCGAAAAGAACGACCTCCCACCCGGCTTCGGCGGCAGATCGAGCCGACTTCTGGACACGCGAGTCATTTCGGACACCGTTGTCGACCAGCATCACAATTCGGCCTCGGGAGGCCTTGGGCCTTCTCTGCCCGTCGGTGCTGTCGAGCTCCATGTATGTGTGCCTTTCCTGAAATCTGAAGCTTCTGGCACGTTGCAGGAGCCCGCAAGGATGTTCGAGCTCGCACACCAGTTCCGTCCAAAGCGGGCGTCTCGTGCAGTGCACTTGGGCGCTAACGGCACGGCTACAAACCCGATAACCCAGCGCAACACAGCATACCTTCAGCGAAGAGCCGCCCAACGGCCCGTGCCCCGCCGTTGCACGGCCGTTGCCGGGTCGTCGCCGGGCCGTCGCCAGGGCGCGACGTCGCTCCCCGCCACGCCCGTATGATCTGGGTTCGGCCGTCCATACGTTTATTTGGCAGGAGCAGCGCACGTGAAGGTCATCAGTGTCGTGGGCGCACGCCCCCAGTTGGTCAAGCTCGCCCCGATCGCGGCTGCATTCGCCGACACCCCTCACGAGCACGTCATCGTGCACACCGGCCAGCACTACGACGCGGACCTCTCCGACGTCTTCTTCTCGGGCCTCGGCATCCCCGACCCCGATGTGCACCTCGGCGTCGGCTCCGGCGGTCACGGAGAGCAGACGGGCGCGGTCCTCGCCGCCATGGACAAGGTGCTGGAGACGGAGAAGCCCGACTGGGTGCTCGTATACGGCGACACGAACTCGACCGTCGCCGGCGCGCTGTCCGCGGTGAAGCTGCACTACCGCGTCGCCCACCTCGAGGCCGGTCTGCGCTCCTTCAACCGGCGCATGCCCGAGGAGCACAACCGGGTCCTCACCGACCACGCCGCCGACCTGCTCCTCGCCCCGACCGAGGAGGCCATGCGCCACCTCGCCAACGAGGGCCTGAGCCACCGCTCCACGCTCGTCGGCGACGTCATGGTCGACGTGTGCCTGCGCATCCGCGACGCCGTGCTCGCCGGTGAGCACCCCCGCCCGGCGCTGCCCGAGGGCATCGACGCCGACGCCCCCTACCTGGTGTCCACGCTGCACCGTCCGGACAACACCGACGACCCCGAGCGGCTCGCCGCCATCATCGGCGCGCTGGCCGCCCTGCCCGTGCCGGTGGCGCTGCTGGCCCACCCGCGTCTGGTGGCCCGTGCCGAGCAGCACGGCATCAAGCTGAACCAGGGCGCGGTGCACGTCGGCCGTCCCCTTCCCTACGCCGGGCTGGTGGGCGCCGTCCTCGGCTCCGCCGGTGTGGTCACCGACTCCGGCGGCCTGCAGAAGGAGGCCTTCCTGCTGGGCCGCGCCTGCACCACCGTCCGCCCGGAGACGGAGTGGGTCGAGACCCTCGAGGACGGCTGGAACCACCTCGTGCCGGACCCGCACGAGACCCCCGGCTTCACCGAGCTCGCCACGCGCCCGGCGCCCGAGACCCCGCGCGGCACGCCGTACGGTGACGGGAACGCCGCCGTGCGCGCCGTCCAGGCCATCATCGAAGCCTGACCGAGCGCCCGTACTCGTCACCGTTCCATCAGTCTCTCGGAGCACCCCTTGCGAAACGTGATCAAGCGCACCAGGACGACGGGCCCACGCCCCGACGGAGTCCGTCCGCACATGATCTACCTGGCCATCGGCTTCCCGCCCGCGGCCAAGAGCTGTGCGTACCGGATGCGCGAGACGGCGAACAAGTTCGTCGAGCTCGGCTGGGACGTGACCGTGCTCACCATCGCGGAGGAGTCCTGGGAGCGCGAGTACGGGCTCGACCACACCCTCTCCGACCCGGTGGACCCGCGGGTGCGGATCGTCGAGCTCCCGCTGGCCCGCGAGGACCTGGAGACCGACATCCGGCTGTTCACCGAGGACCGGGCGCTGAACCCGATCCGCTGGATGCAGCGGGAGCGCGACCGGCACCTCGAGCACTTCCCCGAGCCGGTGTTCGGCGGCTGGCGGGCGGCCCTGGAGCAGGGCGTCGTGGACATCCACGAGGAGTTCCCCGCCGACCTGCTGCTGGCGAGCTGCGCGCCGTACGTCAACCTGGCGGCCGCCTGGAAGCTGTGGGAGACGCACAAGGTCCCCTACGCGATCGACTTCCGGGACGGCTGGTCGGTCGACGTCATCGGCGGCGGCGAGGCGTTCACCCACGACTCCGAGTCCGGTGAGTGGGAGACGCGCGTCCTGTCGCAGGCCGTCGCCATCTGGTGCGTCAACGACCCGATCGCGGACTTCTACCGGGAGCGCTACCCGCAGCTCGCCGAGCGGGTGCACGTGGTGCGCAACGGGTTCGACCCGGACAGCGTCCCCGAGGTGCACGGCCGGCCGGACCCGGAGAAGGGCCTGACCTTCGGCTACCTGGGCTCGGTGAACTTCAAGCCCGCGTTCCTCGCCACCGTCCTGGACGGCTGGCGGGCGGCACGGGAACGCGACCCCCTGGTGGCCAGGTCCCGGTTCGAGATCCGCGGGCACATCGGCGCGGGCGCCAGCCGTGAGGCCAACGCCCATATGACCCTCATCCGGCAGGCCGAGCCCGACGGCGTGCTCTTCGGCGGCCCGGTGCCCAAGGCGGAGGTCGGACCGACCTACGGCCGCTGGGACGCGCTGGTCCTGATGCTCGTCGGCGGCCGCTTCGTCACCTCGGGCAAGGTGTACGAGTTCATGGCCTCGGGGCTGCCGGTGGTCTCCGCCCACGAGGTGGACCACGACGCCTCCGCCGTGCTCGCCGGGCACCCCCTGTGGACCGGGGCCTGCGGCCTCGACGTGGAGGGCATCGCGGACTCGTTCGTCAAGGCGGCCCGGATGGCCGTCGAGACGACCGCCGAGCAGCGGGCCGAAGCACGCGCCCACGCCGCGCGGTTCACCCGCGGCCTGCTGATGGCCCCCGCGGCCGAGCAGTTGAGCGACGCCGTCCGCCCCGCGCTCGCCGGGAGCCCGCGGGCATGACGAACGTCAAACGGGGGGTTCTGCGGCTGCCCGGAGCGGTGGCCCGACGCGCACTTCACCCGAACGTGCTGCGGACCGGCGCGGGTGCGCGCGCCTGGCGGTTCGTGGTGTCGGCTCCAGGCCTGTCCGACTCGTTGCGCTTCCGTATCGCCCAGCGCGTGCGTGAGGGCCTGGACAAGGCCAACCGGCCCGAGGGCGCGGTACTCACCCTCAGCTCCGCCGCCAGCCGCACGAGCAACGCGCGCCACCGGGCCGACCTGCTCGGCGACGCGGCCCGGCTCGAACTGGCGCGCGGCCGGACCCCGCGTGCCCTGACCGCCGCGGTCTCCGCCGAACTCTCCTACGCCGACGCCCAGTTGGCCGACGGCGACGCCACGACAGCCGCCGCCTCCGCGGTCCGCGCGCTCCAGCTCTCCTTCCACCGGGTGCTGCACTTCGACCGGACCTCCTCCCCGCTCGCCAAGGACCCCGGCGCCTACCTGGCCCAGCTGCACGCCAGCTCGGCCGTCCGGGCGCTGACCGAGGGAGCGGGCCGGGCCACCGAGGCCGCCGCCCCGCCGACCGACCGGCCGCTGCGCCTGCTGTTCGTCACCTGGGGCAACGCGAACTTCCTCCGCGAGATCCACGACCACTACCGGGCCCACCCCGACGTCGAGGTGCGCTCGCTGGACCTGAAGGACGAGCCGGACCTCGACGAGCTGGCCGGCTCCCTCACCCGTATCGCGGCCCACCGCCTCGGCGAGGAGCCGGAGTTCGGCCGACGGGCCGAGGAACTGCTGCGTCCGCACCTGGACTGGGCGGACACCGCGTTCGTCGACTGGTGCGTCGGACCGGCCGCGCTGCTGACCTCTGTCGACCCCGGGGACACCCGGATCGTCGTGCGCCTGCACAGCGCCGAGACCTTCAGCCCGTGGCCGTTCCTGGTCGACTTCTCCCGCGTCGACGACCTGATCTTCGTCGGCGCCCATCTGCGCGACCTGACCGTCGCGGTCGTGCCGCAGCTCGCGGCCGGGCAGGACCGGCCGGTCCCCCGGCTGCACGTCATCGCCAACGCCATGGACCTGGCCGCCCAGGCCCGCCCCAAGACGGACGAGGCGCGCTTCACCCTCGGCGTGACGGGCATCTCGTCGGTGGCCAAGGATCCCCGCTGGGCCATCGAGGTCCTGCGCATCCTGCGCGCCGAGGACCCCCGCTACCGCCTCCTGCTGATCGGCGAGGACGTGGACGCGAAGCTCAGCGCCGCCGCCCGCGCCTACGCCCGGCTCTACCGCCAGGACCTGGCCGAGCTCGAGCCCTTGGGCGCCGTCCGCAGGCTCGGCCAACTGGACGACGTCCCCGCCGCGTTGACCGACGTCGGCGTCATCCTGAGCTCCTCCGTGCGGGAGAGCTTCCACTGCGGGTTCGTCGAGGGCGCCGCGAGCGGGGCCGTGCCGGTGGGCCGCGACTGGCCGTTCTTCGCGGGCAAGGCCAACGGCGCCCGCACCCTGTTCCCCGCCGACTGGGTCGTCACCACCCCGCAGGAGGCCGCCGAGCGGATCCTGAAGGTCACGGCGACCCCCGAGAGCTGGCGGCAGGCCGGACAGGCGGCATCCGCACACGCTCTGGCAGCATGGGACTGGCCGGTCGTACGCGAGGAGTTCGACCGCGTCCTGCTGCCCTGAAGCCGAAGGACTCTCCTTGACCTCGATACCCGGGCCTGGTCGCGACCGGCTTCCGTCGCTGACCGGGCTCCGTTTCTGGGCGGCTCTGCTGGTCGTCCTGTACCACCTTTCCCGCCAGGTCGGCACCGTCCCGTACCTCAGCGAGACGGTCTGGTACGGCCGTAGTGGTGTGACGTTCTTCTTCGTTCTCTCGGGTGTCGTCCTCGCCTGGACGTACGACGGCGCCCGGGTCCCCGTCAAGGTCTTCCTGTGGCGGCGCTTCGCCCGCATCTGGCCCCTGCTCGCGGTCAGCGTCGGCCTCTCGGTCGCCGTGTGGCACGTCATGGACCGGGCCGTGTCGCTCAAGGCGGTCGCCGCGACGCTGCTGGCGGTGCACGCCTGGTTCCCGCAGCCGGTGATGTTCACGGGAGGCAACCCGGCGGCCTGGTCGCTCAGCGACGAAGCCTGGTTCTACCTCGTCTTCCCCGCGCTGCTGGCCCTGCTCGCCGGGCGCCGTGCCCGGGTCTGGGTCTGGACCGCGGTCGCCGTCACCTGCGCCGCGCTCGTGCTGTGGCCCGCCCTGTCCGGGTTCTCGCCCACCACCCGCAGCTGGGCGCTGGACTACCTGCCGCTGACCCGCTCCCTGCAGTTCGTGCTGGGCGTGGTGGCCGGGCTGGCGCTCAAGCGCGGCTGGCGGCCTCCCGTTCCGCTGTGGGCGGCCGCCGGGCTCGTCATCGGCTGGCATCTGGCCCTGATCCCCTGGTCGCACGCGGTGCCGGACGCCCTCTGGTACAGCCCCTACACCGCGTCACAGTGGCTGTCCGCACCGATCTTCGCGGCCCTGATCTGCGCCGCCGCCCGCGCCGACCTCGACGGCAGGCGCACCGGTCTCGGCGGGGCCTGGATGATCAGGCTGGGGCACTGGTCGTTCGCCTGGTACCTGATCCACGAGATCGTGATCCGGGCGGCCGTCTTCCACTGGGGCAGACCCGCCCCCGGCGCCGAGACGCTCGTCTTCTGGGCAGGCGTGCTGGCGGCCAGCCTGGCCGCAGCGGGCGCTGCGTACCACTGGGTGGAGCACCCGGCGGAACGCCGGCTGCGCCGCGTCGGCCCGTCCGTCAGCAGCCCCCGGCAGACCGAGCCCCGGACCCCCGTGGGCACGCAGTAGGCGACGGCGACACCGCGAAACGGCTCCGGCCCCTGGCCTCGTCCAAAACGAGGCAGGGGCCGGAGCCGTCGGCTTGTATCGCGTGCTCAGCCGCGTGCTCAGCCGCCGATGACGACGCGACGGACGCCCTTCCAGGCCTCCGGGTCCGTCGTGCGGCGACCGTCGACCAGGACGGTGACGTCCGGCAGGTCCGCCGGGGTCAGGGTGCGGTACTCCGCGTGGTCGGCCTGCAGGATCGCCGCGGTGACCTTCTCGCCGGCGTGCGGGGTGAGACCGTGGGCGGCGAGCTCCTCGTCCGTGTACATCGGGTCCGAGACGAAGGGGACCGCGCCGCGCGCCTTGAGGGCCTCGACGGTCGGGAAGACGCCCGAGAAGGCCGTCTCCTTCACGCCACCGCGGTACGCGGCGCCCAGCACCAGCACGCCCACGCCGGTCAGGTCGCCGTAGGCGGCGGCCAGCAGGTCGACGGCGTACTCGGGCATCGCGGCGTTCGCCTCACGGGCGGAGCGCACGACGGTCGCGGCCGGGTCGTTCCACAGGTACATCCGCGGGTAGATCGGGATGCAGTGACCGCCGACGGCGATGCCCGGCTGGTGGATGTGGCTGAAGGGCTGCGAGTTGCAGGCCTCGATGACCTTCTTGACGTCGATGTCGTTCTGGTCGGCGAAGCGCGCGAACTGGTTCGCCAGGCCGATGTTGACGTCCCGGTAGGTCGTCTCGGCCAGCTTGGCCAGCTCGGAGGCCTCGGCGGTGCCCAGGTCCCAGACGCCGTTGGCCTGCGGCAGGTCGGCGCGCTCGTCGAAGTCGAGGACCTGCTCGTAGAACTCCACGCCACGGGCCGCCGACGCCTCGTCGATGCCGCCGACCAGCTTGGGGTAGCGGCGCAGGTCGGCGAAGACCCGGCCGGTCAGCACGCGCTCCGGGGAGAACACCAGGTGGAAGTCCTCGCCCGCGGTCAGGCCCGAGCCCTCGGCCAGCATCGGCGCCCAGCGGGTGCGGGTGGTGCCGACCGGGAGGGTCGTCTCGTAGGAGACCAGCGTGCCGGGCTTGAGGCCCTGCGCGATCGCCTTCGTCGCGGAGTCCATCCAGCCGAAGTCCGGGGTGCCCTCGGCGTCCACGAACAGCGGGACGACCACGACGACGGCCTCGGACTCGGCGACCGCGGAGGCGGTGTCCGTGGTCGCGCTCAGCAGACCGGCGTCGACGGCCTGCTTCAGCTTGACGTCGAGGTCGTGCTCGCCGGGGAACGGCTCGACGCCGGCGTTGACCAGCTCGACGACCTTCTCGTTGACGTCCGCGCCGATGACCCGGTGGCCCTTGGAGGCGAACTGCACGGCCAGCGGCAGGCCGATCTTGCCGAGTGCTACTACACAGATGTTCATGGAGGGTCGCTACTTCCTTTTGGAACCGGTCGGCTTCTTGAAACCGGCGGACTTCAACTTTCTGACGCCGACCGCTCTCACGCGGCCGGCCAGGGACTTCAGCTTCCGGGGGGGAGCTGCCAGCGCCCGGAGGATCAGTGCCCTCTTCGGCGGGTGCATCTGGGCCGTGTCGATCACCACGCGGCCCTTGTCGTTGACCAGGGCGGACGCCCGGTAGGGGTCCCCCTCCCGCCCCCACTGGCGGGCCAGCGGCATGGGCAGGTCCGTGCCGCGCACGGGGATCTCGTACGTCGTGCCGACGAGAGTCACATACAGGCGCACACCGCGCTTGGCGGTGACGTACTCCAGCGGGATCCGGGCATGCAGCACGCCGGAGGCGCCGTCCTCGGCAGGCTTCACCACCTGCTCGCCGACCGTTTCCGGGAGCTTGGCGCCGCTCTTCAGCTTCCGTGCGCCCGGCTTGTCGGCCGACTTGGGCATGGCGCCGTTCGCGAGCCGCAGGCTGACCCCGTCGAGGCCGCCGAGGACGGGCACCCGCACGGACACCGTGTAGGTGAGGCCGTCGCCCTCCTGCTCCCAGTCGGAGGCGAGCAGCCGGGTGCCCGGGGCGAGCTGGGCGGCGACCGAGCCCCCGGGCAGCACCTCGAACAAGCGGTCGGGCAGGCCGAGTCGCGGGTCGCGGAAGCCGGGGTAGCGGGCGAAGGCGCGGTCGTCCTCGACGAGGAACATGACCCCGTTCTCCGCCTCCGAGCTGATCATCTCGACCAGTTCGTCGACCGCGCCGGCCTGGGCCAGCGCGATGCGCACCCGGCGCTTGACGTCCATGGCGTCCCGGATGCCGTCGGTGAAGTACGCGTCGGCCAGCTCGGCGATGCCCGCGCAGATCCGCCGCTGGAGCTCGCGGTCCAGACCCGGGAAGTCGTCCTGGACCAGCTTGGCCAGCTCCCAGGTGAAGTGCCTGCGCAGCAGGGCGTCACGCTGCGGTCCGGCCTCGATGAGGGCGGCTGCGGAGCCCATCATCTCGGCGGTGCACTCGAGCCGGGAGAGGTGGTCGGCGCGGTAGGTGATGTTGCTGTTGTCGCCGCGCTTGACCGCGTAGTAGCAGGTGTAGTTGGCGACCACGGAGATCTTGCGGGCCCGTACGAGGGCCTCGATGGTGAACGGCTGGTCGCTGCCCACGGCCATGTGCTCCGGGAAACGCAGCCGGTGCTTCTCGACCATCTCCCGGCGGAACAGCTTGGTGTTGGCCAGGGTGTAGGGCACCCCCGGCTCGTCCAGGGCGACTTCGCGGTTGCCGTGCTGGAAGAGCTCCTGGTGCACGTACCGGCCGTTGGTGCCGACCATCTTGCCGACCACGACGTCCGAGTCGTGCTTGTCGGCGTACTTCACCATGCGCTCGAGGGCTTCCTCGCCGAGGTAGTCGTCGGAGCCTATGAAGTACACATAACGGCCGGTGGCCACGTCCAGCGCACGGTTGCTGGGCGCGGCCGGGCCGCCGGAATTCGGCTGGTGGATCACTTTGACGGTGTCCGGGTACAGCGCCGCGAACCGGTCGAGTTCGCGGCCGCTGTCGTCCGTGGAGCCGTCGTCGACAGCGACGATCTCCAGGCGCTCACGTCCGATGGTCTGATTGACCAGGGAGTTCAGGCACTCCGTCAGGTACGGCATCGTGTTGTAGACCGCGACGACGACACTGACGTCAGGCGCAGCACTCATGCTCGGGCTCCTGGTCTCCGCCAGCCGGGACGGCTGGGTCCTGCGGGGAAAGTCTCACAGAACATAGGAGTCCTACCGAGCACGCACCGTTCCCCCGATGTGTGATGCTCAGCTGCCATGGACGGCCAGGTCCTCCACCGGAAGGGTAACGCTGGTGTTCGTCATGGCCGATTCGAGGAGCGCAGCGGCCACCTCGACGGTGCGCATGCCCTGGCGCAGGGTGCAGATGTCGGCTTCCTTGCCGAGCACGGCGTCGCGGAAGAGCTCGTGCTCGACCTGCAGCGGCTCGCGCTTCGGGATGGCGTACCGGATCATGTCGCCCTCGGAGACACCGCGGAAGGCCTGCAGGGCCTCCCACTCGGTGGTCACCGCGGCGTTGGAGTGGAACGTGAGGTCGGCGGTGAGGGTGTCGGCGATGAAGCAGCCGCGCTCACCGGTGACCGAGGTGAACCGCTCCTTCAGCGGGCTCAGCCAGTTCACCAGGTGGTTGACCATGGTGCCGTCGTCGAGCCGACCCACCGCGGAGACCATGTCCTCGTGCTCACGTCCGCTCTTGGAGACGGTGTGCGCGGCGATGGACACGTACTGCCGACCGGTCACCCAGCCGGTGAGGTCGATGTCGTGCGTGGCGAGGTCCTTGACCACGCCGACGTCCGCGATGCGGTGCGGGAAGGGACCCTGACGACGGGTGACGACCTGGTAGACGTCTCCCAGCTCGCCGGCCTCCAGCCGCGCGCGCAGCGACATCAGCGCCGGGTTGCACCGCTCGATGTGACCGACGCCGGCCACCAGCCCCCGCGACTCGAACGCCTCGACGAGACGGCGGGCGCCCTCGACGGACTCCGCGAGCGGCTTCTCGACCAGCGCGCACACGCCGGCCTCGGCGAGCGCCAGGCCGACCGGCTCGTGCAGCGCGGTGGGACAGGCCACGACGGCGTAGTCCACGCCGAGGGCGATGAGCTCCTCGACGGTGTCCAGGATCGGCGCGCCCTGGGCGGCGCCGAACTTGTCGCCCATCGGGTCGACGACGCCGACGAGGTCGACGCCGTCCAGACCCGACAGGACACGGGCGTGGTGACGCCCCATGGAACCGAGGCCGACGAGTCCCGCCCGCAGCGACTTCCCGGTACTCACAGCTGCTCCCCCAGAGCATTGACGGTGGTGACGATGCGCTCCAGGTCCTGCGTGGACAGGGCCGGGTGCACGGGCAGCGACACGACCTCGGAGGCCGCGCGGTCCGTCTCGGGCAGGTCCCAGGTGCGACCCGCCTTCTGGTCCGGCTCCCAGTACGGCTTCAGCCGGTGGATGGGCGTCGGGTAGTACACCGCGTTGCCGATGCCGGCCTCGGTCAGCTTGGCCATGGCGGCGTCGCGGTCGCCCTGGATGCGGACCGTGTACTGGTGGTAGATGTGCCGGGCGCCGTCGGCGACCTTGGGCGTGATCACGTTCGGCGTCGTGATGTGCTCGGTGAGGAACGCGGCGTTGGCGATGCGCTGCTCGGTCCAGCCGTCCAGCTTGCGGCGCTGCACACGGCCGATGGCCGCCGACACGTCCGTCATCCGCACGTTCGCGCCGACGATCTCGTTGGCGTAGCGCTTCTCCATGCCCTGGTTGCGCAGCAGGCGCAGGGTCCGCGCGGTCTCCGCGTCCCCGGTGGAGATCATGCCGCCCTCGAGGCTGTGCATGTTCTTCGTCGGGTAGAAGCTGAACGTGCCCGCGGCGCCGAAGGCGCCGACCGGGGTGCCGTGCAGCGCGGCCGCGTGGGCCTGGCAGGCGTCCTCGATCACGGCGAGCCCGTGCTGCTCGGCGATCGCCATGATCTTGTCCATGGCGGCCGGGTGACCGTACAGGTGCACCGGCATGATCGCGGCGGTGCGCGGCGACAGGGCCGCCTCGACCGCGGCCGGGTCCAGGCAGAACGTCTCCGGGTCGATGTCGGCGAAGACGACGTCGGCGCCGACCAGCCGCACCGCGTTGGCGGAGGCGGCGAAGGAGAACGACGGCACGATGACCTCGTCGCCCGGGCCGAGGCCGAGGGCGAGGAGGGAAAGGTGCAGCGCGGAGGTGCCGGAGTTGACCGCGACGCAGTGGCGGCCGGCGACCAGCTCCGAGAACTCCTCCTCGAACGCGGCCACCTCGGGCCCCTGCACGACCATGCCGCTGCGCAGCACGCGCACGGCAGCCTCGATCTCCTCTTCGGAGATCACAGGCTTGGCGGCCGGTATGAACTCATGGGCGTCGGTCATCGACATCCCCTCCTCGTACGGCGACCTCGAAGGCGCACCACGTCATGCGTCGTCGGGAAGGGGCCGTGTCGATGCTCAGCACGGCCGCATCCCTGGTTGTCCGCCGAGCCTCGGTGCGGGCGGACGGTTTGTATACAGGACCCCGCTCCCCCCAAAGGGTTCCGTGCGGGAAGTCAGCCGTGTCCGGTTGTGAAGACCGGATGTGCTCATCGGCTGTGGTCACGGTGTGCATGTCTCTGGCCACCGGGACCACGGTGCACGTTACCAGCCTGCGGACGGCGATTTTCCCTAGGGTTACCACAGCGAAACCCACCGTACGGGTGGGCTGCACCACAGCGAGACACAGAGTAACTCCCCTGTGAACTCACTGCGACACGGCGCATGGACGCTCACCCGGAGAGACGGCGGTGCGGGCATCCGATGGTTCCGGATGCCCGCACCGCCGTTCGCTCAGACGAACATCAGTCCTCTGTGGTTGCTGTGACGGACGGCACGCTCTGCTGCGCCGCCGCCGTCTTCTTCGACGCGGCCTTCTTCGCCGTCGTCTTCTTGGCGACGGTCTTCTTCGCGGCCGTCTTCTTGGCCGCGACCGTCTTCTTGGTCGCCGCCTTCTTCGCCGTGGCCTTCTTCGCCGTCTTGCGCGCGGCCGTCTTCTTCGCCGGAGCCGCCTCCGCCTCGGCCTCCTCGACGGGCGCCTCGGCCTCAGGGGCCTCTGCCTCGGCGGCGACCTCCGCCGGGGCCGACGGGACGACCACGACGGCCGTCTCCTCGGACGCGGTCGGCGCGGTGGCCTTGCGCACGGCACGGCGCCGCGGGCGGGCCGGGGCCGCGCTCTCGACGACGGGCTCGGCGACCTGCTCGGCCTCGGGCTGCTCCACCGGAGCGACCTCGGCGGCCGGCGCCTCGACGACCGGAGCCTGCGCGGGAGCCGGCTCGGCGACCGTCACCACGGCGGCCTCCGCACCCGCGGGCGAACCGGCCGGCGCGGACACCTTGCGGGTGGCACGACGGCGCGTACGCCCCTTGGGCGCGGCCTCGTCGACGACCGGAGCCTCCGGCGCCTCGACGACCGGGTCCTCCACGGCGACCGGCTCGGCCTGCGCGACGACCGACTCGACGACGGCCTCCGGCGCGGCGGGCGCCGCCACGACCGGCTCGGCGACTTCCTCGACGGCCTCGGCGGGCTCCGCCGCGGCGAACGACTCGGAGCCGCCCGCCCTGCGCGACTGACCGCCGCGCGGCGCACCCGCCGGAGCGGACGCCCGGCGGCTCGCCCGACGACGGCCCCGGCCACGCGTGGCGGCGGCCTCCGCCTCGGCGATGCTGCTGTACAGCTCCTCGTCGGGCGCATAGTCGGGGGCCGGGAGCGCGATCGGCTCGGCCGCCTCGGCGGCGACCTCGGCCTCGCTCTCCGCTTCCTCCTCGGCGCTCACCAGGGTCTCGGCGACCTCGGTGGCCACAGCGGCCTCGTGCTCGTGCTCGTGGACGTCACCGCCGCGGCCGCGCTTCTTGCGCTTGCCACCGCCGCCGACCGCGGTCGGCTGCTCCATGTGGACGATGACACCGCGCCCGTTGCAGTGCACACAGGTCTCGGAGAACGACTCCAGCAGACCCTGCCCGACCCGCTTACGGGTCATCTGCACGAGCCCCAGCGAGGTCACCTCGGCGACCTGGTGCTTCGTGCGGTCGCGGCCCAGGCACTCCAGCAGGCGCCGCAGCACCAGGTCCCGGTTGGACTCCAGCACCATGTCGATGAAGTCGATCACGATGATGCCGCCGAGGTCACGCAGCCGCAGCTGACGCACGATCTCCTCGGCCGCCTCCAGGTTGTTCCTGGTGACCGTCTCCTCGAGGTTGCCGCCCTGACCGGTGAACTTGCCGGTGTTGACGTCGACGACGACCATCGCCTCGGTCCGGTCGATCACCAGCGAACCGCCGCTGGGCAGCCAGACCTTGCGGTCCAGCGCCTTGGCGAGCTGCTCGTCGATCCGGTAGGTGGCGAAGACGTCGACCTCGGAGGTCCACTTCGACAGCCGCTCGGCCAGGTCGGGCGCGACGTGCGACACATACCCGTGGATGGTCGACCAGGCCTCGTCACCACTGACGATGACCTTGGTGAAGTCCTCGTTGAAGATGTCGCGCACGACCCGGACGGTCATGTCCGGCTCGCCGTACAGCAGCGTCGGGGCGTTGCCGCCGTTCTTCGCCTTCTTCTGGATGTCCTCCCACTGCCCCTGCAGCCGCTCGACGTCACGGCGCAGCTCGTCCTCGCTGGCGCCCTCGGCGGCGGTGCGCACGATGACGCCCGCGTCCTCGGGGACGATCTTCTTGAGGATCGTCTTCAGCCGGGCCCGCTCGGTGTCGGGCAGCTTGCGGCTGATGCCGGTCATCGAGCCCTCGGGCACGTACACGAGGTAGCGGCCCGGGAGGGAGACCTGGCTGGTCAGTCGGGCGCCCTTGTGCCCGATCGGGTCCTTCGTCACCTGGACGAGGACCGACTGACCGGACTTGAGAGCGGCCTCGATGCGACGCGGCCCGTTGGCCATGCCGAGCGCCTCGAAGTTGACCTCACCGGCGTACAGGACGGCGTTGCGCCCCTTGCCGATGTCGATGAAGGCGGCCTCCATCGACGGCAGCACGTTCTGCACCTTGCCCAGGTACACGTTGCCGACGTAGGAGGTCGACTGCTCCTTGTTCACGTAGTGCTCGACGAGCACGTTGTCTTCCAGGACGCCGATCTGGGTGCGCTCGCCGCTCTGGCGGACGACCATCACCCGCTCGACGGCCTCACGGCGGGCCAGGAACTCGGCCTCGGTGATGATCGGCACCCGGCGGCGGCCCTGCTCGCGGCCTTCCCGGCGGCGCTGCTTCTTCGCCTCGAGACGGGTCGAGCCCTTGATGGACTGCACCTCGTCGGACGGCTCGGAGGGCTTGCGCGGCTCACGGACCTTGACGACCGTGCGCTCCGGGTCTCCGTCGACCGCTTCGGCCTCGCCGGAGGAGTCACCGGCACGACGACGACGGCGACGGCGGCGACGGCTGCCGGCGGTGGAGCCACCGGCCGCGTCCTCGTCCTCCGCGTCCTCGTCCTCCTGCTCGGCGGTGTCCTCGGCGTCCTCCACGGCCTGCGCGGCGGCGAGCTCGTCGGCTTCGTCCCCGGACTCCCCCTCGCCGTCGGCGGCATCGCCACGACGACGGCGACGGCCGCCACGGCGGCGACGGCGACGCGAGCCGGTCTCCTCGGTCTCGTCGTCACCCTCGTCGGTCTCGTCGACCTCGTCGGGCTCCTCCGACTCGCTCTCCGCCTCGTCCTCGACGGCGGGGGCGGCGGTCTCGACGGGCACGGCGGTGCGGCCGGCCTCCGGCTCCTCGCCGAAACCGGCGCCACGGCGGCGACGACGGCGACGCGAACCGGTCGGCTCCTCGGTGAGCTCCTGAGCCGGCTGAGCCTCCTCGGGCTCCTCGACCTCGGTGGCCTCCGCCTCGGCGGCGGCCGCCTCGGCCGCGGCCCGCAGCGGGGTCTGGAACTGCGGCTCGGCGAACACGGGCGCCTGGAACACGGCGACCGCGGGCCGCGCCGGACGACGCGGCGCGTCCTCCTCGCCATTGCCCTTCACGGGCTCGGGCGCGGAGAAGCCACCGGCGGCCCGACGGACCACACGCCGACGCCCACGCCGCGAACCGGCGTCCTCGTCGGCCTGAGCAGCCTGAGCGGCGGGAACTTCGGGAGCCTTCGGCTCTTCGACGGCGGCGACGGGGGCGGTCTCGGCGGCGACCTCGGTGGTCTCGGCGACCTCGGCCTCGGCGGGCGCAGAGACGCGGCGCGTGGCGCGACGGCGGGTACGGGGAGCGGCTTCGGCGACCTCGGCGGGCGCTTCCTCCGTAGCCACATCCGTCACAGCCGGAACCTCGGCCTCGGCGGCGACGGCGGGCGTCTCCGCCTCCGGGGCGCCGGCGGGCGCGGTGGCCCGGCGGGAGGCACGACGCCGCGTACGCGGAGCAGCCTCGACGACCTCTTCGGCGACCTCGGTCACCTCGGCCGCAGCCTCGGGCTGGGACTCGACGGCGGCGGCCTCGGCAGCCACCTCGGCGGGCGTGGTCACGCGGCGCGTGGCCCGGCGACGGGCACGGCGAGGAGCGGCGTCCTCGGCGGCGGCCTCCTCCACGGGGGCTTCCTCGACGGCCGGTGCGCTCACCTCCGCGGCGGCCACGGGCACGACGGTCTCGGCGACCTCGGCGGCGGCCGGAGCCCCGGCGGGCGCGGAGGCACGCCGGGTGGCCCGGCGGCGCGTACGAGGAGCGGCCTCGACGACCTCTGCCGCCTCCTCCGCCTTGACGTCCTCGTCGAGGACGTCCTCCTCCGCCAACTGCTCGGCGGACTCGACGGCCGGTATGGCCGGCGCCGTGATCTCGGCCGAGGTGTCGGCGGCGCCGACCGGCGGACCCGCCGGTCGGGAAGCGGCCCTGCGCCGACGACGCGGCGGCAGGGTGTCGCTGGGGCTGTTCGATTCGGAGTCCGTCACGGACTCTGTGGATTCGGTTGGCTCGAGCATGCGGGCGTTTCTCCCGTCAGGCTCCCGGGCGCCGCGCCTGGTCCGGCGTCGATCACGGGGGATCGATCGCCGTTGACGTCCGCGGCTCGCGCGATGCGCGGTGCCGCCGTCCGGGGCGCGGGCGCCGCACGGGAGCTCTCTGTGTCCTGTCTCGCCGGTTCCGTACGCCGAATGCGTACGGCCTGGCGAAAGTCTTCTGGTCGGTGCGCTGCCCGACCCAGGTGGCTCCCGAGTACGAGGGCGGCGCTACGACGTCCGTCCCTTCGCGGGACCTTCCCTACGCGGGCGCCTTCGCGGTGGCAGCGGGATCGCCCGTTGTGAGGGCCTGAGCTGCCTCGCGGTCGGGCGCGAGCGGGTCGGTCACCGTGCCGGTCTCTTCATCGAACAGCCCCTGCGCCAGCCTGGTCACCGCAGCGGGGACCGGCGGCGCCAGGTCGGCCACGGCGCGGAGACCGGACAGGACGTCGTCGGGTCGAACGGCAGGCGTCACGTGCCGAACAACCAGCCGCAGTATCGCACAGGGCTGGTCGGTCGGCCTATCAGCAGGTTCACTGTGCGTTTCAAGTTGTACGACCGCGGCACGGGCGTCGAAGGTACGGACGCCGTTCTTGGCCATGCGCTGGACCTCTACGGCGTCGGCCTTGTTGAAGGCGTCCACCGCGCGATCGGCGTCGGCCGGGTCCACGCCGTCCAGCCGCAGCTCCCATACGGAAGCGGTCAGCCGGTCGGCGAGACCCGAGGTCCGGGCCTCGACCGCGTCGACGACGTCGAGCCCGGTGGGCAGCGACTCGTCGAGAAGAGCTCTCAGTTCCTCCGGGTCACGCACCGCGGTGAGCGCGATCTCCAGGTACTCCGCCTCACTGCCCGTGCCGGTGGGTGCGGCATTGGCGTACGACACCTTCGGGTGCGGCGTGAACCCCGCCGAGTACGCCATCGGCACCTCGGCACGGCGCAACGCGCGCTCGAAAGCACGCTGGAAGTCACGGTGGCTGGTGAACCGGAGGCGGCCGCGCTTGGTGTAGCGCAGTCGGATGCGCTGCACCGCGGGTGCGGGCGGCGGGCCTTCGGGCTGTCGCTTGCCCAGTGTCGTTCAGTCCTTCGTGAGAGCGGTCGTGCTGCTACCAAGAGTACGTGTCTCGTCCGCCGATGGTTCCCGACGGACGACCGCCTCCCGCTGCTCCGGCTCCCCGAAGAGCATCCGCCGTACGTCCGCGCGGGCCTGGCGTGCCGTCTCTCGGGCGGTGGCCAGCGCCTGCCGGGTGGCCCGGCTCACGCTGCGCGCCGCCCGGGCGGCGGGACGCAGCACGGCGTCCCGGACGACGTGCCCGACCGGGGTGAGGACGGTCCGGTACACCCAGCGCACGGGCTCCACGAAGATCCACCGGAAGAGCGTCCCGAGGAACCGTCCGGCGGCGAGCGAGATCCGTCCCGCGATCCGCCACGCATGCCCGAGGGCGTCCCCCACCTCACGCGCGACGACCGCGAGGACGCGCCCGACGGGGACGAGCACCCAACGCCACAGAGCGACCGCGGGCAGCACGACCAGCACCCTGGCCGTCCAGTACAGGGCGACCCCGATCCCGCTGACCAGCACCCCCAGGAACCACCCCACCCCACGCGCACACCAGGCGATCGCCCGCCCGACCGGCGCAAGAACCCACTCGTAGACCCACCGGGCGGGTACGACGAGCAGATACCGCGCCAGCCACGCGACGCCGGTGTACGCACCGACGCAGATCCCCTTCAGCAGCCAGAGGACGGCAAGCCCAACGGGCGTGAGCACACGCGCGTACACCCACGCGAGCCCCCGCCCGACCGGCGCGAGAACGTGCCGATGGACCCACACCGCAGGCACGACCAGCAGCAGGTTCCCGAGCCGGCCGAGCACCCTGCCCAACGGCACGACGACATACCGCCACAGCCCGATCAACGGCCAGACGAACAGCGCCTTCCCCAGCCACAACAGCCCCCGCCCGACCGGCCGCAACACGGTGTCCCGAAGAAGCCGCCCCACGACGACGAGCGCATCCCACGCCATCCGCACGGGCAGGACCAACACCAGCACGACAATCCGCACAGGCAACCGAACCGCCACGACAAGACACCCTGCGGGCGCCTGCGCGGGCGGCCGGGCAGGCGGTTCGGCGGGCGATTTCTGCAGGTCCATGTAGACGTAGACGCTACATCCGCCCCGCCGGATGCAGCGCCTGGATGCAGTGCTGAGAGCCCGTCAGGAACGGGCGCGGAGGTCCGCCGACCGGCCTCCGGGCACCCCTCCCCACCTGCGCGGTGTCCGCGTTGCGGAATACACCGAGCGGGTGAAGAGTGGTTTATATCGGCTCTGCCTTGTTCGAGTGCCAGATCTTCTCCGCTCCGGAGTTTCTGTGTTCCGGAGCGTTTCTGAGAGACCGCCTACAAAGCGCATCTGGAATCACTATGCCCAGAACCGGCCGGCGACACGTCTTCGACATGGTCAACACATCCCTCTTGGCTGCAGCGCTCGCATTGCCAACGGGCCTGACGAGTGCGGCGGCAGCACCTCGGACCGACGACGGGACGAACCCGGCCGCAGCACTCGCACAAACGGAATCCGCCTCGCCGACGCCGACGCCTACTCCGCCTCCGTCTCCACCTCCGACAATTACCCCAACGCCTACCCCGACCCCCACTCCCACCCCCACTACCACCCAGCCCTCGACTGATACGTCGCCAACGCCCGCGACGACCCCTCCGTCCACACCTTCCACACCGCCCACACCGAACGACCCGCCGAATGCGGACGATACGGATAATTCAGGGTCCGAACCTCCGGCGGACCAGAAGAAAAACATTGAAGATCTAACGACAAGCCTGAACGAACAGCAGGAAACAGTCCCCGAAGAGCTCGCGCCGACTGTGGAAAATTTGACCACCACCCTGGAAGCGGTCGAAGACCCCGCGACGACACCGCAGGACAGGCAAGCGGTCATCGAAAGCACGAAAGAGCTGACCGCGACACTGGCAGTCATCAGCGACGACAGCGCCCCTGACGAACTGCAAGAACAGTTGACCCCGTTGGTGAAACAGGTAACCGCCACTCTGGAGGTGGGCACCGATCCGAGCGTCCCGCCCGAGGAACGATCCAGGATCCTCCTGGTCGTGAAGCGGACCACATCCGTCCTCGGCGCGATCCGCTCCCCCGAGACGCCGCAAAACCTACGCGGGCAACTGATCGCCATCGTGACGGACGCGAACTCCGCCCTGGAGATGAGCCGCGGCGGGGAGGAGACCGGCACGGCCCTGATGCTGACGAGCACTTCGGCGGAACTGGGCCTCGAACAGGACACACCGCACTCGGACCAGCCCACACCCCACTCGGACACGCCCACACCCGACGCCGACCGGCAAGAGCTTGTGGATGACGCGCAGCAGGGCAATCAACTGGTGAAGAAGATGAGCGACCCCAGAACATCACCGCAGGAGCGAGCCGAAGCCCGGGAAGAGCTGAGGGACCGGACCCCTCGGATGAAGGGCAGGCAAGAGGCAGCCGCCTCCGCGCACAGCCTGCCGGAAGCCCCCCTCGGCAAGGCGGCTGAAGCGTGCACCAACGCGATATTCAACGCCAAGTCGGAGCGTGAACTCGCCAAGGGGCTGGAGGATCTGGTTCCCCGGAAGTGGGACACCGAAGGGGTCAAGGACTTCTGGAAGGCCAAGGAAGAGCGCGACGACTCGCTCGATATCCTCGCCCAGTTGCAGAACGACGAGCGCACCCACGCCCCCTTCCCAGTCGCACCGCTCATCACCGAGCTCGCCGAGCTCATACCGGGGGACGACCTGCTCTCGACTCTCGGCAGAAAGCCTGCTTCCTCCTGCAGGCAGACAGCGGTGTACCTGCAGGCGGACGCCGGGATCACAGTGACTCCCTGGCTCATGGAGTCCGACGGCGGTTGAGGACCGGAACAGCGCCGTCAACGACCGGCAGATCCCAGCAGCTCCGCCACGGACACCTCCGCACCAGCACGAACCGACGCCGCCCCGTACCTGTCCAGCTCCCTCTTCTCTTCCGAATAAAAACCCCGCTCATCCTGGAACCGGAACGACGAGATCGAAGATATGGGCCGGCCCCCGGGCGACCAGATCGCCGTCACATAGCGGGGCTTACGCGTGACATTGATCAGATTATTGTTGTGCCACACTCTCCCGTGATAAATGAGCTGCTTCTCACATCCTTCCTCTGGAGGACAGTAGTATTTCTCGTCACTCTTGTTCCATGAATAATGAACGGCACCGAAATTCTTCACATCGAGCTTCCCACGGTCCTTCCTCATGTACGAAACCTGCACGCGGACGCTTACTATTTCGTACGCGGCATCCACGGGGAGTTGGAGAACGCGCTCAAGAGCGTATTCCTGCCCGACTTCGAGCCGCTCACCGGGACCGTAGAAATGCCCGCTACTGATCATGGTGTATGAGAAGTCGCCGACATAGAGCTCCGCCTCCCCCGCCAAGCCACCCCCCTTCCCCGCACTCTCCTCCCACTCCGCCAACAAGTCCCGACTCCCGGATTTTCTGGAGTAAGCGACATCTCTGCCACGGACCGCATAGCTGTCATTGACGATATAGACCGGGATCCCGCCGGTATTCTTCATGTAAAGCGTCAGCGGGACATGAACGAACGGCTCCCTACGGTCCGGCCGCGCCGTCCCGAATTTTGCGCTCAAGGTAAAATGCATAGGGGCTGCCGCGGGTTGGTACATGGTCGAATACGCCAGGCTGGCACCCGTCAGAAGTGCGGTGACGACCAATCCCGCCGCGAATGTCTTGGGCTGCGGGGCTCCCCGCCAGGGTTTTTCACGCGCAAGGAGGACAAGCGCCCACAGGGACCAGCACCACAGGGGCACGAACGCCAGCAGGTAGGGCGTGTACTCCGTCTCCTCCATCCACATGACCAGAAGGAGACTGTCGGTTGCCAGCGCGATCAGCACCGCGAGCAGGACGACCGCTCCGGAGAGCTTGACCTGCCGTCTCCCCCAGTAGTCGAGCACCATGACGGCGGCCGCGCCCTGCACCAGACCTGACAGGACGAAGAGCCCCCCGGTCATCCGTTGCGCAAAAGTCAGCGCCCCGGCGGCGTCCGGCCATCCGATGACCGCATTGAGCACCATGGACGCCAGCAGTCCGGCCACCATGAGCACCGCGGTCGCGTGCCTTCGCCATGCCCGGTCAGGCCAGGTCCTGCTGTCCCCGCCGCGCCAGCATATGGACGTCGGATCATCCAGATCCATGTTCACCGGATAGCCGCGCCGACCGAGCATTCTCCGCAGTCCACCCGCCGACCAGGCGCTTCCTACCGCCTCGCCGCCGATCGTGACCCGGCGCAGCCCACGATCGTCCGGCTCCTCGACAATGACCCACGGCCGGATGCTCATGGGATCAGGCTCAAACCAGAAACAGCACCACGCACCCGGAACTGCCCCGTTTGGCCCGCCCCCACGGTCGCCGAGCCGAACCACTGGATCGACGCCATCGCGCCGACATACGCCGCCTCAACTGGCCGGCGTCGGCTGCTTCACCGTCAACGGCAGCAACTTCTTGCCGGTCGGGCCGATCTGGATGTGGGTGTCCATCGCCGGGCACACCCCGCAGTCGAAGCAGGGCGTCCAGCGGCAGTCCTCGACCTCTGTTTCGTCGAGGGCGTCCTGCCAGTCCTCCCAGAGCCAGTCCTTGTCGAGGCCCGAGTCCAGGTGGTCCCAGGGCAGGACCTCCTCGTAGGTCTTCTCGCGGGTCGTGTACCAGTCGACGTCCACGCCGAAGGCGGGCAGCGTCTTGTCGGCGCAGGCCATCCAGCGGTCGTAGGAGAAGTGCTCGCGCCAGCCGTCGAAGCGGCCGCCGTCCTCGTAGACGGCCCGGATGACCGCGCCGATGCGGCGGTCGCCTCGGGACAGCAGGCCCTCCACGATGCCGGGCTTGCCGTCGTGGTAGCGGAAGCCGATCGAGCGGCCGTACTTCTTGTCGCCCCGGATCTTGTCGCGGAGCTTCGTCAGACGGGCGTCCGTCTCCTCCGCCGAGAGCTGCGGGGCCCACTGGAAGGGGGTGTGGGGCTTGGGGACGAAGCCGCCGATCGAGACCGTGCAGCGGATGTCGTTCTGGCCGGAGACCTTGCGGCCCTCGGCGATCACGTTCATCGCCATGTCGGCGATCTGCAGGACGTCGTCGTCCGTCTCCGTCGGCAGACCGCACATGAAGTACAGCTTCACCTGACGCCAGCCGTTGCCGTACGCCGTGGAGACCGTCCTGATCAGGTCCTCTTCCGAGACCATCTTGTTGATGACCTTGCGCATGCGCTCCGAGCCGCCCTCGGGGGCGAAGGTGAGGCCCGAGCGGCGGCCGTTGCGCGTGAGTTCGTTCGCCAGGTCGACGTTGAAGGCGTCCACTCGGGTGGAGGGGAGGGACAGGCCGATCTTGTCCGCCTCGTAGCGGTCCGCCAGCCCCTTGGCGACCTCGCCGATCTCGCTGTGGTCGGCGCTGGACAGCGACAGCAGGCCGACCTCCTCGAAGCCGGTCGCCTTCAGGCCCTTCTCCACCATGTCGCCGATGCCCGTGATGGAGCGCTCGCGCACCGGACGGGTGATCATGCCGGCCTGGCAGAAACGGCAGCCGCGGGTGCAGCCGCGGAAGATCTCCACCGACATGCGCTCGTGCACCGTCTCGGCGAGCGGGACCAGCGGCTGCTTGGGGTAGGGCCACTCGTCGAGGTCCATGACCGTGTGCTTCGACACGCGCCACGGGACACCCGACTTGTTCGGCACGACACGGGCGATACGGCCGTCCGGCAGGTACTCGACGTCGTAGAACGCCGGGATGTACACCGCGCCCGTCTTCGCGAGGCGGAAGAGGACCTCCTCGCGGCCGCCCGGGCGGCCCTCCGCCTTCCACTCGCGGATGATCTTCGTCATGTCCAGCACGGCCTGCTCGCCGTCGCCGATGACCGCCGCGTCGATGAAGTCCGCGATCGGCTCGGGGTTGAAGGCCGCGTGGCCGCCCGCGAGGACGATCGGGTCGTCGAGGCCGCGGTCCTTGGACTCCAGCGGGATGCCCGCGAGGTCCAGCGCCGTCAGCATGTTGGTGTAGCCCAGCTCCGTGGAGAAGGACAGCCCGAACACGTCGAAGGCCTTCACCGGGCGGTGGCTGTCCACCGTGAACTGCGGGACGGCGTGCTCCCGCATCAGCGCCTCCAGGTCCGGCCACACGCTGTACGTGCGCTCGGCGAGGACGCCCTGCTGCTCGTTCAGTACCTCGTAGAGGATCATGACGCCCTGGTTGGGCAGACCGACCTCGTAGGCGTCCGGGTACATGAGGGCCCAGCGGACGTCGCAGTCCTCCCAGGGCTTGACCGTGGAGTTGAGCTCGCCGCCCACGTACTGGATCGGCTTCTGCACATGCGGGAGCAAGGCTTCGAGCTGCGGGAAGACCGATTCGACAGACATCGCGGCGTTACCTTCGTGAGCTGAGCTGACAGGGGCGAGACAGCGGTGCGGCAGGGGTGACCATCAAGCCTAACCCGGTCGAAGGACTCCCCCGCCCCAGATGGCTGCGCCGCCGCCCCTCTGAAGCCCTGTCGCCGCTGACTACCTCTGTCTCCCCTGAACCCCTGTCTCCCGCTATACGTCCATGTCGCCCTGGATCGTCTCCCACGCCTTCGGCAGCGCATCCTCCGCCAGCTCCGCCCGGCGTTCCTCACGGCCGTAGAGGAGCCCGTAGGTGAAGGCGCTCTCCCCCGCCGCGTGCGCCACGGCGGACAGCTCGCGCAGGGTCTGGCGGGCCATGACGCTGTCCTGGTGTTCGCCGAGCAGGCTCTGCAGCGACTTCATGGACCTGGTCAGGGTCTTGGCCGGGCCGCCGATCGCCGAGGTGGCCGTCTCTGCCGCGTACCGGGTCCGCTTGGCCTTCTTGCGCGCCTCGTGCAGGGCTTCGTCGCGTTCATGGCCGGACGGCTGCGCCAGGGCCTGCTCGATCAGCGCGGACACCTTGCCGAAGTCCTTGCGCACGGCCTTGGCGAGCACCTCGGACGGACGGCCGGCGGCCGCCTCCAACAGCGGCGGGCCGGCGACCAGCCCATCGAGGGTGTCGAGCAGGGTCAGATAGCGCTTGGAGTCCAGGACGCCGAGGAGTCGCTTGCGCGAGCCGCGGTGCCCGGCCTTGTCCCAGGTCTGCAGCCGTTCGCGGACCGGGCCGGAGACCAGGGTGTGCGGAACGTCGTCGAGGCCCGCCGTGAGGCGTTCGCCGAGCACCTCGTGGTCGCGGCCCACGCCCAGCTCGCCGGCGAGCCACTTCAGCTCGTCGCCGATCGGGTCGGTGACGGTCCGGTCCAGGACCTTGCCGAAGGAGCGGAAGGTGCTGCGCAGCCGACGGGTGGCGACGCGCATGTCGTGCACGGACTCCTCGGCCTCCTGGCGGACGGCAGGATCGAGCTCGACGATCGCGTCCCGCTGGGCACGGACGTACGCCAGCACATGATCGCCCGCGGTCACGGGCTCACGGACGGAAGCCCCCTCCCCCTGCCCGGCCCCCTTGCCGGCGTCCTTCGCCTTCTTGCGCTGCTTCTTCGACCCGGTCTCCGCCAGCGCCCGCGCCAGCTTCGACGCCGACTTCGACGGCCGTACGCCCGCCTTGCGCAACCGCTTCTCCAGCTTGTCGAGCAGGGCCGGGTCACCGCCGTCGGCGAGCTCCACCTCGATCTCGGACCACTGGGCGCTGCCCTCGCCGCCGAACAGCCGGTCCGCCCGGACGGCGTCCACGCTGGCCTCGGCGAGCAGTCGGCCCTCGGCGTCGACGAGGTCGCGGATGTCCCGGTGGGAGCGCAGCCGCACCACGGGCACCAGCTGTCCCTCACGAACACGGGAGCGCACCAGCCCGGCGAGCTCTTCGGGTACGTCGTCGGAGAGCGGGGCTCTGATCTCGTCCCTGACTCCGGTTTCCACCGGCAGTTTCAGATGCCAGCCGGCGTCCGAGCCGCCGGTACGGCGGCGCAGAGTGATCGAGACCGCGGCCAGGCGCAGGTCGGAGGTGTCGTAGTAGATCGCGTCCAGCTCGGCGACGCCCTTGTCGACGACGGAGGCGACCCCGGCCACGCCGGTGAGGTCGGGCAGCCCGCTCTCATCGGATTCGTACTTGCGCTCGATCTCGCGTTTCGTCTCCGCCATGAATTGAATCTAGTCGGACTCGGGCCCGAACGGCAGTGCGCACCGGGCACCAATCAGGGATGAACGCAGGGAAACCGCAAGGTGTCCTGATGTTTACGCGGACATCGGCCGTTGCACCCGGATGGACTGCAACAGCCCCATCGCGACCCACACGGCGAACATCGACGAGCCGCCGTAGGAGACGAACGGCAACGGCAGGCCCGTCACCGGCATGATCCCCAGGGTCATCCCGATGTTCTCGAACGACTGGAAGGCGAACCAGGCCACGATGCCCGCGGCGACGATCGTGCCGTACAGCTCCGTCGTCTCACGGGCGATGCGGCAGGCGCGCCACAGGATCACACCGAGCAGGACGATGATCAGGCCCGCGCCCATGAAGCCCAGTTCCTCGCCGGCGACGGTGAAGACGAAGTCCGTCTGCTGTTCCGGGACGAACTGGCCCGTCGTCTGCGAACCGTGGAAGAGACCGGCCCCGGTCAGACCGCCGGAACCGATCGCGATCCGTGCCTGGTTGGTGTTGTAGCCGACGCCGGCGGGGTCGAGGCTGGGGTTGGCGAAGGCGGCGAAGCGGGCGATCTGGTACTCGTCCAGGATGTGCAGCTGCCAGACGGTGATCGCGCCGGCCGCGCCCGCGCCGATCAGCCCGAAGACCCAGCGGTTGGAGGCTCCGGAGGCCAGCAGCACGCCCAGCACGATCAGCACCATGACCATGACCGACCCGAGGTCGGGCATCAGCATGACGATCAGCATCGGAACGGCCGCGAGGCCGAGCGCCTGGACGACCGTGCGATGGTCGGGGTAGAGCTTGTCGCCCGCGTCGACCCGGGCCGCGAGCAGCATGGCCATGCCCAGGATGATCGAGATCTTCACGAACTCCGAGGGCTGGAGCGAGAAGCCGCCGCCGAGGACGATCCAGGAGTGCGCGCCGTTGACCGTGGAGCCGAGCGGGGTCAGCACCGCGAGGATCCCCAGCAGCGAGAGGCCGTAGAGCACCGGTACCACGTTGCGGAGGGTGCGGTGGCCGAGCCACACCGTGGCGATCATCAGGCAGATCCCGATGCCGGTGTTCATGAGGTGCCGGACGAGGAAGTAGTAGGGGTCGCCCTGGTTGATCTCGGTGCGGTTGCGGGTCGCCGAGTAGACGAGCAGCGAGCCGATCAGCGACAGGGAGATCGCCGACAGCAGTATCGGCCAGTCCAGCCGCCGGGCCAGCGAGTCACGGGCGAAGACCCGTGTCCAGCCGGCCCGCTGGGGCCCGTATCCGGAGACGGAGAAGCTGTTCGCGCCGGTCATGTGCACATCCTCCGGCTTCCCCTCTTCCGCCGTCGCCGGCGGGTGTCTCGGTTGGTGTTCGTGTTCTGCTGGGCGGTGCCCGCCGCCTGCGTCTCGTCCGGCTCCGGCGCGGCCTCCTGGCTGAGGCGCTGCTGCTTCGCCGGGTCCTTGGAGATCTTCGGGGACTTGATCGTGCCGTCCGTCTGGACCTTCGGCAGGCTTGTCAGCGGGGTGGGCAGCAGGGCGTTCTTCTTGTCGATCCTGCCGTCGTCGGAGACGCCGTAGAGCGCGTCGTAGATGTTGCGCACGGCCGGACCGGAGGCGCCGGAACCGGTACCACCCTGCGAGATCGTCATCACGACCGCGTAGTCCTTGGTGTACGTGGTGAACCAGGACGTCGTCTGCTTGCCGTAGACCTCGGCGGTGCCGGTCTTGGCGTGCATCGCGATCTTGTCCTGGGGCCAGCCGACCTGGGCGAAGCGCCAGGCGGCCGTACCGCGGGTGGCGACGCCCGCGAGGGCCTCGTCCATCTGGCTCAGCGTGGCCTTGCTTATCGGCAGCTTGCCGTGCGACTTGGGCTTGATCTCGGTGACCGTCTTGCCGTCGGCGCTGACGACGGCCTTGCCGACCGTCGGGTCGTACAGGGTGCCGCCGTTGGAGATCGCCGCGTAGATCGTGGCCATCTGGATCGGGGTGACGAGGGTGTCGCCCTGGCCGATGGAGTAGTTGATCTCGTCACCGGCGCGCATCTTGTTGCCTTCGAGGCAGTTCTCGTACGCGATCTTCTCGACGTAACTGCCGTCCTTCTTGCCGGTCTTGCACCAGCCGTCCTTGTTGGCGTCCCAGTAGGACTGCTTCCACTGACGGTCGGGGACGCGGCCGGTGACCTCGTTGGGGAGGTCGATGCCGGTCTCCTTGCCGAGCCCGAACTGGTGGGCGGCCTTGAAGAAGTAGTCGTTGGGCTCACCCTTCTTCGGGTTGATGCCGCCGTCCTTCTGCCATTCCTTGTGGGCGAGCCCGTAGAACACGGTGTCGCAGGAGACCTCCAGGGCCCGGCCGAGCGAGATGGAGCCGAAGCTCTGCGACTCGAAGTTCTTGAAGACCTGGCCGCCGACCGAGTAGGAGCTGGTGCAGGGGTAGTTGCCGTTGAAGTCGTAGCCGGCCTCGACGGCGCCCGCCGTGGAGATCACCTTGAAGGTGGAGCCGGGCGCGGACTGACCCTGTATGGCCCTGTTGAGCAGCGGATAGTTGGAGGCCTTGCCGGTCAGCCTGGTGTAGTCCTTCGCGGAGATCCCGCCGACCCAGGCGTTCGGGTCGTACGTCGGGTTGGACGCCATGGCGACGATGCGGCCGGTCTTGGCCTCCATCACGACGACCGCACCGGAGTCGGCCTTGTAGTTCTCGTTGGTGTTGCGGTCGAGCTGCTTGCGGGCTTCCTTCATCGCCTCGTTCAGCTCGTACTCGGCGACCCGCTGGACGCGGGCGTCGATGCTGGTGACGAGGTTGGAGCCGGGCTCGGCCGCGTCCGCCTCGGCCTCGCCGATGACGCGGCCGAGGTTGTCGACCTCGTAGCGGGTGACGCCGGCCTTGCCGCGCAGCTCCTTGTCGTACTCGCGCTCCAGGCCCGAGCGGCCGACCTGGTCGGAGCGGAGATACGGCGAGTCGGTGTCCTGGGCCTTGGTGAGCTCGTCGTCGGTGACCGGGGAGAGGTAGCCGAGGACCTGGGCGGTGTTGGACTTGCCGGGGGCGGGGTAGCGGCGCACGGCCTCGGGCTCGGCGGTGATGCCGGGGAAGTCCTCGGCGCGCTCGCGGATCTGCAGGGCCTGCTTGGCGGTGGCCTCGTCGGTGATCGGGATCGGCTGGTACGGCGAGCCGTTCCAGCAGGGCTGGGGCGTCTCCGCGTCGCACAGCCGGACCTTCAGCATGACGTCCTCGGGGGTCATGCCGAGCACGCCCGCCAGCTTCGTCAGGACCGCCTTGCCGTCGTCCGGCTGCTTCAGCAGGTCGGTGCGGGAGGCGGAGACCACGAGCCGTGTCTCGTTGTCGGCCAGGGGCACCCCGCGCGCGTCCAGGATCGAGCCGCGGACGGCGGGCTCGACGACCTGTTGGACGTGGTTGCCGGAGGCCTCCTTGGCGTACTCCGCGCCCTCCCGGATCTGCAGGTACCACAGGCGGCCGCCGAGGGTGCCGAGCAGGGAGAGGACGAGGATCTGGATCACGACGAGCCTGATCTGGACCCGTGGTGTCCGACCGGTCTCGGGAATATTGGTCACTGCGGCTGTCTCCCCCTCTCAGTACGCGAACGAGTGTGCGCAGCTGTGTGTGCGTACGAATGATGAACGACCGGCCTGTGAGCCCACGTTCCGCCGGAACTTCCCCGTTCGGGTGAATCCCGGGGTGACCGTTCGAGTGAGTCCCAAGGTGACCGTTCGAGTGAACCCGCCCGTGTTCACAGCCGCTTGACCCCCTTGATGCGGCCGGCCCGGGCCCCCCGCGACCTGGCCGCCTTCAGCTTCAGGCCGTTGCGCTGGCCGCCGATCCGCAGACCCGTCCCGGAGGAGAGCCAGCCGGAGGAGATGTCGGGGCTCTTGGCGGCGGAGTTGGTCTCCGCGAGGGGGTCGTTGTCGGCGCGCCGGGCCAGGAACATGACCGCGGGGACCACGAACGGGGCCAGCAGCAGGTCGTACAGCGCGGCCGTGAACAGCAGCCCGGTCAGGCCGACATGGCGGGCGGCGGTGTCGCCGACGAGCGCGCCGACCCCGGCGTACAGCAGCGTGGAGCCGATCGCGGCGCCGACGACCACGACCATCGGGCCGGTGGCCGACTTGATCTGCCCGCTCTCGGGCTTGACTAGTCCGGCGAGATAGCCGATCACGCACAGCACCAGCGCATACCGGCCGGCGGCGTGGTCGGCGGGCGGGGCGAGGTCGGCGAGGAGGCCGGCGCCGAAGCCGATGAGGGCGCCGCCGACATGGCCGTAGATCATGGCGAGGCCCAGGACGGTGAGCAGGAGGAGGTCGGGGACGGCGCCCGGGAGATGCAGGCGGGCGAAGACGCTCACCTGGATCACCAGGGCGACGACCACCAGCGGGACGGAGAGCAGGATCCGGTTGACGCGCATGGGGGTTGTCAGCTCCTACTGCTGCTCTTGCTGGCCGTCGACGGACGCGTTCGGGGTCACCGTGACGGTGACCGTCGGGGTGGGCACCGGCTTGGGCTTGGACGGGAGCACGGTGTCGCGCGGGTCCTTCTTCGGGGCCTCGACGACCACGCCCACGATGTCGAGCTTGGTGAAGCTGACGTAGGGCGTGACGTAGAGGGTGCGGGTGAGGTCGCCGCCGGAGGGGTCGACGCGGGAGACGACGCCGACGGGGACGCCGGGCACGAAGGGCTTGTCGGCCTGCGAGCCGAAGGTGACCAGCCGGTCGCCCTTCTTCACCTCGGCCTTGCCGTTGAGGAGTTCGACGCGCAGCGGCCGGTCGCCCTGCCCGGAGGCGAAGCCGAGCTCGTCGGACGCCTCCATCCGGGTGCCCACGGTGAAGTCGGGGTCGTTGGCGAGCAGCACGGTCGCGGTGTGGGGGCCGACGGTGGTGACCCGCCCGACCAGCCCGTCCCCGTTCAGGACCGTCATGTCGCGCTTGACGCCGTCGTTCGCGCCGACGTCGATGGTGATGGTCCAGGAGAAGCCCTGGGCCGCTCCTATCGCGATGACCTCCGCGCCCTTGATGCCGTACTGGCCCGCGCCGGCGATCTTCAGCATCTTGTCGAGCTGCGTCAGCCGGCTGCGGTTGCGGTCGTCGCTGCCGAGCTTCGCCTTGAGAGCCGCGTTCTCCTGCTCCAGATCGGCGAGTCGGTCGTGGCGTTCACCGGAGTCACGGACGGCGGAGACGGCGTTGCCGACGGGATCGACCGCCGACGACACGCCGTCCTCGATCGGACCGAAGACCGCGGCCGCGGCCTGCCGGGCACCGTCGACCGGGGAGTCCTCCCCGCCGCGGATGTCCACCGTGATCAGCGCGAACGCGATCGCGACCAGCAGCACCAGGAGCAGCCGGCTCTCTCGTGTGTCCCTCACGTGCGGCGGCCGTGCCCTTCCTCGAGAGAAAAAACCAGGAACCAGGAAAACAGGAATTCACGTAGCCCCGGGCCAAGATGACCAAGGGCGCTTTGTGGGAGCTTATGCCTCTATATCAACGATCCGCCGCACGAGAGGAGATCATCTCGTACGGCGGAACCGAAGCGTTACGTCATCTGCGGGGCGCGGCGTCCAGCACCTGCTGGAGCGCCTCGAACTCCTCGACGCACTTGCCGGAGCCGAGCGCCACGCTGTCCAGCGGGTCCTCGGCGATGTGGATGGGCATGCCGGTCTCCCGGCGCAGTCGCTCGTCCAGACCGCGCAGCAGGGCTCCGCCGCCGGTCAGAACGATTCCGCGGTCCATGATGTCGCCGGACAGCTCCGGCGGACATTTGTCGAGGGTGGTCTTCACGGCGTCGACGATGGCGTTGACCGGCTCCTCGATCGCCTTGCGCACTTCGGCGGCCGAGATGACGACGGTCTTGGGCAGCCCGGAGACCAGGTCCCGGCCGCGGATTTCGGTGTGCTGGTCGTCGTCGAGGTCGTAGGCCGAACCGATCGTGATCTTGATCTGTTCGGCCGTCCGCTCACCGAGGAGGAGGCTGTACTCCTTCTTGATGTGCTGGATGATCGCGTTGTCCAGTTCATCGCCCGCGACACGGATGGACTGGGCGGTGACGATGCCGCCGAGCGAGATGACCGCGACCTCCGTGGTGCCGCCGCCGATGTCCACCACCATGTTGCCCGTGGCCTCGTGGACCGGCAGGCCGGAGCCGATGGCCGCGGCCATGGGCTCCTCGATGATGTGCACCTGACGGGCGCCGGCCTGGGTCGACGCCTCGATGACGGCACGGCGCTCGACGCCCGTGATGCCCGAGGGCACACAGACGACGACTCGCGGCCGAGCCAGATACCGCCGCTTGTGGATCTTCAGGATGAAGTAGCGGAGCATCCGCTCGGTGATCTCGAAGTCGGCGATGACGCCGTCCTTCAGCGGACGCACGGCGACGATGTTGCCCGGCGTGCGCCCGATCATCTTCTTCGCTTCGGCGCCGACCGCGAGAATGCCACCGGTGTTGGTGTTGATCGCGACGACGGACGGCTCGTTGAGTACGATCCCGCGACCCCTGACGTACACCAGCGTGTTGGCGGTCCCGAGGTCGACAGCCATGTCACGGCCGATGAACGACATTGAGTTCCCCATCAGGATTCGACTGGCCTTCCATGAGCTTTTTGAGGGCTTATCAGGTCGGCGAGGTGGGTGCTGTGACGTGAAGGCTTCCATCGTAAACGCGCCTGCACGAACACTGCGGAGCGGTCTCCGCCATTGTTTGCAGATGCTGTGTGGGTTCGCTTCTGGAGACGGGCGTTCGGGGATACCCGTTCCCTCGATCGCCCGCTTCAGACCGCTGTCGGGGCGTCTTTCACCGCCCCCGCCGGTGCGTCAGACGCGACCGGGGAAGAAGATCTTCACCTCGCGCTCGGCGGACTCCTCGGAGTCGGAGGCGTGGATCAGGTTCTCGCGGACGATCACACCGAAGTCACCGCGGATCGATCCGGGGGCGGCGGCGATCGGGTCGGTCGGACCGGCGAGCGCGCGCACGCCCTCGATGACCCGCTCACCCTCGACGATCAGCGCGACGACCGGACCGGAGGCCATGAACTCCACCAGCGGCTCGTAGAAGGGCTTGCCCTTGTGCTCGCCGTAGTGCTGCTCCAGCGTGTCCTGGTCCAGGGTGCGCAGCTCCAGCGCGGTGATCTGCCAGCCGGCCTTGCGCTCGATACGGCTGATGATCTCGCCGGTCAGGCCACGACGGACCGCGTCGGGCTTGAGCAGGACGAGGGTGCGCTGGCTCACGGGGTGACTCCTTCTACGACCGGGCTACTGCCGGGGTGTGCGGTGGGATGAGGTTACAGGGCGTGTCCGGGCGCCTGTCACGCAGCGTCAGCAGTATCCGGAGAGCCGGCGGCGGCCTGTGCTGCGAAGCGCGCCTTCGCCTCGTCGATCTCTCTGCCGTAATGCACCGAAGCCCACCACAGGGCGCCGAACAGCACCCCCATGAAGAACATCATCGGGATGAAGAATCCGGATGCGACAAGGGCGATCTGCAGCGCCCAGCCGAGAGCGACGCCCCCGGGCCGGGTGACCAGACCGCACAGCAGCACGCTGAAGAACATGGCGATGCCGCAGACCGTCCACACCGTGGAGGTGGACAGGTCGGGTTCCTTCATCGCGACGAGACCGGCGAAGCCGATGATGAAGAACTCGCCGATCAGGGTCGAGGAGCAGAGCGTACGCATGGTGTGGGACCTCAGCCCTTCCCGAGAAGCAGTCGGGCCTCGCCGACGGTGATGACGGAACCGGTGACCAGCACCCCGCCGCCGGTGAACTCGCCGTCCTCCTCGGCGAGCGTGATCGCCGCCTCCAGCGCGTCGGGCAGCCGCGGCTCGACCTGGACGCGGTCGTCGCCGAACACCTCAACGGCGATCGCGGCGAGCTCGTCGACGTCCATCGCGCGGTGGCTCGAGTTCTGGGTGATCACGACCTCGGCGAAGATCGGCTCGAAGGCCTCCAGAAGCCCTCGCACGTTCTTGTCGCCGCTGGCGCCGACCACGCCGATCAGTCGGCTGAAGTCGAAGGCCTCGCTGACGGCCTCGGCGGTGGCGCGGGCGCCGGCCGGGTTGTGGGCGGCGTCGAGGACGACGGTCGGGGACCGCCGGACGACTTCGAGGCGGCCCGGAGAGGACACGGTCGCGAAGGCCTTGCGGACCGTGTCGATGTAGAGCGGCTCGGGGCGCTGGGCGCCGACGCCGAAGAACGCCTCGACGGCGGCGAGCGCGACGGCCGCGTTGTGCGCCTGGTAGGCGCCGTGCAGCGGCAGATAGACCTCGGGGTACTCGCCGCCCAGCCCGCGCAGGGTGACCAGCTGCCCGCCGACGGCGACCTGACGTGCGACGACGCCGAACTCCAGACCCTCCCGGGCCACGGTCGCGTCGACCTCGACGGCCTTCTTCAGCAGGACCTGGGCCGCGTCGACCGGCTGCTGGGCCAGGATGACGGTGGCGTCCTGCTTGATGATCCCGCCCTTCTCGACGGCGATCGCGGCGGGCGTCTCACCGAGCCGGTCGGTGTGGTCCAGGTCGATGGGCGTCACGACGGCGACGTCACCGTCGATCACGTTCGTCGCGTCCCAGGAGCCGCCCATCCCCACTTCCACGACCGCCACGTCGACCGGCGCGTCCGCGAAGGCGGCGTACGCCATGCCGGTGAGCACCTCGAAGAAGGACAGCCGGTACTCCTGCGACCCGTCGACCATCTCGATGTACGGCTTGATGTCCTGGTACGTCTCGATGAACCGCTCGGCGGAGATCGGGACGCCGTCGAGGCTGATCCGCTCGGTGATCGACTGGACGTGCGGGCTCGTGTAGCGGCCGGTGCGCAGCTCGAAGGCGCCGAGCAGGGCCTCGATCATGCGGGCGGTGGACGTCTTGCCGTTCGTGCCCGTGATGTGGATCGACGGGTACGCGCGCTGCGGCTCCCCCAGCACGTCCATCAGCGCGGAGATACGGCTGACGGAGGGCTCCAGCTTGGTCTCGCCCCAGCGGGTGGCCAGCTCCGACTCCACCTCGCGCAGGGCCTTGTCGACCTCGGGATCCGCAGGACGCGCGGGCACATCGCCCTGCCCTGCGCTGCCCTGGGTGCGCAGGGTGCGGCTGCCGGCCTCGATGACGGCGAGATCGGGATCGCGGTCTGTCTCCTCCGCGATGATCTCGTCGAAGGGGTCGAGGGGGCGGGGCTGGTCGTGGTCACCGTTCGGGGGGAGCTCGCTCACGGGGCCAGTCTACGGACGACCACTGACAGACGTAGGCGAAGGCCCCCGGAACCGTACGGATCCCGGGGGCCTTCGCCTACGCGGTGCCTCACGCCTGCGGCAGGCGCTCCAGCTGGCTCTGGATGCGGGCGATGTCCTCGTCCGCCTTGGCGAGGCGGCCGCGGATCTTGTCGACCACGTTGTCCGGGGCCTTCGCCAGGAAGGCCTCGTTGCCGAGCTTGGCGTTGGCCTGGGCCTTCTCCTTCTCGGCGGCCGCCAGATCCTTGGCCAGACGCTTGCGCTCCGCGACCACGTCGATCGTGCCGGAGAGGTCCAGCGCGACCGTGGCGCCCGCGACGGGCAGGGTCGCCGTCGCCGAGAAGTCCTCGCCCTCCGGCGTCAGGCGCAGCAGCTGGCGGACGGCCGCCTCGTGCGCCGCGAACGGCGTGCCGTCCAGCGTGAGACGGGCCGGGACGCGCTGCCCGGGCTGCAGACCCTGGTCGGCGCGGAAGCGGCGGACCTCGGTGATCACGCTCTGCAGGCTCTCGATCTCCTGCTCGGCCGCCGTGTCCCGGAAGCCGCTGTCCGTCGGCCACTCGGCGACGACGACCGACTCGCCGCCGGTCAGCGTCGTCCAGAGGGTCTCCGTGACGAACGGGACGATCGGGTGCAGCAGCTTCAGGGTGACGTCGAGGACCTCGCCGAGGACCCGGCCGGAGACCTTCGCGGGCTCGCCGCCGGCCATGAACGTCGTCTTGGAGAGCTCGACGTACCAGTCGAAGACCTCGTCCCAGGCGAAGTGGAACAGCGCGTCGGAGAGCTTCGCGAACTGGAAGTCCTCGTAGAGCGCGTCGACTTCGGCGACGACCGAGTTGAGACGGGAGAGGATCCAGCGGTCGGTCGCCGACATCGCGGCGGCGTCCGGCAGCGGGCCGTCGACCGTCGCGCCGTTCATCAGCGCGAAGCGCGTCGCGTTCCAGATCTTGTTGGCGAAGTTGCGGGAGCCCTGGACCCAGTCCTCGCCGATGGGCACGTCGACGCCGGGGTTGGCGCCGCGCGCGAGGGTGAACCGGAGCGCGTCGGAGCCGTACTTGTCCATCCAGTCCAGCGGGTTGACCGCGTTGCCGAAGGACTTGGACATCTTCTTGCCGAACTGGTCACGGACCATGCCGTGCAGGGCGATGGTGTGGAACGGCGGGGTGCCGTCCATCGCGTAGAGGCCGAACATCATCATCCGGGCGACCCAGAAGAAGAGGATGTCGTAGCCGGTGACCAGGACGGAGTTCGGGTAGAACTTCGCGAGCGACTCGGTCTGTTCGGGCCAGCCGAGCGTGGAGAACGGCCACAGGCCGGAGGAGAACCAGGTGTCGAGGACGTCGGTGTCCTGACGCCAGCCCTCGCCGGTCGGGGCCTCCTCGTCGGGGCCGACACAGACGACCTCGCCGTTCGGGCCGTACCAGACCGGGATGCGGTGGCCCCACCACAACTGCCGCGAAATGCACCAGTCGTGGAGGTTGTCGACCCAGTCGAAGTACCGCTTCTCCATCTCCTGCGGGTGGATCTTGACGCGGCCGTCGCGGACGGCGTCACCGGCGGCCTTGGCCAGCGGGCCGACCTTGACCCACCACTGCATGGACAGGCGCGGCTCGATGGTGGTCTTGCAGCGCGAGCAGTGGCCGACGGAGTGGACGTACGGCCGCTTCTCGGCGACGATCCGGCCCTCGGCGCGCAGGGCGGCGACGATGGCGGAGCGGGCCTCGAGCCGGTCCAGGCCCTGGAAGGGACCGTGGGCGGTGATGACCGCGTGCTCGTCCATGATCGTGATGGCCGGCAGGTCGTGCCGCTGGCCGATCTCGAAGTCGTTCGGGTCGTGCGCCGGGGTCACCTTGACGGCGCCGGTGCCGAACTCCGGGTCGACGTGCGTGTCGGCGACGACCGGGATGGAGCGGTCGGTCAGCGGAAGGCGGATCTCCTTGCCGACCAGGTGCTTGTAGCGCTCGTCGTCGGGGTGGACGGCGACGGCCGTGTCACCGAGCATCGTCTCGGCGCGGGTGGTGGCGACGACGATGGTGTCGTCACCCTCGCCGTACTTCATGGAGACGAGCTCGCCGTCGTCGTCCTGGTACTCGACCTCGATGTCGGAGATCGCGGTCAGACAGCGCGGACACCAGTTGATGATGCGCTCGGCGCGGTAGATCAGCTCGTCGTCGTAGAGCCGCTTGAAGATGGTCTGGACGGCCTGGGAAAGCCCTTCGTCCATCGTGAAGCGCTCACGCGACCACGCGACACCGTCGCCGAGTCGGCGCATCTGGCCGCTGATCTGGCCGCCGGACTCGCCCTTCCACTGCCAGACGCGCTCGACGAAGGCCTCACGGCCGAGGTCGTGCCGGGACTTGCCCTCCTTGCCCAGCTCGCGCTCGACGACGTTCTGCGTGGCGATGCCGGCGTGGTCCATGCCGGGCTGCCACAGCGTCTCGAAGCCCTGCATGCGCTTGCGGCGGGTGAGGGCGTCGATGAGCGTGTGTTCGAAGGCATGCCCCAGGTGCAGGCTGCCCGTGACGTTCGGCGGGGGGATGACGATGGTGTACGGAGGCTTGTCGCTCTTCGCGTCGGCCTCGAAGTAGCCCCGCTCTACCCAGCGCTCGTACAGCGGCCCCTCTACATCGGCCGGCGCGTACTGGGTCGGCAGTTCGGTGTGGGGCGCTGATGGCTGCTGCTGAGCGTTCTCGGTCACGGGGCCAGTTTAGGGGTGTCACCGCGCCGTCCCGAAACGTGTTTGCTCTGTAACGGTAGGGGCCCCGCTGCCGTGCAGGTGTTGGCTTTGAGCCAGGATGTGAAAATCACATAAGCATCTGGAGGGGAACCCAGAAATGAGTCACAACCAGCCGGGCCCTTACGGTGGGCAGCCCCAGCAGCCCGGACCGTACGGCCAACCGGGTCCGTACGGCCAGCCGCCGCAGGCACCCCAGCCCGGCTACGGCCACCCCCAGCAGCCCCCCGCGCCGCAGCCCGGCTACGGCTACCCGCAGCAGCCCCCGCAGGGCGTCCCCCCGCAGGCCCCGCCGTACGGGCAGCAGCCCGGACCGTACGGGCAGCAACCCCCGTACGGCCAGCAGCCCCCGTACGGCCAGCAGCCGCCCTACGGCCAGCCTCCCTACGGCGTTCCGCAGCCCCCGGCGGCGGGCGGCGGCAAGAAGAAGGCCGGCATCGTGATCGGCGCGGTGGCGGTCGTCGCCGCGATCGGCGTGGGCGCCTACTTCGTGCTCGGCGGGACCGGCGCGGGCGGCGGCCTGAAGGACGACGGCGCACACAAGCTGGACACCCCGGCGACCGCGCTCACCGAGTACAAGCGGGTCGGCAAGGGCGGCGAGAGCAGTGACTCGGACACCACCAAGTACCTGACGGCCAGCGGTGTCACGGGCGGCAAGGCCGTCGTCGGACAGTGGTCGACGGCCGACTTCGGCGACTACGACCCGCAGAACCCCGACCCCGCGGACCTGCCGAGCGAGGCCGAGCTGCTGACCGCCAAGGGCATCACGATGCTCGGCGGCTACGGCAAGATCGCGGACCCCGAGAGCACCCTGGACAAGTACTTCGCCGCCATCCAGCAGGAGCTCGAGAGCACCGACTCCTCCAGCTCCTCGAGCAGCACCGAGGGCAAGACCGAGCTGATCGGCGAGCCCGAGGCGGCCGACATCGACGGCGCGGTCATGAAGTGCCAGTCGGCGAAGAGCACCAACTCGCTGACCAAGAAGGAGTCGACCGACTGGTTCTGCGTCTGGTCCGACTACAGCACGATCGCCATGGTGTCCCCGGGCGACAACACCAAGAGCATCACCAAGGACGCGGCGATCGACATCACCACGAAGCTGCGCGACCAGGTCCGCATCAAGGCGTAGGCCAGGACGTAGCGTTCTTGGCGCTCTCAACCGCGAAGGGGCCCCGGTCGGTTGACCGGGGCCCCTTCGTCGTACGTATCGCCGTGCCTGTGCCGGCTAGGCGGTCTTCTGCTCGCCCGGGCCCCGCCCGCCGCGCGCGTCGCGAGGGATCAGGGTCGGGTTGACGTTGGACAGGACGACGTCCGCCGTGATGACGACGCGCGCCACGTCCTTGCGGGACGGGACCTCGTACATGACCGCCTGGAGGACTTCCTCCATGATGGCGCGCAGGCCGCGCGCGCCGGTCTGGCGGAGGATGGCCTGGTCGGCGATGGCCTCCAGGGCCTCGCGCTCGAAGTCCAGCTCCACGCCGTCGAGTTCGAAGAGCCGCTGGTACTGCTTGACCAGCGCGTTGCGCGGCTCGATCAGGATCTGCAGGAGCGCCTCGCGGTCCAGGTTGTGGACCGAGGTGATGACCGGCAGACGGCCGATGAACTCCGGGATCATGCCGAACTTGACCAGGTCCTCGGGCATGACGGCCTCGAACTGGTCCTTGGACTCCAGCTCGCGCTTGGAGCGGATCGTGGCCCCGAAGCCGATGCCCTTGGCGCCCGCGCGGGTCTCGATGATCTTCTCGAGGCCGGAGAAGGCACCGCCCACGATGAACAGCACGTTCGTCGTGTCGATCTGGATGAACTCCTGGTGCGGGTGCTTGCGGCCGCCCTGCGGCGGGACCGAGGCGGTGGTGCCCTCCAGGATCTTCAGCAGGGCCTGCTGCACGCCCTCGCCCGACACGTCACGGGTGATGGAGGGGTTTTCACTCTTCCGCGCGACCTTGTCGATCTCATCGATGTAGATGATCCCGGTCTCGGCCTTCTTGACGTCGTAGTCGGCGGCCTGGATCAGCTTCAGCAGGATGTTCTCGACGTCCTCGCCGACGTATCCCGCCTCGGTCAGGGCCGTGGCGTCGGCGATCGCGAACGGGACGTTCAGCATGCGCGCCAGAGTCTGCGCGAGGAGCGTCTTGCCCGAGCCGGTGGGGCCGAGCAGGAGGATGTTGGACTTCGCCAACTCGATGGCGTCCTCGCGGCCTTGGGCGCCGCCGTTCTCGCCGGCCTGGACGCGCTTGTAGTGGTTGTACACCGCGACCGACAGGGCCTTCTTGGCGGGCTCCTGGCCCACCACGTAGCCCTCGAGGAACTCGTAGATCTCGCGCGGCTTCGGGAGTTCCTCCCAGCGGACCTCGCTCGTCTCCGCGAGCTCTTCCTCGATGATCTCGTTGCAGAGATCGATGCACTCGTCGCAGATGTAGACACCGGGCCCTGCGATGAGCTTCTTGACCTGCTTCTGGCTCTTGCCGCAGAACGAGCACTTGAGCAGATCGCCGCCGTCACCGATGCGTGCCACGGTGTGCTTCCCCTTCGCCTGGGAGACGACTGGACGCTTTCGAATCCAGCGGCTCCTGGTGCTGCCTTATTCCGACGGTACCTTGCCTGGCCCCCCGTTCGGGCCCCCCTTGGCACGGTTCACTGCGACGTGGACCGTGTCACACCGTGCCGAGGGGCCCTCTGACGGGACGACCGCGCGCGTCAGCGCAGAGAGTTGTTGTTCATCTTGCGGGTGGAGATGATCTGGTCGATCAGGCCGTACGCGAGCGCGTCCTCGGCCGTGAGGATCTTGTCGCGCTCGATGTCCTCGCGGATCTTCTCGATCGGCGTGGTGGAGTGCTTGGCCAGCATGTCCTCCAGCTGGGCGCGCATCCGGAGGATCTCGTTGGCGGCGATCTCCAGGTCGGAGACCTGACCGCGGCCCGTCTCGCTGTACGGCTGGTGGATGAGCACGCGCGCGTTGGGCAGCGCCATGCGCTTGCCCGGCGTGCCGGCGGCCAGCAGGATCGCGGCGGCGGAGGCCGCCTGGCCCATGCAGACCGTCTGGACGTCGGGCTTCACGAACTGCATCGTGTCGTAGATCGCGGTCAGCGCCGTGAAGGAGCCGCCGGGGCTGTTGATGTAGACCGAGATGTCCCGGTCGGGGTCCATCGACTCCAGGCACAGCAGCTGCGCCATGACGTCGTTGGCGGAGGCGTCGTCGATCTGGACGCCCAGGAAGATCACGCGCTCTTCGAAGAGCTTCGCGTACGGGTCGTACTCGCGCACGCCCTGGGAGGTGCGCTCGACGAAGCGCGGGATGACGTAGCGGGATTCGGCGCGGGGGCCGGTGTATTCGGCCTCGGTGCGGGCGTAGAGGCCGCTGCCGGGGAAGTCGTTCACGGTGTCTCCTGGAGAGAGGGCTGGGGCGGTGACTGGAGGGGCTGGAAGGGGGTTCTGACGGCCCTGACGGCTTCCGGGGTCCCCGGGCCCCTCGACCACCCCCGGGGAGGCTCCGGGAGGCCGGGAGGGCTTCCTGGAACTCCGGGAGGGCCTCGGAGGGCTCCTGGAACTTCGGAAGGGGTCAGGGGCTCAGGGGACTCAGCGGGCTCCGGAGAGCCCCCTGAGCGGCCCTGCCGCCGTCAGAGACGGCCCTAGGCCGCCCCGGTACCGCCGCCGCCCGGCATGCCGGCGGCCGTCGGGATGACGTCGTCGATGAGGCCGTACTCCTTGGCCTCGAAGGCGTCGAACCAGCGGTCGCGGTCCGAGTCGCGGGTGACCTGCTCGACCGACTGACCGGTGTGCTGGGAGGTCAGCTCGGCCATGCGCCTCTTGGTGTGCAGCAGCCGCTCGGCGTGGATCTTGATGTCCGAGGCCGAGCCGGCCAGGCCCGCGGAGGGCTGGTGGATCAGGATCTCGGCGTTCGGCAGCGCGAAGCGCTTGCCGGGGGTGCCCGCGCTGAGCAGGAACTGGCCCATCGAGGCCGCGAGACCCATCGCGATGGTCACCACGTCGTTCTTGATGAACTGCATGGTGTCGTAGATCGCCATGCCCGCCGTGATCGAACCGCCGGGGCTGTTGATGTAGAGGTAGATGTCCTTGTCCGGATCGGCGGCAAGGAGCAGCAGCTGTGCGGTGATCTTGTTGGCGATGTCGTCGTCGACCGCCTGGCCGAGGAAGATGATCCGCTCGCCGAGCAGCCGGTTGTAGACCTGGTCGCCGAGGCCACCACCGATAGGGTCGCCGGCGGCTGTGGGCATCAGATTCGTCACGTATCCACCTGCTCGTCTTACGACGGCGCCGGGCCGTCTCACGTGTACTGCCGGGGGCAACGGGGACTCCCCTGCCCTCGTATTCATGGACCCTAACGCGCGGGCCCCTTCGGGGAATCCCGGAGAGGAGAGTGTTCGCCGGGGGCGTAGCCGGTGCCGTCGGCGGCGGGGCCGCGGATCGTCGCCGCCCACGCGCCGCCGGGCAGCCCTCGGGCAACCCTCAGGCAGCCCCCGCGCGGACCCGTGCAGGCCCGGCACGGGCCCCAGGTACGCCGACGGGCCCCGGGACAGGAAGTCCGCGGGGCCCGTCGTACGCACATCAGAACAATTCAGAGGTGACTCGAGGCTCAGGCCTCGGGCTTCTCCTCGGACTCGGACTCGGACTCGGACGCGGCGTCGGCAGCGCCCTCGACGGCCTCGACCGTCTCGGTGGCGGCCTCGACCTCGTCCTCGTCGTCCAGGTCGACGACCTCGCCGTTGGTGTCCTTCACCGTGGCGGACTCGACGACCGTGGCCAGCGCCTTGCCGCGGGCGACCTCGCCGACCAGGAGCGGAACCTGGCCGCCTTCGACGACCGCCTGGGCGAACTGGTCGGGCGACATGCCGGAGGAAGCGGCACGGCGCATGAGGTGCTCGGTGAGCTCCTCCTGGTTGACGTTCAGCTTCTCGCGCTTGACGAGCTCGTCGAGCACGAACTGGGTCTTGATGCCCTTGACCGCGGCCTCACGGGTCTCGGTCTCGAACTCCTCGGCGGTCTTGCCCTGGATCTCCAGGTACTTGTCGAGGTCCAGGCCCATCTGGCCGAGCTGGTGGTGCTCCAGGTTGTGCTTGCGGGTGTTGATCTCGTCCTCGAGCAGCTTCTCGGGGACGGGCACCTCGACGAGCTCCAGCAGCTTCTCCAGGACGCGCTCCTGGGCCTGCGTGGCCTGGTCGTACTGCTTCATGTTCTCGAGGCGCTTGCGGCTGTCCGCCTTGAGCTCGTCGAGGGTGTCGAACTCGGAGGCGAGCTGCGCGAACTCGTCGTCCAGCTCGGGGAGCTCACGGGCGGCGACCTGGGTGACCTTGACGGTGACCTCGGCCTCCTTGCCGGCCGCGGAGCCGCCCTTGAGCTCGGAGGTGAAGGTGGCCTCGCCACCGGCCTCCAGGCCCTTCACGGCGTCGTCGATGCCGTCCAGCAGCTCGCCGGAGCCGATCGTGTAGGAGACGCCGCTCGCGACGCCGTCCTCCAGGATCTCTCCGTCGACCTTGGCCTCCAGGTCCACGGTCACGACGTCGCCGTCCTCGGCGGCCCGCTCGACCGGGGAGGTCGAGGCGAAGCGCTCGCGGAGCTGCTCGACCGACTTGTCGATGTCCTCGTCCGACACCTCGACGGCGTCGACCTCGACCTCGATGGAGGAGAAGTCCTCGGGGAGCTCAAGGGCGGGACGGACGTCGACCTCGGCGGTGAAGTTCAGCGTCTCGCCGTCCTTCAGCTCCGTGATGTCGACCTCGGGCTGGCCGAGAACGTCGATCGAGGCCTCGTTGACGGCCTCGGTGTAGAACTTCGGCAGCGCGGCGTTGACGGCCTCCTCCAGCACGGCACCGCGGCCGAAGCGCTGGTCGATGACCCGGGCGGGGATCTTGCCCTTGCGGAAACCCTTCACCGTGACCTGCTGGTTGATCTTCTTGTACGCCGCGTCGAGGCTGTCCTTGAGCTCCTCGAAGGGCACCTCGATGCTGAGCCGAACCCGAGTCGGGTTCAGGGTCTCCACGGCGCTCTTCACGGTTCGGTCTCCTTGGGGGCTGACTTCTTGGGTTCTGCAGGAGCCAGACCGGCTCCCGCGGATTCGCCGCCCGGAGGACTTCAAGAGAGATGAGACATACGGGCGTGCAGCTTGCATAGTAACGGCAGCGAGGACACGCCCCAAAGGCGATCAAGCGAGGTGACCGCACAGGTGGCCGGTCGCCGGTCGGTCGATTGCCGGTCGGTGGTCGGGGTGGCGGGATTTGAACCCACGGCCTTCCGCTCCCAAAGCGGACGCGCTACCAAGCTGCGCCACACCCCGTCTGGTGCGAGACGTAGGGTACATGCCCGCAGACCGCCTGACCGTCGCTTTTGCCGAGTCCGCGGGCGAGCCGCGGCGGGGACGGGAAACGGGGTGTGCGACACACGGTTCCGACCCGCTACGATGCTGGCAGTGCCGCGGTCCACCGACCTGCGGCGCGCACTGTGCGGGCGTAGCTCAATGGTAGAGCACTAGTCTTCCAAACTAGCTACGCGGGTTCGATTCCCGTCGCCCGCTCTGACACGACCCGGGCCGGGTCGGAGATTCACTTCTCCGACCCGGCCCTCGTCGTGTTCGCGTTCGGGTGCGTGGCCGGAGTCGACGAGGGCCGGCCTCAGAAGCTGATCGAGTTGATCGATTCGGCGAGGGAGTCGAGGAAGCGGTTGATCGACGGGGCCATGCCGGTCGAGGCGAGGAAGAAGCCGAACAGGATCGCGACTATGGCCGGGCCCGCCTTGATCGACCCTCCTCTGATCAGTACGACCAGGATGATCGCCAACAGCAGCACCACTGACAGTGAAATGGCCACAACTGATCACACACCCTCGATTGGTCCGCACTCCCGACTCCATCGTGCCACCAACACGGCCTCCCTATGCTGCCCGTGACGCATCATCGCGCGGGCCTTCCGCCTCCGCGAGTGCCGTACGGCAATGGGATCGCGCACCGGCACAGGGAATTGAGGGAGTTCGTTTCCATGTCCACACAACGCCTGTACAGCTAATTCGAATTACGGCCGCAGGCACGCCAACTACAGGCACACAACCGGCGTTATGCACCTTTTAGTGTGGATGAATCGTGACATCTTGGGTGGTGTGAGGTGATCGTGAGGCAGTGCTTTGCGGTGCGGGCATGCGTTCCGGCTTTGCGCACGAAGGGCAATAACGAGGAATGACCTGGGGCGTTTTACGAATGCGCGCACTCGACGCTAGGGTGCCTCGAATGTTCCACGCCGCTTCGTCTCTCGTTCCGAGTTCGCGCTCGCGCTCGCCGTCCCCGCGACCCTCCGCGAGGCGGGACGCGTTCTTCGACAACGCCAAGTACCTGGCGATCGTGCTGGTCGCCGTGGGTCACTCCTGGGAGCCGCTCAAGGGCGGCAGCCGGGTGCTGCAGGCCGCGTACATGTTCGTCTACACCTTCCACATGCCGGCGTTCATCGTCGTCTCCGGCTTCTTCTCCCGCAGCTTCGACGGGAGTCCCCGCCGGCTCAAGCGCCTGATCACGGGCGTCGCCGTCCCGTACGTCGTCTTCGAGACCGCGTATCCGATCTTCCGGCGGGTCGTCGACCACAACCCCGCCCAGGAGATCAGCCTCCTCGACCCCTGGTACCTGACCTGGTTCCTGTGCGCGCTGTTCATCTGGCGGCTCACCACCCCCGTCTGGAAGCTCGTCCGCCATCCGCTGCCGCTCGCGCTCGGTGTCGCCATGCTGGCCGCCCTCACCCCCGGCATGGGCGACGACCTGGACCTCCAGCGGGTCCTGCAGTTCCTGCCCTACTTCGTCCTCGGTCTGTCCCTCGGGCCCGAGCACTTCCGGCTGGTGCGCCGCCGCTCGGTGCGGATCGCGGCCGTGCCGGTGTTCGCCCTCGCGCTGACCTTCGCCTACTGGGCGGTGCCGCGGATGAACGCCTCGTGGCTCTACCACCGCGACGCCGCACAGGAGTTGGGCGCACCCTGGTGGACCGGACCCGTCATGCAGCTCGCACTGTTCGGCAGTTCGCTGCTGCTGACAGCCTGCTTCTTCTCCTGGGTGCCGGGCCGCACGATGTGGTTCACGGCGCTCGGCGCCGGCACGCTGTACGGCTATCTGCTGCACGGCTTCCTGATAAAGACCGCCGACTACCGCGGCTGGTTCGACCACCCCTCGCTGCACCGGCCGCTCGGCGAGATCGCCGTCAGCATCGCCGTGGCCGTGGCCGTCACGCTGCTGTGCACCCCGCCCGTGCGACGGGTCTTCCGGTTCGCGATCGAGCCGAAGATGGAGTGGGCCTTCAAGCGGGACGCCGCCGAACTCGCCCGGGAGCGGGAGACCCAGCGCGAGAACCGGCGTGTCGAGGGCGGCAAGGTCCGCGCCTAGCGCTTCACCCCGGGTGAGGCGTCAGGCCGAGAAGGCTGTGCATTCGTGCGTACTTCTCGGTCAGACGGGTCCGGGTCGGCGCGTCCAGGGCCGCCAGCCGGGCCGGGTCCGCGTTGTGGGCCAGATCCGCCTGCTTCACCAGCAGGGCGCCCGGCGTGGCCAGGATGCGCCCCGCGTACGCCTCCGGGGGCTCCCCCGGCCGCTTGGTGACCGCCAGGACGATCGCCTTCGTGCGGTCGCTCAGCGGGGCTTCGTCCAGCCAGGTCTCGGACAGGGCGTCGTCCTCGACGGCGTCGTGCAGCCAGGCGGCCGCGATCTGGTCGGCGTCGCCGCCACGCGCGCATACGCCCTCGGCGACCGCCTGGAGGTGCTCGGCGTAGGGCCGGCCCGCCTTGTCGGTCTGTCCCTCGTGGGCGGCGCGGGCGAGGGCCTCGATCTCGGACAGGGTGAGCAGCACGGGTCCCCCTCGGGAGAGCTCAGCAGGGCTCAGGACAGCGACACCGCTTGGGACGTCGGGCCCTCTCGGCAGACCAGCAGCAGGGCCCGGTCGTCGTTGACGTCCTTCGCCACCGCCTCGATCAGGTGCCAGGCGGCGCCCTGGAAGCCGCCGGCCACATAGCGGTCCGCCTCGCCGGTGAGGCGGTCGATGCCCTCGACGATGTCCCGGTCGGAGGTCTCCACCAGGCCGTCGGTGAACAGCATCAGCACGTCGCCGGGGCGCAGCGAGCCCTTCACCGGGTCGAACTGGGCGCCGTCGTACACGCCGAGGAGGGGGCCCTCGGCGGCCTTCTCCTCCCAGCGGCCGCTGCCCGCGCTCAGCTGGAGGCCCGGCGGATGACCGGCGGAGTACAGCTCGTAGTCGCCGGAGTCGAGGTCGAGGACCAGGTGGATGGAGGTCGCGAAGCCCTCGTCCCAGTCCTGGCGGAGGAGGTAACCGTTTGCCGCCGGGAGGAAGGCGTGCGGGGGCAGGGAGCCGAGCAGGCCGCCGAAGGCGCCCGAGAGCAGGAGGGCCCGGGAGCCCGCGTCCATGCCCTTGCCGGAGACGTCCGTGAGGACGACCTCCATGGTGCGGCCGCCGTTCGTCCGGGCCGCGACGACGAAGTCGCCGGAGAACGACTGGCCGCCGGCCGGCCTGAGCGCCATCTCGCGGTGCCAGCCCGTCGGCAGGCTCGGCAGCTTGCTCTGCACCCGGATGCGCTCGCGCAGGTCGAAGAGCATGGTGCCGCCGCGCCGCCAGGGCACGCCGACCCGGCTGCGGAACTGGGCGATGAGGAGGCCGAAGAAACCGCATGCGGCGACGACCAGGACCACCCCCGGGGTGACTCTGGACGGGCCCTCCGTGTACGGCCCCAGCTGCACCGACTCCACGATGAGGGCCGTGGCCGCCGCCGCGTACAGACCGAGCAGGCTCGACGGGCGCAGCAGCAGGCCGCCCGCGACGATCGGCAGGACCAGGGCGGCCGGTGAACACCACACGGAGTTGGCGAGCGTGGTGACGGCGATCAGCGGAACGGTGAGCAGGAGGAAGGCCAGCGCGATCCAGTCCGAGCCGTCGCCGCGGAAGTAGTCCACGGCGCTTCTGCGCACGCCGGTGCGGACCCGGTGCAACAAGTGCTTCAACCGGGCCGTGAACGTCTCGGCTTCCGCGCGCCGCTGTCGTCCTGCTGCCATTAGTTCGGGACCCTATCCATCGAACCCGCCGCTTGGCACGGGAGGTCCCACTTGTCCCCCGTCCGAGGCCCAACTTCACAGTGAACTTCACGGAAAGCGCTCGCGCCGCGAAGAGGGAGAAATTCCCTGGCTCGTCCCGCATTGGACTGCTAGGCATGGACCCATGACGAGTGAGGCGAGGGACGGTGCGACCCGGTCGGCGACCGGTCCGCGGGTGCTGCGACCGGACGAATGGGACGAGTGGTACGACACCCTGGTCCGCGCCTTCGGCGGGGTGCCCGAGACGACCGAGGAACGGGAGCTGTGGAGGGCGCTCACCCCGTTCCCACGCTCCATGGGGGTGTGGGAGGAGGACGACGGAGGCAGCGGGAACGGCGGCTGTGTGGGAACCGCGGGGGCCTTCGACTTCCGGCTGACGGTGCCCGGCGGCGCCTCGGTGCCCACGGCGGGCGTGACGATGGTCAGCGTGCGGGCGACGCACCGGCGGCGCGGGGTGCTGACCTCGATGATGCGGCGACAGCTGGACGACGTACGGGCGTGGGGCGAGCCCCTCGCCGCCCTCACCGCCTCCGAGCCGGACATCTACGGACGGTTCGGGTACGCCGCGGCGACCTTCGGGCTGCACGCCGAGATCGACACCAGCCGAGTACGGCTGTCCGTCCCGGCCGGCACGGACGACGTACGGCTGCGGTACGTCGACCCCGCCGCGACACTCGACGTGTGCGAGGCGGTGTACGCGCGGACCGTGCCCGAGCGGGCCGGGATGCTCGCCCGGCGGCCCGGGTGGGAGCGGCTGGCGCTGCTCGATCCGGAGAGCGGGCGGAACGGGGCGTCTCCGCTGCAGTGCGTGCTCGCCGAGCGGGACGGGGAGGTCGTCGGGTACGCCCGTTTCCGGGTGCGGCCCGAATGGACGGACCGCGGGCACAACGGGCAGGTGCTGCTCCAGGACCTGACGGGGCTCGATCACATGTCCGAGGCGGCGCTGTGGCGGTTCCTGTTCGGGATCGACCTCACGACCACGCTGAAGGTGCGGGGGCGGCCGATGGACGAGGCGTGGCAGCATCTCGTCTCCGACATCCGACGGTGCGAGCTGCGGGTGCGGGACTCGCTGTACGTGCGGCTGGTGGACGTCGGCGCGGCGCTGGAGGCGCGGACGTATCAGACGCCGGTGGATGTGGTGTTGGACGTCGAGGACGCCTTCTGCCCCTGGAACTCGGGGCGTTGGCGGCTGTCCGGCGACGCCAAGGGGGCGGTGTGCGGGCGTACGTCCGACGCCGCCGATCTCGCTCTGTCGGTACGGGAGTTGGGGGCGGCGTACCTCGGCGGGGTGAGCCTGGGGGCGCTCGGTGCGGCCGGGCGGGTGCGGGAGCTCAGGCAGGGGGCGTTGGCGGAGGCGGCGGTGGGGTTCGGGGCGGTCGCCGCGCCTTGGCTGCCGCACGGGTTCTAGCGGGCCGGACTCAGTTTTTCTGGCAGGTGGGGCACCAGAAGAGGTTGCGGGCCGCGAGGTCTGCCGTGCGGATCGCTTCGCCGCAGAGGTGGCAGGGCTGGTTCGCACGGCGGTAGACGTACACCTCGCCGCCGTGGTCGTCCACGCGGGGCGGGCGGCCCATCGCCTCCGGGGTGTGCTGCGGGCGGACCGTGTCGATGCGGTTGTTGCGGACGCCCTCGCGCATGAGGTCGACGAGGTCGGTCCAGATCGCGTCCCACTCGGCGGGGGCGAGGGTCCTGCCCGTGCGGTAGGGGTCGATGCCGTGCCGGAAGAGGACTTCGGCGCGGTAGACGTTGCCGACGCCGGCGATGATCTTCTGGTCCATGAGGAGGGCGGCGATCGTCGTACGGCTGCGGGAGATGCGGGTGTAGGCGCTGTGCGGGTCGGCGTCGGCGCGGAGGGGGTCCGGGCCGAGGCGGGCGTGTATGGCCTGCTTCTCCTCGTCCGTGATCAGGGCGCAGGTGGTGGGGCCCCGGAGATCCACGTAGGAGGTGGGGCCGGTGAGGCGGAGCCGGACCGTGTCCGTGGGCGGGGGCGCGGGGGTCGGGCCGAAGTTGACCTTGCCGAAGAGGCCGAGGTGGATGTGGATCCAGCGGGCGTCGGCGAAGCCGAGGAAGAGGTGTTTGCCGTGGGCCTCGGTGTGGGTGAGGGGGGTGTCGGTGAGGAGTGCTGCTGCGGCGGTGAACTTGCCCTGGGGGCTGGTCAGTTGGGTTGGCTGGTGGGTGAAGTGGGCGTAGTCCTGCGCCAGTCGGTGAATCGTGTGCCCTTCCGGCACCGGGGTCTCCCTTGTCTTCCCGCCCACCCGCCCGACTCGGTCGGCCGAGAGGTCACCCTCGCCCGGGGCTCCGCCCCGAACCCGTATCGCCCACCCACCCACCCGACTCGGTCGGCCGAGAGGTGAGCCTCCTCCGGGGCTCCGCCCCGGACCCCCTGCGGGCGCGCGAGCCCCTGCAGGCGCGCCCCAAAACCCTCGCCCACCCACCCACCCGACTCGGTGGGCTGGAAGGGGAAGCTGGTCTGGGGCTCCGCCCCAGACCCCTGCGGGGGCTCCGCCCCCTGCACCCCGGCTGGTGCTGCTCCGCCCCTGCACCCCGGCTAGCCCTTCGGCCCTCCACCCCGGCGTGGCGCTTCCGCCTTGCATCCGGGTGGCGCTGCCTCCCCGCACCCCGGCCGGAGGCTACTGCTGGGGGTGGTGGGGCGGGATTTGCGGGAGGGTGCCTGTGGTTTCGTAGGTGGTCAGCATTTCGATTCGGCGGATGTGGCGGGCGTCCTCGGAGAACGGGGTGGCCAGGAAGGTCTCGACGAACTTCGTCGCCTCGTCCTGGGTGTGCATGCGGGCGCCGACCGCTACGACGTTGGCGTTGTTGTGCTGGCGGCCCAGCGACGCCGTCTCCTCGCTCCAGGCCAGGGCCGCACGGACGCCCTTCACCTTGTTCGCCGCGATCTGCTCGCCGTTGCCCGAGCCACCGATCACGATGCCGAGCGAGTCGGGGTCGGCGGCGGTGCGCTCAGCGGCGCGGAGGCAGAACGGGGGGTAGTCGTCCTGGGCGTCGTAGATGTGGGGTCCGCAGTCGACCGGGTCGTGACCCGCCGCCTTGAGCCATTCGACGAGGTGGTTCTTGAGTTCGAAGCCGGCATGGTCCGAGCCGAGATACACGCGCATGGGATGAGTGTGACACGGGTGTTGCGGGGTGGCAGCGCCGGGTGCTGCGTCCGAAAACTGTAGGCAATCCCACAGAAGCTCAGGAAAACCTCAAGTAACGATCTGGAATCAAAGGTTCCTGAATTCATTCACCTCGGATTCACTGGACCGGCTCGTACGCCCCCCACGTGTCGACACGTATCGATCCACCTGATTCCCCCCTCACGCGGCGCAAAGGAAAGCCATCCCATGACTTCGCAGCCGACCCTCGCCAAGGCCGACCGCGGCCCCGGAGGCCCCGGAGAACCCGGAGAATCCGGTTCCGGGCTTCACGCAGGGCTCAAGAACCGGCATCTGTCGATGATCGCCATCGGCGGCGTCATCGGTGCCGGACTGTTCGTCGGATCCAGCTCCGGTATCGCCACCGCCGGGCCCGGCATCCTGCTCTCGTACGCTCTCGTCGGCACGCTCGTGGTGCTGGTGATGCGGATGCTCGGCGAGATGTCCGCGGCCAACCCGACCTCCGGCTCGTTCTCCGCCCACGCCGACCGGGCGCTCGGGCGCTGGGCCGGGTTCTCCATCGGCTGGCTGTACTGGTTCTTCTGGGTCGTCGTGCTGGCGGTCGAGGCCACCGCCGGCGCCAAGATCCTCGAAGGATGGATTCCCGCCGTTCCCCAGTGGGGGTGGGCGCTCATCGTGATGGTCGTGCTCACCGCCACGAATCTCGTGTCCGTCGGCTCCTACGGTGAGTTCGAGTTCTGGTTCGCCGGGATCAAGGTCGTGGCGATCGGCGCGTTCATCGTCATCGGCGGGCTCGCCGTCTTCGGTGTGCTGCCCGGGGTCGACAGCGACAAGGCCGGGCTGGACAACCTCACCGGACACGGCGGCTTCCTGCCCAACGGGCCCGGCGCCATCCTCACCGGCGTGCTGCTCGTCGTCTTCTCCTTCATGGGCAGCGAGATCGCGACCCTGGCGGCCGGCGAGTCCGAGGACCCGCAGCGGGCCGTCACCAAGTCCACGAACAGCATCATCTGGCGGATCGGCGTCTTCTACCTCGGGTCGATCTTCGTCGTCGTGACGCTGCTGCCCTGGGACGACGCGTCCATCAAGGAACAGGGCTCCTACGTCGCCGCCCTCGACTCCCTCGGCATCGCACACGCCGGTCAGATCATGAACTTCATCGTGCTGACGTCCGTGCTGTCCTGTCTCAACTCCGGGCTCTACACGGCCTCCCGCATGGCCTTCTCCCTCGGCGAGCGCGGCGACGCGCCCAAGGTCTTCGCCCGGACGACCGGGCGGGGCGTTCCGCTCGCCGCCATCGTCGTCTCCGTCGTGTTCGGATTCGTCGCCGTCTTCTTCAACTACAGGTTCCCGGACTCCGTCTTCCTCTTCCTCGTGAACTCCAGCGGGGCCGTGGCCCTGTTCGTCTGGCTCGTGATCTGCTTCTCGCAGCTGCGGATGCGGAAGATCATCCAGGCCGAGGCGCCCGAGAAGCTGGTCGTGAAGATGTGGCTGTACCCGTACCTGACCTGGGCGACGGCCGCCCTGATCGTCTTCGTGCTCGGCTACATGCTGACCGACACCGAGGGTGAGAGCAGCGGGCGGACGACCGTGCTGCTGTCGCTGCTCGTCGCGGCGGTCGTGGTCGCCGTGGCCTTCGTGAAGCAGGGCAGGCTCAAGGCCAAGGGCAAGGACAAAGTGAGCTAGCGCCACTTCGAGACATGTGGGGAAGGGGTCCGCTTCAGCGGGCCCCTTTCCCTTCTTCCCTCTGTTCTTTCGTCGTCTCTCACATCACCTTGAAGCTGTCCTTCACCCTCTCGTACGTCTCCATGGCCGCCGTCTCCGTCTCGGGCTGATACCAGGTGTTGATCTGGAACGACTTGCCGTCCTCGTCGAAGCCCAGGAGACGGGCGTGCCAGGGGGTGCCCTGGAGGGTGAAGGTGTACTCCCAGACGACCGCCGGGCGGCCTCGGAACGTCGTCTCCTCCAAGCGGATCTTGCGGTAGTCCTGGCCCTGATGGGCGTTCCGCTCGGAGGTCCGCCAGGTGTCGATCAGGTCGCCGCGGGCCAGGGAGGACTTCGCGACGAGTTCCTGGGTGCCGTCGGGGGACGTGTAGTGCACCTCCGCGCCCGTCTTCACGTCCCGCCGCCAGCCCTTGGGCGTCGCCCACGCGAAGCCGCCGGCCTCCTGGTGCGTGCCCGGCGGCAGACTCGGCGGCCTGAAGGTCCCCTCGACCGTCGACGACGGTGACGGCGGTGACGGCGACGGGGTTGCGGTTGCGGTTGCTTCGGAGATCGTGCCGGTGGCGGCTGACGGCTTGGGTGAGGCGCCGCCTGCCCGGTCGTCGCCGTTGTGCGCACCGGGGGCCGACGCCAGCACGATCGCCACGACCGTCCCTACGGCTACGACGCCCAGGGCGGCGACCGCTCCGGTACGACGACCCCGGCCTGTCCAGCCCGCCGTCCACCCGCTCCGGGAGGCTGCCGGGACGGCGGGACCGGGCAGCTCGCCGCCCGGCGGCAATCCCGCTCGGCGGGTCTGGACTGCCGGGCGCGGTGCTGGGGTCTCCTCCCCCGCACCCGCACCCGCTCCCGCTTCCGCCCCCGCTCCCGGGACAGGCCTGCGTTCCGTCACCGCCTGGGAGCGGGCCAGTGAGACTCCGGAGCGAGGGGGTGGGGTTCCGGCCCCGCTCGGAAACGGGGACGGGGACGGGGATGGGGATGGGGATGGGGAGCGGTACGGGGACGGGGTCACGGGCGGGGGTTCGGAACCCGACTCCGAGCGCATCTCTGATGCTGCTTCGGTGGAGGGATCGGGGGGTTCCGGCGGGGCCGGTGTCCTGGTGGCGTCCAGGAGCGCGCGCGTCGGCAGCTCCCTCAGCGGCAGCTCCCCCGCGGTCGGCCTGGGCTCCACGGTCGGTGTGGGTCCCACGGTCGGTGTGGGGCCCGCCCTCCGGTCCCCTTCTCCCAGGCCTCCTCCCAGGCCTCCTCCCGGAGCTTCTCGCAGAGCTTCCTCTGGCCCTTCCTCCTCCTCTGCAGCGCGTGGGAAGGCGATGGGGGCGAGGGCGGATTCCAGGTCGGTGAGGGTCGGGCGGGCTGTGGGGTCCTTCGTCAGGAGGCCGGCCAGGACGGCCTGCAACGGGCCCGCATTGACGGGGAGTCGAGGCTCCTCGTAGAGGACCGCGTGCAGGGTGGCCAGCGTCGTGTCCCGGGAGAAGGGGGAGTGGCCGGCCAGGGCCGCGCAGAGCGTCGCGCCCAGGGACCAGATGTCGGAGGGCGGGCCCTGTGGACTGCCGGAGATGCGCTCGGGGGCCATGTAGTCGGGGGAACCGACCAGCATGCCGACCATGGTCAACGCCTTCGCGTCCTGGATCGCGGCTATGCCGAAGTCGGTGAGGACGACGCGTCGATCGCCGGTCGCCCTGTTCTCGACGGTCTGCGCGCTCGGCACACCGTGCGCGCTCCGCACGCCGTGCGCGGTCTGCGCACTCCGTGCGTTCTCCACCAGGACGTTGCCCGGTTTGATGTCTCGGTGCAGGACTCCCCCGGCGTGCACCTGGCGCAGCGCCATGACCAGGCCGAGGCCGATACGGGCGGTCTCGCGCGGGCCCAGCGGACCTTCCTCGGCCATGATGCGCTCCAGGGAGCGGCCGGCGACCAACTCCATGACGATCCAGAGGCGTTCGCCCTCGTCCACCACGTCGTAGACGCGCACCACGTTGGGGTGGTCGATGCGGGCGGTGGCCCTGGCTTCGCGCAGGGTGCGTTCGCGGCGGGTGCGGGTGTCCTCCGAGTCGAGGCCGTCGATGCGCATCTCCTTCACCGCGACCTGCCGGTCGAGCACCTCGTCGGTGGCTCGCCACACCCGTCCCATTCCCCCCTGACCGATACTCTCGACCAGCCGATAGCGGCCCGTCACGATTATCCCGGGAAAACCCTCGCTCCCGGAATTCCCCGGACTCCCGTCGTTCCCCGGACTCCCCGGACCCTCCGGATTCCCTGTGTTTCCCGAATTTCCCGGCAATCCGCTGCACCCCCTCCATTGCCCGGCCCCTGAAACACAATAGTCACACTTAGTGCCGTACCAGCATAGTGTGGAGAAATCTTGTGGTACCTCTTCAAGTACTGCGAATTCAGGCGCAGCCAAGGGGGCCGAACATGAGTTCTCGTCGTGCGACGACCATTGCCGGATCGCTGGTCGTGACATCTTTCTCGGCAGTGTTGATCTTTTCGTTCCCGGCCGGGGCGGACGACCAAGGGCCCGGCAGCGGCAAGGGGGGAAAGCCGGTCGACGAGGCGCCTGCGGGCGTGAAGACGACGACGCTGCTACCGGAGTCGATCTCGGTCGACAACAGTTCGAATAAAACGGCCATCACCGCGACGGTGAAGAACGAGGGAACCAAGGACAGCGGACAGATAAGGCTTTTGGTCGTCGGGTTCGACGGACTCACGGTCAAAAGCGTCGAAGGGTGTGACGCCATCGCGGAGAAAGATCTTCCGGAGGGATCCAACAGCGGTTTCGCCTGTCCCATCGACAATCTCGCGGCCGGGGCGTCGAAGTCGTACGACGTCGACGCGACCTTCGATCTGAGCAAGACCGGGAAGATCTGTCTGCCCGTCCAGACCAGCGACGGGAAGAAGACGTTCTGGCAGCAGGGTCCGGTCCCGTTCGGTACGACGAACCCGTCGCCGAACGCGCCCGCCACCCCGCTGCTCCTCGGCACCGACAACACACCCGTGGCCCCCGGCGGCGACGAACTGCCCAAGACCGGCGTCGAACGCGACCTGCTGCCGCTCGGCGCGGCCGGTGCCTCGCTGCTCGCGGCGGGCGTGGCCGGACTGTGGTGGTCCCAGCGACGACCGCGGCAGAAGCAGGGCTGAGCCCCGACAAGCCCGACGAGCCCGGCGCCAAGCCCTACGACGACGGGGGCGTGGCCTGACGGAATCCGTCAGGCCACGCCCCCGTCGCGAATCGCCAACAGGTTGCCGCTCAGCCGCTCAGCCGCTCAGCCGCTCAGCGCTTGACGAGCTTCCAGGCCGTCGGCAGCAGGCCCATCGCCAGGATCGCCTTGAGGGCGTCGCCGATCAGGAACGGCGTGAGACCGGCCGCGATCGCGGCGGAGGCGGAGATGTCCGCCGCGTAGGCCAGGTACGGGACGCCGACGGCGTAGATGATCGCCTCGCCCAGCAGCATCGCGCCCGCCGTGCGCAGCACGGAGCGGTCGGCGCCACGGCGGGCCAGCGCGCCCACGGCGGCGGAGGCGAGGATCATGCCGAGGATGTAGCCGAAGGAGACGCCGAGGCCCGAGGTGCCGTCGGCGAACCACGGCACGCCGGCGAGCCCGGCCAGCGCGTACACGGCGAGCGCGGAGACTCCTCGGCGGGTGCCGAGGGTCGTGCCGACGAGCAGCGCGGCGAAGGTCTGGCCGGTCACCGGGACGGGGGTGCCGGGGACCGGGACCGCGATCTGGGCCGCGAGGCCGGTCAGCGCGGCACCGCCGAGCACGAGCGCGATGTCCCGGACACGGGAGGCGGGGAGCAGGTCGGCGAGGACCTGCCCGGGACGGGCGGCGGTGACGGCGGCGGTGCTCATGGGGACTCCGCGAGGTGGGGACGGTCGGGGACACCGCGACGCTATCCCAGCGATCACGGGCCGCTCACCGTCAGCGCTCGACAAAGGGGGGAACATGACCTTGGTCGGCTCCGGACAAAGGATGCCGGTTACACCCGGTACGGCGTGACGCCGATCACTGAGGTGGGGATGTTTCGCTCACCTTTCGGCAACACGGCAGGATTGTGTGTTCCCACCAAAGGAATCCTAGTGGTCTGGTCGGATTCACCTTTCCTGCCCTACGCTTCCGGCCATGGTTGCCCAGGCTCAGGCTCTGAACTTCTCGTCGCGTCGCCATGTCGACCTGCGACGCGTCGGCGCGGCCGCCTGTCGCCCTCCGGTGTGAGGCGGGCGGAGTCGGTCACCCGGCGCGCCGCGCCCCACGGACGGCGCAGTGTCGGACCGGCTCCCGACTTCCGAGGAAGTTCCCCATGGCTCCCATGCCCCGTACCGCGGCTCCCCCCGCCCGGACCTCTCCCGTCACCCACCGGGTCGCCGACAGCGACCGGCGGCGCACCAGTGCCAGCGTGATCCTGCGGTCCGTGCTGGAGCACGGGCCGGTCGCGCGCTCCACCATCGCCCGGCTGACCGGGCTGTCCCCCGCCTCCGTCACCGACCACTGCGCCCGGCTCGCCGGGCTCGGGCTGATCCGCGAGTCGGCCGTGCCCCGGCGCAGCAACGGGGTGGGCCGTCCGCACGTTCCCGTGGACCTGGACGACTCCCGGCTGGTGGTGGGCGGGGTGCATGTGGCGGTGCCGTACACGACCGTCTCGCTGCTGGATCTGCGGGGACGGGTGGTGGCGCGGCGGGAGTTGAGGCACCGAAGCCTCGAACCGTCCGAGGTGCTGGCACGGGCCGCCGACGGGCTCGGCGCGCTGCTGGGCGAGGCGCCCGGCTGCCGGGCCCTCGGGGCGGGGGTCGCCGTGGGCGGCTGGGTGGACCGGGACTCGGGGACCGTCGTCGAGCATCCGCTGCTGGGCTGGCGGGAGGTGCCCGTGCGGGAGACGCTGGCCGCCCGCAGCGGGCTGACGGTCCATGTGGACGGGCATGCGCGGGCGTTGGTCAACGCGGAGCGGCTGTTCGGACGGGCGCGTGGCAGCCGGAGCCTGCTGCAGCTGTTCGTCGGGAACGTGGTCGACGCGGCGTTCGCCACCAACGACGAGGTGCACCACGGGCCGCGTTCGCAGGCGGGCGCCATCGCGCATCTGCCGTTGGCCGGCGGCAGCGAGCCCTGCGACTGCGGACGCGTCGGCTGCCTCCAGGCGGAGCTGAGCGAGCGGACGTTGTGCCGGCGGGCCGAGGCGGCAGGGGTCATCGACGGGGTCAACCCGATGCATGTGCTCGCTGCAGCGAACGCCGGGGACCCGGTCGCCGTCCGGCTGCTGCGGGAGCGGGCGCGGATGGTGGGGCGGGCGGCCGGGCTGCTGCTGGACGTGCTCAATCCGGAGCGGGTCGTCGTCACCGAGGTGGGCGTGCTGTTCCGGGAGGACTGCCTGGCCGCACTGCGCGCCGAGGTCGGGGCGGAGCGCGCGGGCTGCGTCCTGCCCGCGAGTTTCGGGGACTCCGTGCTGGCCGTGGCGGGCGGCGCGGTGGCTCTGGACGTGCTGTACCGGGATCCGCTGGGCTCCTCGGCGGCCGGGCGCAATACCGTGCCCACCGCTCCCAGTTAATTCAGAAACTCCGAATGTTGACAGGCCTTGCCCGAGGACGGGAATATCGTTCCATGAGCTGTCGCACCTTCTGTTGCTGACGCCCCGGCGCGCCGGGAGCGCGCCCTTCTCTTCTCCCTCTGCGTTGCATCTCAGCCTTTCATGCTCCGCCTTCCTGCTCCGCCTTTCACGCGTGAGCTTTCTTTGTCGGGCCATGATGCGCCCGCAATTCCGCACACCTTTCCGTCGTATTCCCCTGGGGGTTCTCCCATGCCCGTTTCCCGTGCGTCCGGTGTCGACCGACGTCTCTTCCTCGCTTCTCTGCTCGGCGCCGCCGCCGGGGTCGCCGGGCTCAGCGGCTGCGCCGAGAGCAGTGCCGCCACCGGTGGCAAGGGCGCCTCCACGGCTCCGCTCGCCGACAAGGTGCCCGCCGGCACGAGCCTGAAAATCGCGTCCTTCCAGAACATCCAGCAGTTGCAGTTCGAGCTGGCGGATCTGCCTGCGCTGCCGTTCAAGGTGTCCAGTTGGCTCAACATCGGCGCCGGTCCGGATGTCATCAACGCCTTTCGCGCAAAGTCCCTGGACCTCGCCAACAACGCGGGTATTCCGCCGATCCAGGCGCATTACCAGGGGTTCGACGCGAAGATCGTCGCGATCAACATCACCCGCAGGCCCAACTATCTCTTCGCCACCAAGCCCGGCAGCGACATCCACACCGTCGAGGACTTCCGGGGGAAGAAGCTGGCGTTCTCGCAGGGGCAGGCGCAGGGCGTCGTCCTGCTGCGGGCGCTGAAGCAGGCGGGTCTGAAGTACGACGAGGTCAAGCTCGTCCCGCTGACCAGCAACCAGTTCCTCACCGCCCTGCAGTCCGGCCAGGTGGACATCGCCCCGCTCGCCAACAGCCAGTCCCCGGCCTACCTCAAGCAGTACGAGTCCAAGGGCGCCCGGGTCGTCACCACCGACGTCGTCGACCTGCTCAGCCTGCTGTGGGCGCCGACCTCCGTGCTGAACGACGAGGCGAAGGCGGCCGCGGTCGCCGCGTACATCCCGCAGTGGGCGCAGGGCCAGGTCTGGCAGTACGAGCACCCGGACGTCTGGAACGAGGAGTTCTACGTCAAGACCCAGAACCTGACCCTCGACCAGGCCGAGGCGATCACCGCACTCGCCAACAAGCCGCTGTTCCCGCCGAGTTGGGACGAGGCGATCAAGTGGGAGCAGGAGACCGCGGACCTGCTCGCGGAGGGCGGCTTCGTGAAGAAGTTCGACGTCTCCTCGCTCTTCGACCACCGCTTCGAGGGCATCGCCGCGAAGTCCGTAGCCGCCGAGTACCGGAGTTGACCGCCATGACCACCACCACCGCACTGGGCACGGCCCCCGCCGTCACCGTCGACGACGACACCCCCGGCCGCCCCCGCCGCCGGCGGCGCCGCGGCCTCGCCCCCGGCCGCCGACTGCCCGCCGTCCGCCTCGTCGGGCCCCTGCTGCTCATCGTCCTGTGGGCCGTCGCCTCGGCCGCCGGGCAGCTGGACACCGGCGCGATCCCCGCGCCCTGGACGGTGCTGGAGACCGGCGTCCACCTGTGGACGGACGGAACGCTGACCACCGACATCCTCACCTCGCTGGAACGCGCCGGGTACGGCTTCGCGATCGGTCTGACCGCCGGGGTCACGCTCGCGCTGGCCTCCGGGCTGAGCCGGACCGGGGAGGCGCTGATCGACGGAACCGTGCAGCTCAACCGGGCGATCCCGACGCTCGGCCTGATCCCGCTCTTCATCCTCTGGCTGGGCATCGGCGAGACCTTCAAGATCGCGATCATCGCCATCGTCGTCTACATCCCGATCTACCTCAACACGCATGCCGCGCTGTCCGGCATCGACCACCGGTTCGTCGAACTCGCCGAGGTGCAGGGCCTGTCGAAGGTCCAGTTCATCCGGCAGATCGTGATCCCCGGCGCGCTGCCCGGATTCTTCGTGGGACTCCGGCTCGGGGTGACCGGCTCCTGGCTGGGACTGGTGGTCCTGGAGCAGATCAACGCCACCAGCGGCCTCGGCTATCTGATGTTCCAGGCCCAGAACTACGGCCAGTCCGACGTCATCCTCGTCGGACTCCTCATCTACGGCGTCTTCGGACTGATCTCCGACAGCGTGGTCCGTATCGTCGAACGGAGGGTGCTGTCGTGGCGCCGCACACTGAGCAACTGACCCGACCCGCCGTTCAACTGCGGGGGCTGACCCGGTCGTTCGACGGACGCACGGTCCTCGACGGCATCGACCTCGACATCCCCGCCGGCCAGTTCGTGGCGCTTCTCGGGCACAGCGGGTCCGGCAAGTCCACCCTGCTGCGGGCGGTCGCCGACCTCGACCACGAGGTCGTCGGCAGCGGGCAGCTCACCGCCCCCGAGCGGGTGTCGGTGGTCTTCCAGGACTCCCGGCTGCTGCCCTGGCGACGGGTGCTGGACAACGTCCTGCTCGGGCTGGACGGCAAGGAGGCCGACCGGAAGGGACGGGCCGCCCTCGCCGAGGTGGGCCTCGGCGGCCGGGAGCGGGCGTGGCCCAACGAGCTGTCCGGCGGTGAGGCGCAGCGAGCGGCGCTGGCTCGCTCGCTGGTCCGCGAGCCCGAGCTGCTTCTTGCCGATGAGCCGTTCGGGGCGCTGGACGCGCTCACCCGGATCAAGATGCATGCGCTGCTGCGTGAGCTGTGGGAGCGGCACAAGCCGTCCGTGCTGCTCGTCACCCACGACGTGGACGAGGCGATCGTGCTCGCCGATCGGGTCCTCGTCCTCGATCACGGGCGCATCGGGCTCGATCTGACGATCGATCGGCCGCATCCGCGTTCGTATCGCGATCCGTTGCTGGGGGAGTACCGGGAGCGGTTGCTGGCGGCGCTGGGTGTGACGGAGGACGTGGGGTGACCGGTTGCCGGCGTCTGGGGGCTGCCGCCCCCAGACCCCCGCTTCGGCCCTGAACGGGCCTCGTCCTCAAACGCCGGACGGGCTGAAAGATCCGCACCGGCGCTCGTCCGCCCCCACCAGACCTGCTCGTCGCAAAGGACCTCGCCCATGCCCCGCCACCTCCACCTCAACGCGTTCCTCATGAGCACCGGTCATCATGAAGCCTCCTGGCGGCTTCCGGAGAGTGATCCGTTCGCTCATGTGGAGCTGGATCACTATGTCCACCTGGCCCGGATCGCCGAACGCGGCACCTTCGACTCCCTGTTTCTCGCCGACGGGCCGCAGCTCTGGGGCAACATCGCCCAGCGTCCGGCCGGCGCCCTGGAGCCGCTCACGCTGCTCACCGCGCTGGCGACCGCGACTCAGCACATCGGGCTGATCGCCACCGCGTCCACGTCCTACAACTCCCCCTACAACCTGGCCCGCAAGTTCGCCTCGCTGGACATCATCAGCGCGGGCCGGGCTGGTTGGAACATCGTCACCACGGCCGGCGCCGAGGCCGCCCGCAACTTCGGGCTCGACGCCGAGCCCGCGCACGCCGAGCGGTACGCCCGCGCCGCCGAGTTCCTCGACGTGGCCCTGAAGCTCTGGGACAGCTGGGAGGACGACGCGATCGTCGCCGACAAGGCGTCCGGCGTCTGGGGCGACGACGACAAGATCCATCCGCCCCGGCACCAGGGCACGTACTTCAGCGTCGAGGGCGCCCTCAACGTCCCGCGCTCGCCGCAGGGTTACCCGCTGCTCGTGCAGGCGGGGTCGAGCGAGGACGGGAAGGCGTTCGCCGCCCGGTACGCGGAGGCGGTGTTCACCGCGCAGCAGACCATCGAGGACGCGCAGGCCTTCTACGCCGACCTCAAGTCCCGTACGGCGGCGGCCGGTCGCGACCCCGACCACATCAAGGTGCTGCCCGGGATCGTGCCGGTGATCGGCTCGACGGAGGCGGAGGCGCGGGCGCACGAGCAGGTCCTCGAGGATCACATCGTCCACTCCCACGGGATCGAGCGGCTGGAGCAGTTGCTCCAACTGGAGCCCGGTGTACTGGAGTTGGACTCACCGCTCCCCTCCGATCTGCCACCGGAGAGCGCCATCGAGGGCGCCAAGAGCCGCTACACGCTCATCGTCGAACTCGCCCGGCGTGAGCGGCTCACCGTGCGGCAGCTCATCGGGCGGCTCGGCGGCGGACGCGGGCACCTCACCTTCGCCGGCACGCCCGAGCAGGTCGCCGACGCGATCGAGACCTGGTTCACCCGGGGCGCCGCCGACGGCTTCAACATCATGCCCGCGGTCCTGCCCTCCGGCCTCGACGCCTTCGTCGACCACGTCGTCCCGATCCTGCGCGCCCGCGGTCTGCTCCGTACGGAGTACGGGCCGCGCCAGACCCTGCGCGAGAGGTACGGCCTCCCGCGCCCCGCCAACCAGCACGTCAGCCCCGCACCCGCCCTCGTCTGAAAGGACCCGCACGTGTCCAGCATCGAAATCCAGAAGGTCACCGCCAACATCGGCGCCCGGGTGTCCGGCATCGACATCGCCAAGCCCCTCGACGAGGAGCAGGTCGCCGCGATCCGCGAGGCCCTCAACGTCCACAAGGCTCTGGTCTTCGACGAGGTGAACCTCGACGACGCGAGCCAGCAGGCCTTCGTCCGCCACTTCGGCGACCTCACCACCGCCCACCCGACGGTCGAGTCCGTCGACTCCGCGCCGAACGTGCTGCCCGTCGACAGTGAGCGCGGCCGGGCCGCCAACCACTGGCACACCGACGTCACGTTCGTCCTCAACCCGCCGCAGGCCAGCACCCTGCGCAGCATCACGATCCCGCCGTACGGCGGCGAGACGCTGATCGCCAGCTCCGCCGCCGCCTACCGCGACCTGCCGGAGTCCCTGCGCCGGCTGGCCGACACCCTGTGGGCGGAGCACACGAACGACTACGACTACGCGGTGCCGGCCGAGGAGCTCGACGAGGAGCAGGCCGCCCAGCGCGCCAGGTTCACGTCGATCAAGTACCGCACGGTCCACCCGGTGGTCCGCGTCCACCCGCTGACCGGCGAGCGCGGACTGTTCATCGGCGGCTTCGCGCAGCGGATCGTGGGCCTGTCGCCGGCCGAGTCCCGCAAGATCCTCGACCTGCTCCAGGCGTATGTCACCCGGCCGGAGAACATCCTGCGCCACCGCTGGTCCGTCAACCAGCTCGTCCTGTTCGACAACCGCATCACCCAGCACTACGCCATCGACAACTACAACGGTCTGCCGCGCCGTCTGCACCGCGTGACCGTGGCCGGTGACGTGCCGGTCGGCATCGAGGGCAAGGAGAGCTACTCCATCGAGGGGGACGCGGCGCACTACACCTCCGTCGCGGCGTAGGCACTCTGCGCGACCGGCGCGTCCGGATACTGGGCAGTCCCTCCCCGTGAGCGGAGGGGCTGCCCGGACTGTGATTCCTAATGCGGTCTGTCAAGCCGCGTGCCCGGTGGGTGGCACGAGTTCGTAGGTCCGTCCGTCACGTAGGAGGGCCCAGAGGACGTTGAC